>JAHFAK010000016.1:11265-26659 GCA_023250585.1 Deltaproteobacteria bacterium
CTAAAATAGGTTGACTATGAGCCTCTATGAAATTGTATGAATAATACTGAAATTTTAAAACTATTAGAAGAATTGGCTATAAAACTTGGGGTTGAAATACATTATGTAAAACTTATGCCTAAATACTCAGCCGGCGGTTTATGTAAACATGATGGAAAGCTTGAACTCTTTATTGATAGTAAACTTAAATTGGAAGACACGATTGAACTTCTCGTGCAAGAACTTAGAAAATTAGATGTGAGCTCTCTATTCATTCCTCCTTTAGTAAGAAAATATTTTACTGAAATTGAAGAGTAATTCTATACGTTTGGAATTATTGATACTAAGTTGCATTCAAAATGATAAACGTCGGCAAGGAGAAGGCGACGCAAACGTACGTAATTAGTACGTTGAGGAGCCAACGACGAAGCCAACGTAGTTAGCGTTTGAATGCGACTTAGTATGAGCTGATAATAAATGCCGCAGGGTTTTTAATAATCCAATACACAGAAAGAAATTATTACGAATTCCTCCTGCTAGTAGAGTATTTAATGTGGTATAAAGTTCATAGTCGTCATTATCAAAGAGTAAATAAGTAAAAAATTGTTTAATAGATTCAGGATTTAGATCACTATCTCTACGTACAGAAAGGATTTTTTCTCTTACTATTTGATTAAAATGAGTGCGCCGCGAGACTGCGATGTCAGAAAAATAATGATCAAAGTATAGGCAACTCATGATGTAACCATAAAGAAAATCTAATCCTTCATCAGAGCATGATTTTTCTAAAATTTTATGAGAAACGAGAAGAGCTTCTTCTAAATTGTGATTCAAAAGAGCATCATAAAACTCATTAATGGCATCAAGAAGAGAGCTATTAAAAGGAGCCTGAATTTTTTTGACCTGAAGATATCTAATAGAAATATTGATTCTTAAGAGAAGGTGTTGTTTCGAAATAATCTTACAAGGTTCATTTTCAATAGAAAAATCAAATTCTTCTCTGACTTTATTAAGAGTAAATATATTATCCGGAAATAATGTTTTTTCTAATGATGAGTTGAATTCTTCTTTTAATGAACGCATGATAAAACCCCTTCCCTTTCATTCCGGAACGTATCATGATCATTCCAGAAAATCAAGTCTACTCGGTATCTATGAGTTCTTTAATAACCGAATCTATATGGCTTGCGAGATGTTCGATTCCTTGAGTATTGATAATAGTATAATCTGCCATGGCAATAGGTCCACCTTTTTCGATTTTTTCTATTTCAGCATAATCACGTGTTATAGCATCTTCTCTTTTAATTGAACGAAATGTATGAGTTGTATCGTTTTTAAATTGATCCGCTCTATTCGTTAAGCGTTCATAGCGAAGCGCCGGAGGAGCATAAATAGCCAGGACATAAAATTGCTTATTGAATTTCTCTTTCAAGATTTTATATTCGGACCAACTATATAGCCCATCAATAATAACATGATGTGCAGAATGCTCAATTTTATTTAGATTAATAATTGCATAAGCAGCCATTCCATGTGTTTTACGAAGCTCTTCACGAATTATCCGTTCATTCTGTTCGTTTACATCAAGGCCTCTTTTTTTAATTTCATCAATTGTGGCTTGACCAAAACGAATATAATCAAAACCTGCTTTTTTAAAATATTCTGCTGCATATGATTTCCCTGCTCCCGGCATTCCCACAATTGCGACAATTTTTTTCATAATTTACTCCTTAGAAGTTTTAACGAAAGATGTTCTTTAAAGAGGAGTGCATATGTTCTTTTTTTATTTCCTATCGATCGCGCTTTCCTGTTCTTAATACTATTATGGAAGCGACGTCGATAGGAAATAAAAAAAGAACATATGCACTCCTCTTTAACTAGAGGTTCTTCTTCTCATAGTACTTTAAATTTGACAAAAATTTCTTTTTTATTGATATACGCTTTTGAGATATGGATCAAGAAATTCAAGCAAAATACCTTGTGCTTCAAAACATTATTAAAGATTATGGACAGGTGCTTGTTGCATTTTCAGGTGGAACTGACAGTACAACCCTTGCTAAAATTGCCTATGATACACTTGGATCTTCTGCAATCGCTATTACTGGCGAGAGTGAGACACTTAAAGAAAAAGAGCTCCTTCATGCAAAGACTCTTGCCAAAGAAATAGGCATTAGCCATCAGATTATTAAAACCGATGAGTTACGCAAAGAATCATTTGCGAGCAATCCGAGTAATCGATGTTATTACTGTAAACATGAATTGTTTTCAAAACTTATTGAACGTGCTCGAGCCAATAAGATTCCCCATATTATTGAAGGCTCAAATCTAGATGATTTATCTGATTATCGTCCTGGGTATAAAGCCGCTCAGGAGTTTAATATTAAAAGCCCATTTCTAGAAGCAAAGCTCAACAAATCCGAGATTAGGCATCTTGCAAAGAGTTTAGGAATTTCAAATTGGAATAAAGCAGCTGAACCATGCCTTTCGAGTCGAATTCCCTATGGGACATCAATTGATCTGAATAATTTACGAAAGATTGAAGCTGCTGAAGCCTTTCTTGATGAAATCGGATTTGGTTATAGACGGGTGAGATTTCATGAAACTATTGCACGTATAGAAGTAAATGAAACTGATTTTTCGACGTTATTAAAACATCGTGAAGTGATTTGTAAACGTTTTAAGGAGTTAGGATTTCTTTATACAACCCTTGATCTTAAAGGCTACCGTATGGGAAGCATGAATGAAACGCTTTAGGCAATATGTCAATCCAAACTATTCTCAAACAATTTAAAAAAGGTCTTGTTTCAGAAAAAGAAATACTTAAAGTAATAAAAAAAATACCTTTCTCCGATATTGAGTTTGCGAAGGTTGATCACCATCGTGTTCTGCGGAGAGGAATTCCAGAAGTTATATTTTGTGAAGGAAAGACACCGGAACAAGTTGTTCGCATAGCTGAAGATATGTATGCACATCATGGTTTTGTTTTTGCGACCAGAGCGCATAAAAAAATCTTCACCATACTACAAAAGAAATTTACTGATATTTGTTATAATGAATTAGGAAAAGTTATTATTATTGGGAAAAATAAACATCAAACAAAAAAGAAAAAAACAGTAGCAATTATTACGGCTGGAACGTCTGATATTAATATTGCTGAAGAAGCATATATGACGACGACTACACTTGGAAGTACGGCAATCAAAATCTATGATGTTGGCGTTGCCGGTATCCATCGCCTCTTTCGGTTTCAAGATACTATTGAAAATGCGAATGTTCTCATTGTTATTGCAGGAATGGAAGGTGCATTGCCGAGTGTTGTAAGTGGAATTACATCGAAGCCTATTATTGCTGTTCCTACTTCTAAAGGCTATGGAACTGCATTAGGCGGCATTACCGCCCTTTTTGCAATGCTCAATTCTTGTTCGCCTGGCGTGACGGTTGTTAATATTGATAATGGCTTTGGTGCGGGATATTTTGCTCATATGATTAATAATTAAGGGTACCCTAAAGGATATGTATGAATATACTCTACTTTGACTGTTTTTCAGGTATTTCTGGGGATATGACTATTGGGGCATTGTTGGGTCTTGGCGTAGATTTCAAAAAACTCACTGCTGAATTACGACAGCTTAATCTTACAAAAGAATATGAATTAAGCTGTGAAAAAGTTACAAAAAATCATATTCATGCAACTAAATTTAATGTTACGGTGAAGCACCATCCTCATGAACGATCATACAAAGAAATCAAGACGTTTATTACGAGTTCTTCATTAAATAATGATGTTAAAAATCTGTCTCTTTCTATTTTTGAGTGTATTGCAGATGCTGAAGCGAAGATCCATGGAATATCAAAAGATGATGTTCACTTTCATGAAATCGGTGCGATTGATTCAATTATTGATATTGTAGGCACTGCTATTTGCATTCATGAATTACATCCAACGCGCATTATTGCAAGCCCAATTCCTCTGACTCGAGGAACGATTGAAACAGAACATGGGGCATGGCCGCTTCCTGCTCCTGCAACTCTTGAGATTCTTAAAGGGGTACCTACGTATGCTCATGCAAGTGAGAAAGAAATTGTTACTCCAACAGGCGCAGCAATTATTCGTGTACTGGCGCATGAATTTACTTCAATGCCTCACATGACGATAGAAAATATAGCCTATGGAGCAGGATCTTTTACTACAAAGCTTCCCAATGTTCTCCGTGTCATCAAGGCCCAAACACAAGATGATAAACATACATCATCAGTAGATGTTATTGAAACAAACATCGATGATATGAACCCTCAGTTTTATGAATTACTCATAGAGCAGCTTTTTAAAAATGATGCTCTCGATGTTTTTCTCGAAAATATTATAATGAAAAAAGGCCGGCCTGCAATTAAATTAACTGTAATTACAAATCCTGTTCATTGCGAAAATTTAATTCAAATTATTTTTAACCATTCAACTACATTAGGAATAAGAATTCGTCATGAAAAACGCTATTGCCTTGAACGTGAAATTAAAGAAGTCATGACAAAATATGGTAAAGTACGCATGAAAATAGCAAAAGATAAGAGCACAATACATAGAGCTGTACCTGAATATGAAGACATGAAAAAAATTGCACAAGAGCATAATTTGAGCTTAGATCAGCTTTATTCTGAATTGTCTGATAAAACTTGACAATAAGCATTATTTAAAGTATAAAACACTCATTTAAATTTTTATTAGGGGATATTATGAATCAATTACAACGTTTTATTCTTCGTTCTCAGATTATGATAATATTAGTGCTTATTCTTAGCACACATCTCTATGCCTCAGTTTCTTTAGTCAATATGTATAGGTGTGAAACTAAATATAATGAAGATATGTATATTCTGAAAAATAAATACTATCTTACTCATGATTTACAAGAAGCCCTTTATCGTTCAAATTGGGTTAAAGAAGAAAATGATTTTATCTCGGCTTGTTCTGAAAAATATTATTATAAAACAAAATTTAAATATGCTCTTCTCCTTGATTTATTGAATGATGCTCAAGTGCAACTTACTCAACAACAAAATGAGTATAAATATCAAAATGTAGATCAGTTTAATTACTGCGAAGCCGAATTTGAAAAAACACAAAAGCTGATAGCAAATGCTCAGCTTGAACGTGGAGAAACAGAAAAAAGCCTTGAAACTTCCCTTAAAGATGCGCGAATTATATATGAAAAATTAGACTTTTGTAGATTAAAGCTCTTAACGCTTGAACGTGAATATGGCCAAAAATATGCTCATCTTTTAAAGAAACTCGAAAGTATAGTATATCAATTAAAATACAAACAAGCAATGTACGCACAATCGCAATCTGGTGAATGTCAAGAAGTCAGAAATGAAGTGAATTCGTTTCTTGAAATGCTTACTCCCGAGTATATGAAAGAAAGCCAACTTGAAAGACTTGAAGCAATTAAAAAAACAAATTTGGTTTACTTGAAAAATAAAATTAATGCCTATACCGAAGATTGTAGAAGTCTTGATTCACTTAGTTTAGGAATAGATTTAGCATCAAGTCAACTCGATCAAGTAATTGTAGCAAAGCGGGAAGGAACAATAAATCCTCATCCAAAGCTTCTTGCTTTTTCTGATCGAAGTATTCAAAAGAATGAATTTGTAAAATTAGAAACAGCGAAAGGAATTTTTACTGTTTCTATTAGTGTACTCTTTGACCCCAAAAATTATACCTATGGATCTATTCGAGATGACATAAAAAAGGTTATGCTTACAAAAGAACCTCTTCTTGAATTCATTCCATTAAAAGAAGAATATTTTAGGGCACAAATAATTACTAAATTAGCACATGGTTATACTGCGTTTGAGTGTATATCTGCTAATAGTAAAATGGTAGAGCGACCGATAAAAAAGCATAGCTTTAACGGCTAATTTTTTTCATTCGATCCATTTCTCGTTTTGCTTCTTTCTTCTTGAGTGTTTCTCGTTTATCGTAGATTTTTTTTCCTTTAGCAAGGCCAAGCTCTAATTTAATTAATCCATTCTGAAGATAAATTTTTAATGGTACGAGCGTTAATCCTTTTTGATTAATTTTATCTGAAAGTTTTGAGAGCTCTGCTTTATGTAATAGAAGTTTTTTATCACGCAGTGGATTATGATTATTAATATTACCTTGCTCGTATTCGCTAACATGACAACCAATCAGATACATATCATTCCCTTTAAAACGAGCATAGCTTTCTTTAAGATTAACTTTTCCACCTTTAATTGATTTAACTTCAGTTCCCAGAAGTACTATGCCGGCTTCATATGTAGCCTCAATATGATAATCATGATATGCTTTTTTATTTTGAGCAATGATCTTCATCTTGTTGTTTCTCTCACCAATGACTTTACCAAATAAATCCTACAGAAAAATGAAATTCTCCGATTGATTCATTTTCTTTTTTATCTAATTTAAATCCAAAATCAGCTTTAATGGGACCTACTGGAGTATCATAACGGAGGCCAGGTCCTGCGCTTTTACGCACATTTGTTATATCAAAATTTGATTCATCTCTATATACATTTCCTCCATCAGAAAATAGAGCGCCTCGAAATTCTTTATAAATCGGAAAAATAAATTCTCCAACATAATTGGTAAAGATTCTGCCGCCAATGGGTGAATTATTGAGAAAAGTTTCAGGCGTTCCCACATAATCTTCTTTAAAACCACGTACTGTTCCTGTCCCTCCTAAAAAAAAGCGTTTTTGAATAGGTATTTCAGTAGTTCCTGCGTATGTTTGGGCATATCCTCCACGCAATGAAACATGGAAATTAAAATTTTTGTAAATTTCATATAAAAAATCAGTCCTTCCAACTGCAGTATAGAATTCTTCTTCGGAGGCAAAATAATGATTATATAACGATAGTTTCAATGAGTTAATAATACCTTGTCGAGGATTTAATCGGTTATCAACATCAAATCGTTCAAGACCAAGACTTATTGATCCTAAGCGCAGAAGTCCTGTATCTTCTTCCGCACTTACAACATTAAAAGTGTCACTAAATTCAAACGTATAATGAATAGTTCCTTTTACTTTTTCAGTAAGTTCACGATCAGCGCTGAGAACTAATGTATTTTCATCAACATCAAATTCAACTTTGTCAATGCGTGCATTGATATAGTTGATTCCTGTATTAACTTCAGTATAAAAAATATTTGGTTGCCGAATACCAATGCTAATTTTTCGTTCAGTAATTTCAGCGTTGGGTATTCTACGTTGTACCGAAGCTCTAACATCTAATGATTTTGCTTCTCCATCCAGATTTTTATGATTAAAACCTGCAAAGCCGCGAACGATATTATCTTCAAAAAGAAATGCTCCTTCCCTATTCAAGGTAGCAAAACCTGGTCCAAATTCAAAGGAAATGGCATTAAGCTCGTAAACGATAATAATAAGGTTATGAAAATGAGTATCAGGGATTATTCCATCATCAATAATTTCAATATTTTGAAATAGTCCCATTTTATAGAGAGACCTTTTTGCTTCAAAAAGTTTTTTTTGGCTTAAGGGTTCACCAAAAGGAAGTTCAATTCGTTCTCGAATACGTCGTTCATTTGTTCGCTTGTTACCTTTTATAGAAATAAGCCCAATAAGAGATTGTTCCCCTTCCGCAATACCATATTCAACAATGGCTTTATTGGGATCTTCAAAATGTACTTGTTCACGAATAGCAACTGCACTAAAACCTCGTTCTTGGTAGTATGATTTCATTGTATTGGACGCATTTTGAAAGTCATAATAGTTGAATGGGCTTCCGACTTTAAAACCTACAAGATTCATTAATTCTTCACGGGAGATAGTTGATTTTTTTTCAACAAAATTAAAATTTATATGGTCAACAAGGATACGCCGTCCTTCGGTAATAGATAAAGTAACCGTAGCTTCATCATCATCTATTGCACGATTGGTTATTATAATTGCTACCTCTAAAAAACCTTCTTGCTTATAATAGTCAATCAATTCATCAATCATACCTCGTATATTTTTTTCTGAATACGTGTCTTTGAATTCACTTCTATCAAAATAGCGTTTCACAACAGAATGAAGTTTTTGGGTAGTAATTTCTTTATTTCCTACAAAATCTGTATCTTCAATTTCTATTTGTTTATCTAATTCGATTTTGAATTCTATTTTTTTTATATTTTCATTTTGAAAAACAGTTGTTTTAATTTTACTGTACTGATAACCATGTTCTTCATAGAACTCATGGATTTTACGTTCTTCTTCTTTGACAACTAATTCCTGAGAAAAAAAACGATCATATCCAAGATATTCATTGATTTCTTCTTCATCAAATTCCACATCTCCCTTAAATGCAATTTTATATTGAAGTCCCAAGACTGCAGAGAAGCGTAACTCATAGGTATCAGTTGTTATCTCATATCTCAGCTCAGGTTCAGAAAGCTGTGAAGTTATAAATCCATTTTTGAGTAATAATTTCTTAATTTTTTCTTGAGATTTACTAACTCGTTCCTGTTCGTAAAAATCTCCTGTTTTAATTTCCAGTTCATCCTCTAATTTTTTAGAATGAAATTTTTCAAAACCTTCAAAATAAATCTTGGCAATTCGAACTCTCTCGCCTTCATCGAGAGTAAAAACAAAAGAAACGCCACTCGACTGCTGTTTAAATATTTTTTCAATTTTTACTTGGGCATTTAAGAATCCCTTTTTTCTATATGCATCAAGTATACTTTTTTTTTCGTTTTCAGTATCGACTTCATTTATCCCCTGAAATTTTTTGATAGTAACTATGCCTTTGAGTGTAGAATCTGATAAAAATTGATTGCCATGAAAGATAAGATTCTCAACTTTATAGCGAGGAATAATGATAAAATGTATAATTAATTTTTGTTCATTTTCTGTTGATGTAACAATAATATTTTCTAGGTCAAATAATTCGTTGAATTTTTTTATGAGCTTATTAATAGCGCTTTCGCTATAATCTTTTTCTTGCTCTAAAAGTTCTATAAATTTATTTTTTAATACAAAATCACTCGAATCGACATTTAACTCAAATACTTTTTCTTGAGCAATAAGAGTGGAAATGAGCAATAACATATATAATAAAGTAATACTAAGCGTACGCATATCATTTGAATTCAAATCGAAATTTAAAATCCATTCCTATTTCAGCATCGTTATTAGATCCTTCATCTTTCCAATTTGCCAGAAGAGAGAATTTTTTTGTTACCTTATATTCCATCTCAGCTTCTTGTTCAGCTGTATTTGCCAGTGTTGCTTTGTAATTAAGATCAATACCTTTAATTACTTCAGATGATACAATTAAGCGAGGCTCTACGGTTTTTGAATTTTCAGAAAAAGTTGGAACAATTTGAATCGATTTAATGACTTTTAATTTTTTAATTAGTTCTTTTTCTAAAATATCTTGCGCTTTTCCTGAGACGGCTGCGGCAGCTTCCCATTTTCCTAAACTTAAATTCTCTCGTTCAGCACTTGTTACTCCTACTTCTAGTACGGAAATAATATCCTCACGTGAGAGTTCGGGATCAGAAGAAAGTGAGATATTGACGTTTTCTTCATCTCCACTCGCGTTTAAAAATATATGATAATTGCTCCGCTGGGTTTCAGCCGAAACATTATAAAGAAAGGATATTTTATTAGGGTCAATAAATTCAATTGATCCTGATTGGATCTTAAATTCTTCACCCCTGAATTCTAGGGTTCCTTCTTTTACTTTGATGGTTCCAAGCAGTCCCATCGATCTATTCGATCCCGTAATACGAAGATTTGCTAATAAACTTGAATCAAATAATTCGTTTTGAATAAGAATATTTTCAAGAGCCGTTACACCAATGTCTAAAAATAAAAACTCAGATTCGGGCTCATGTATTTTTATTTTTGTGCTATCTTTAAAAAGATCCGTGATATTAAATATCTTCGATTTATAGTCGAGCCGCTTATTGAATTTTAGGTTGCTAATCGTTGTAGTGCCTTTTAAAAGCATATGATTTATTGGTCCATACAAACTGAGCGAACTTAACAGTTGAAATCTAAAATCTTTTGATTGCATGATTTCAATATTATGAACATGAAAATTAAGATCCAATGTTTGTGGATGTAAATTCTTGAGAATAATTTCTCCGTTTCCTGTAATTTTTCCATTGCTAAAATCAGATGTAAAGGAAGTTAATTTTAGCCGTTCTTCATTTAAAGTGAATGAAGCCATGCCATTATAAAACTCTCCTTTAACTTGGGGAATTCCAAATCTGAGATTTTTAATGGTACCCCACCCTTGTAGGTTAATATTAGTTGGTTTGCCAGCTATTGTTAATTTAAAATGTGTATTTCCACTTGTTTTTTCTAATCGGGTAAAAGCATCTAAAAATAAAAGATCTGAGTACCCAGCCGCTGTAAGCAACATATTTCCATCGGTCTCAAAAAAACCTTGAAGAGAAAGTTTACTATTAATTCCTTGAAAGCGAACCGGCGATAAAATAATTTTATCGTTTTCTATACCAAGAATCACTTCCCCTTCATTTTGTAATTTGTATTTATCTTGTAAAACAATAAGCTTTGAAAGGCGGAGAGTTCCTGAATGCATGTCATTTTTTAAAGATCCTTTCAATAAAGCTTTACCGCTTACTACAGTTTCTAAATTCTCAAACCGTCCAGTAAAATATATTCCTAAAAGTTCATGTAATTTAATAGCATCAAATTTTGTGTCGAGTGAATATGTATAATTGACTGAATTATACGAACATGAAGTAACAATAGCTTCATTGAAAAGATTTCCATTTAATAAATATTTATTTTCAAGATAGTCTATATGCACAAGTGAATTTTCATAGGGAATTCCATGGAATTTTGTTTCAACTAACGCAATGGTTCCATTAAAAATCGGATTATTGATTCTGCCGCTCAATAATCCTTTAATTAAAACTTTACTCGAAAGAGGAATTCCTTTTTTTCCAATATATGTAAAACTTTCAGTAGAGAGATTTTCAGAAAAAAGATTGAGATTCAATTCATCAAAATGACGAATTGTACCTTCGAGATTAATACGCGCATTTTTCTTTGTTACTTGAAATAATACGTTTAATGTATCATTATCAATAGTGCCTTGAAAAATGAGGTTATCAATAACCTCATCAGAGATTTTTACAGCACCAATTTTAGCTATATTGAATGAACCATTTACTGTCTTTTTTTTATCAAGTTTTATTTCCCCAGAAAGTTCAGCTTGATTTATTGAAGCGGTATACGTTTTTGGAAGTTTTAAAAGTTCGAATAATTTTAAAGAAGCAATTCTTCCATACAGAGATACTTCATTTGATTTATCAAGCTTAATGCGCGATTGCCCTTCAGCGATAAGCGATGAATTATTAATCATAACGTTATTAATACTCAATTCATTGTATCTTTTTTGTATATTACCGCTAATATTTGTAAGTTTAATCAAATGAGACTCAAGAGAATGAATGAGAAAATCAATAGAAAGCTCTAATGCTCCATATTTGCCCGTAAGGCTCCCTTCACCTTTGATATCAATGTCTGTCATCAGTTTATCAAACAACTTGATGGATGTGAGGACAAATTTATCTGAAGTAAAATGTAATGACATTGTATCCTCAAAACTAAAATAACCAGATGCTTTAATTTTTTCTTTATTTCCTATAAGTGCATTTTCAATTTGAAATCTTTTCGGAGTAACATCAATACGTGCATCAATAGGAATTGTCGGTAACGTAATAATTAATTGATTGTCGCTTTTGGCTGTGAAATTTTTTGTTATAAGTTTTGCGCCACCTTGTAAATGAAAGGGATTCATCGTTCCATGAGTAACCAAGGTTCCTTTTTCAATAGTAAGATTAACAGGAGCATCAGTTTTTTGAAAAATATCTAAGATGTTATTGAGGGTAAAATGAGTAAGCACAATATTTGAGGTAAAAGGATAATTTTTGTTAGTAAGATCAATGAGTGGATTAAATTCACATATCCCGCCGTTTTGAGCTCTATATATTCCATGTATATTAAGTTTTTTAAAATCAGTAGCAGCGTTGATTAGTAATTCATTCACTACAAAGTCTTTTATATGGAGGTTATTAAACCGTAATTTTGTTTGAAGGTTGTATAGCCCTCTATGAGCAACACAAGAGGTAGATTCTTTCAGGGTACCTTGCATTGCAGGAATATCAAATAATGATGCTACTTTTGGAACCTGTAACTTTGAAATCGAATTAAGAGAGAAGTTTTTAAAATTTTGGAAAGTTCCCCATATCCCAATATCAAATGATTCATCGTTAATTTTCAAATGAGTAATTTCCAATGAAGCAGGTCGATGTTTAAAGTTAAGATTTACATTTTTGATTCTCTCAGTTTTATCTTTATAACGATAGGTGATGGTAGAATTTTTAATCTGAACATCATGAAGATATTGTTTTACAAAACGGTCATCTTCCTTAATTTCTATATTCGGTATTTCTGCATATACCGTTCCTGTAGAAAAACTTAATTCAAGGGTCGTATTTTCAAAATTTCCATTTTGTATAGTAAAAGGAATAGAATAATAATCTCGAGAAGATGCTTTTTGCTGTGCTCCTGAAACAAAGCGACCTTTAATAGCTATATTTTTGCTTGTAATTGAATTAATCAATATTTTTTTTTCGAAAAAACGAAATGGAGTGACAGCTATAGAAACATCATTAACAAAAATTTCGATATCTGGATAATGTTGAATTTTAACGTTTTTCAAATGTAACGAAGGATTAAATACATGGATTTCTTTATCCTCATAACTAATTTCAATATGATACTGGTACCTAATATAATCGATACAGATGTTTTCGAGTTTTTGTAAGATACTTTTTTTGTTTATATAAAGAGCACAAAAAAGGCTACAAAATAGGATTAGAGGAATTATATATCGAATGATTGTTTTACGTGTCATTATTGAATGCAACTTCGTATAAGTAATTTAATCAACAGCGGGTGACGGGAGTCGAACCCGCGACGTCCAGCTTGGGAAGCTGACATTCTACCACTGAATTACACCCGCATCGATAGTTTCTAGATTCTGATAATTAGGATTTAGAAACTATTTTGCTTCACGCTTTACATCTGCCTTGATGTAAACGGTGTCACTATCGTTATCTTGACTCGTATCAAGAATAACTTCGAGCTCAGTTTGTCCAAGAAAAATTCGATCACCCACCGTTAATTTTTGTTTTGTGATGAGCGTATCATTAACATAGGTTCCATTTGTACTACTTAAATCAACAATGTAAATACTTCCTTCAATGACTTCAATTTGTGCATGAGCTTTTGATATGCTGTTATCATGTAATTTAATGTCTTGAGGGTTGGCTTGATTTTGTCTACCAAGAATGAGTGGCTCTCGAGATAAAGAATACAGTGTTCCTTCATCTACTCCTTTAATTACTCTTAATTTTATATTCTTTGTTCCTTCCTCATACATCACTTCAGTTTTTTCAGATTTTTTTGAAGTTACTTTAGCTTGAGGAGCTATTTTTTTTTCTTCTGATTTTTTTATGCGTTTATCTAATAGATCTTTAAGCGGATTCATGAGTCGTAAATGTGAACGTAGTTTTTTTTGAATTCGAAATGTTTTATCTGATCCTTGAACAGTACGGATTTTTATTTCCTGATCTTCTTGAATATAATTTGTAATAACTGATTTTGGATGAACTTCTGTTTCAATATATACACCAAAATAAAATTCAATATCTTTAATAAAAGTTTTATCTTCTCCTTCCGCGACTGCAAGCCGGATCGTTTTCATATCATTATTTTTAATATATTCTAAAGGATAGGCTACTTTATTATTATTTTTAAGATAATCTTTAATTTTTTGGAGCAGTTTTAATTCATCCATATAAAAATAAAATAGTTGTATGCGTCGGCTTTTTTATTGATACACGTAATGATTATATGAATATAAGTGATATACTGTAAAGATTTTAGTGAAAAAAATAATGAAAAAGAGACGTATTAGTTAGAAGACGTTGTTGTGTCTTTTACGTCTTCATCAGCTTGGCCTGACTCATCACCATCTGTTTTTGTATCTTTTCCTTCAGTGGTGTTGTCTGTATTCTCATCAGTCTTCATGGTATCTCCTTGAGGAGCAGCTGGCTCTTCATCTTTCTTTTCTGGGCAAGCACTCATAAGACCAAGTGAAAATACTACCATTGTTAAAAAAATTCCTAATTTCTTCATTGTAAAATCCTCCAAATTAAAAGTTTATTAATTAACATTTTCAATAGTGATGTATTTTTTAATCCTTTTAATAAAAAGTCAAGAGATTTATGCTATTTTTTTTAATAATTATAACTGATAGTCGCACCAGTATTTAGAATGAGCCCTTCCGAAGTACTTCCCGAAGAGTCGGAGAGAGAGTCAGTAGATTTTTCTATATAATTTGGAATCAATTGATGAAGTTGTATATGCAGATCCACTGAGAGGGAATCTTTGAGGATGTCTTTTTTATCTTTAAATTTGAATCCAAGTCCTAATGAAAAAATATTCTTATCGCTATCTAAAAAATATGTTGCTTCCTCATCTTGGTTTGGTACGGGCGACTTTAAAAACGCATAGCCTCCCCTCATGGCTATATCAAGATAATCAAGCGTCGTGCCTCCGTGAATTCTATTAAATCGATATTCAAGGCCAAATTTAGGATTTATAGTATCACTAAAATATGCAGCGGGGTTTTCAGTGAGTGACGGTTCGCCTAATGATCCGCCGCTTGAATCTGCTACTTCTACATAAGCACCTGGAGAAATGAAATGACTCCAGAGAGCATAATTAACATCCATGCTGGCAAGAACTTTATCTGCAAAAATATATGATACGCCCAATGTATATTCTGTAGGAACAAAATTAAGAGAGGAAGAAAGATTCAGCTGATAGGTATTTTCAAGGCTAATTCCTGAATCAAATGCTGTAGTAACATCATTGTTGAGAGTGACATCGGTATTTATATCAATTTCATGTCGATATGACATTCCTAATTTGAGATCTTTGAGTGAGTTACTAAACGCAATAAAATTCAAAAGAGCTCCTGCGATGGGCGCGATTTTTTGTCCTACTTGGCTCGTCATTTGAATATTTGGTTCGTTAGGATTGCCTTCTTCTCCAAATGTTGTATTTGAATAAACAGTGCTTGTAAGATCACCTAATGAACGAGCCCCAATACCAAATGAGAACCCTTGCACCGGTTCAATCGAAAGGCCTGTTAAAACAGATACGGTATTTGTAGTATTTTCATAAATGACATAATTTGGTTCATAGACATTTCCCATAGACAATGACGATACGTAACCAACAGGAAGGAACATACTAAATCCGAAGGCAACTCTTTTACCAAAGGGGATTACTACACCTAAATTAAAACCATGAGAATTAGG
>JAHFAK010000017.1:0-17890 GCA_023250585.1 Deltaproteobacteria bacterium
TCGGTATTGAATTGATCTGGGTTTGCTACGAATGGGCAGTTGTCAGAAGTATCAACTTTTCCATCATTATCATCGTCTGAATCACATGCGTCTCCTTGTGAATCTCCATCGTTATTTTTTTGATCTTTATTAGCAGTGAGAGGACAATTATCTTGGGTATCGATAATTGTATCATTATCATCATCATTATCGCATGCGTCTCCCCCATCGTTAGTAGCATCAGTATTGAGTTGGTTGGAGTTGGAAGTTAATGGACAATTATCTTTTGAATCAGTAATGCCATCATTATCATCGTCACTGTCACATATATCTCCTTGTCCGTCGTGATCTGTATCAAGCTGATTGCTATTTGAAAGCGAAGGACAATTATCTCCATCATCTATAACTCCATCAGCATCACTATCTGGCTCGCATGCATCTCCAATACCATCATGGTCAAAGTCATTTTGATTAGTATTGGATTTGTTTATACAATTATCGCAGACATTTCCGAAGCCATCAGCGTCGCTATCTGCTTGGTCACTATTTGCATTTAAGGGACAATTATCATGATCATCAGAGAATCCATCACCGTCGGTATCATTTTCACATGAATCTCCAATACCATTTCCATCAGAATCTTTTTGATCACTATTTGATATCAAAGGACAGTTATCTGATGTATCGACTATAAGGTCATTATCATCATCGTCATCACATTCATTACCAAATCCATCGTTATCGGTATCTGTCTGATTATTATTTGAAATTAAAAGACAGTTATCTGCAGAGTCATCTACGCCATCGTTATCGGTATCATTTTTTTGTATCTTGTCATTAGGTTCAGTAATTGATACTCCTTGTTGGCTTATTATAGTTCCAACAACACGTACTCCTTCAGGGGATTCAATAAAACTTTGAAAAGATCCTTCGCTAGGATCGCTATTACAACGAAGAAGAATTAATAAGATAAGGAAAAATAGTGCCAATTTTAGATGATTCATAGCTTCTATATGGTGCAAATAATATGCCAGATATATAAAAATAAAGTATAATAATATTAATAACTTATATTTAGGCGCAGAAGGTAATCGGGGATCTTAACTACTTTTTACCAATAAGCTTGAAAAGTTTGCAGACAGAATTTTTTAAAGGAGATTTTTATATGCGATGGGGTCTTTTTTGTTGAGTTTTTCAAAGCCTGCTTTTCGTAACTTACATGAGTCACATATTCCGCATGCAAGATTATCAATTGGAAAATAACATGAGGTTGTCTGACTATAATCGACTCTCCGTTCAAGGCCTTTTTGAATAATTTCAGACTTCGTTAAATTAATAAGAGGAGTATGAATGACAAATGAAATTTCTTTAAGCACGCCTTTTTTGGTTCCTAAATTTATCGTTTTTTCCATGGCTTTTATAAACTCCGGGCGACAATCCGGATAGCCACTATAATCAATTGCATTAACTCCAATAAAAATATCAGCGATATTTAATGTTTCAGCGATCGATGCAGCATAGGATAAAAAGAGAGTATTTCTGCCAGGAACATAAGTGTTAGGAATTGAAGTTTCATTCGGTTCATTGAAACTAGAGGTGAGAGATGAGCCGCCAATTTTATCAAGCTCGAGATTTATGAAAATATGTTTTTCTACATTATAATTTTCAGCATTTTTTTTTGCATATTCGAGTTCTCGTATGTGTTTTTGACCATAACGAAAACTTACAGCGGTGACCTTGAACCCTTGTTCAATAGCAAGAGCAAGACACGTTGTTGAATCGAGTCCGCCACTTAAAAGTATCAATGCTTTTTTCATAAAGAGTATTTCTTTCTTAAGTCGAGCGTCTATGTTCTGCTTTTGTGTTTTCTATCGAGCGCGCTTTCCTGTTCTTAATAGTATTATGGAAGCGACGTCGATAGAAAACACAAAAGCAGAACATAGACGCTCGACTCTCTTGGGTTACAGCTTGACCATGGAATACAGAAATAATAGAGATGGATGTCTTGGTCAAGCTTTGGAAGAAAGGAATAGTATGAAAAAGAATTCATTTGATGAACTTATTGAATTAGTAAAAACACTTCGAGGAGAACATGGTTGTCCATGGGATAGAAAACAAACACTCGAGAGTTTAAAAAAATATGTTATTGAAGAGGCTTATGAAGTGGTTGAGGCAATTTCACAAAAATCTTTTGATAATCTTAAAGAAGAACTCGGAGATCTTTTATTTCAGATAGTCTTTTTATCTCATATTGCGCATGAAGAGAAACAATTTACTATTATAGAAGTTATTGAGGCAATGATTGCTAAAATGAAATATCGTCATCCTCATGTATTCAAAGGTGAAAAAGTGGCAACAGCCGAAGAAGCTCTGGGTAAATGGAATGAAATGAAGATGAAAGAAAAAAAACGTCTTTTTGAGAGTATCCCGAAGAGCCTTCCAGCGTTAATAAAAGCATTTCGTATTTCTGAAAAAGCCGCAGCAGTTGGATTTGATTGGCAAAAAAATAAAGATGTACTCGAAAAACTCGATGAAGAACGGCGAGAGTTACAAGAAGCAATTGATGTAAATGATCAAAAGAAAATAGAAGAAGAAATAGGTGATATGCTTTTTGTTTTAGTCAATATCTCGCGAAAATTTCATCTCGATCCTGAAGAAGCGCTCAATCATATGAATAAAAAATTTATTCAGCGGTTTACCTACATGGAAGACCAAGCAGAAAAAGAGAATCTCAAAATTTCTGAATGTGCTATTACAAAACTGGAACAATACTGGAGCGATGCGAAAGATCATTTTAGTAAGATATTGAAATAATAGGTATATTTTTTTTTAATATTGGCATTGTGTTTGCATCTTTTATCTCATGAGGGCTTTATGAGTTTAAGAGATGCTGAAAAAATCATATTACAAGCAGGAGGATGGGAAAATATTCCACCGCTGCATCGAAAAATCATCGTCGAAGAATTAAGTCTGAAAGATTACAAGAGGATTAAGAATCGATACATTGTAAAGAAAAAAATCCGTTAGATAATCTATTTGGAAGTCATCGATACGACCTGCATTTCTATTTTTGACACACGCTTTTCTAATACAATAAATTTTTGTAGATCAACCTGAGTTTTTAAAGATTCTTTTATTTCTTTAATATCAGTCTCAACGCTCACAAGCCTTTTGTCTATACTGCTGATTTTCTTCTCAAGTTCATCAATTCTTTTAATGAGGAGTTTTTGCCCAACTTCTAAAGCAGAAATTCTATCTAAAGTCTTAGTTTGGTTAATAGCTATAATGTCTACACTCTCTCTGAGATTTCCAAATTTACCTTCTAAACTTTCGAATTTACCTTCTAAACTTCCGAATTTTTCTTCTAAGCTTTCAAACTTTTCAAAAAGAAGCTTAGAATCGCTTTTTATGCCTTCGAGGATTACTCCTACTTCGTGAGCAGTGAATGTGTCTTTATATTTTTCTTTGGTTGATGGTATCTTTTTTGTAGGTTTCATAGGGGGTATGATAGCAATAATGTCTAGGTCGTCAAGGAATATACGTTATGGCATTGATTTGATAAGAAATTCTCGAAATTTTTTTATTGCTTGAGCTCTATGGCTTATATGATTTTTTTCTTCTAATGATAGTTCTCCCATATTTTTTTGCAGCGATGGAAGATAAAAAATAGGGTCATAGCCAAAACCATTGTGGCCTTTGGGTTGAAAATCAATACGCCCGTCGCAGATTCCTTCAAATGTAGTCATTTTTTTCTTTTCATCAATATAGACGATAACTGAAACAAATCGTGCAGTTCGCTTTTCTTGTGGAACATCTTTAAGCTCTTCAAGGAGCATAACAATTTTCTCTTTAAACGGTAAATTTTTCCCACCGTATCGTGATGAATAAATTCCGGGTCGTCCGCCTAATGCATCAACTACTAAACCTGAATCATCAGCGAATGTAGGTAAACCAAATGTTTCATAATAAGCTTGTGCCTTTATCTGGGCATTCTCTTCAAACGTTTTTCCCGTTTCTTCTACGTCTAGTTTTTTTGAAAATGAGTCAGTTGAAATAATAGATAGTGAAGGAAGACAGAGAAGGGGTAAGACCTCGTCTAATTTTCCTCGATTCTCCGTCGCAAACAGAATTTTTTTCATAGAGTAATCCCTCAGTTATAAGGGTGAAGGTAAGTTCTCAAAAAGTATGTATATCGACGTCGCTTCCATAATAGTATTAAGAACGGGGTAAGCGCGCTCGATATACATACTTTTTGAGAACTTACCTTCACCCTTATAACTGAGCTGTTTTACTTCATAGAGTCGTTAACTCAGGAACAAATGTGTGAATAACTTCCTTTTGTAAGGCAAGAATTTCAGTAATTCCAGCTTTACCCAGTTCAAGCATTTCGAGAAACATATCTTTTGAAAATCCTTTTTTTTCGCCGGTTCCCTGGATTTCAATAAATTCACCATTACTCATCATAACAATATTCATATCAACATCGCAGGAAAAATCCTCTTCGTAGTTTAAATCAAGAAGCATCTGATTTTCTTTAATGCCTAAACTAACTGCTGTAACGTAATGTATGAGAGGAATCTTTTTAATATCTCCATTATTTTTGAGTTTCTTCAAAGCAAGAACCATGGCGACAAAGCTGCCTGTAATGGCTGCAGTGCGAGTACCGCCGTCGGCTTGTATGACATCACAGTCGATCCATAATGTTCGTTCTCCGATTTGTTTGAGATCAACGACCGTACGTAATGATCGACCGATGAGTCGCTGAATTTCATGAGTTCGACCAGTAACTTTGCCTGTTGAAGCTTCTCTTTTTGTTCGATCAGTCGTTGAACCGGGAAGCAGGCTATATTCCGCAGTAATCCAGCCCGCTCCTGAATTTACCAGAAACTGTGGTACTCTATTCTCGGCAAAACATGAACAAAGGACTTTGGTATTTCCATAACAGATTAATACTGATCCATGCGGATGCAAAAGATAATTTGGTTCAATCTTGATATCTCGCAGTTCGTTGTGTTGTCTTCCATCTGATCGCATACTTTTCCTTTATTTATTTAGTTTTTCTAAACCTGAGAGCAATCGTTCAATACCTTTTTTAATCATCTCGTCACTCATTGCATAGGAGAGTCGAATTTTACCAGGAGCTCCAAAACCCTCACCTGGAACAACGCTCACGTGATTACTTTCGAGAAGGTATTCCGATAGCGTAAGTGACGTTTTAATTTCTTCATTAAAAAATGCTGAAACATCAGGAAATATATAGAAAGCACCTTCGGGTTTATTTACCTTTAACTTTTGATTACCTTTGAGCAGCTTATATATGAGATTTCTCCGCCTTTCAAACACCTCACACATTTTGCGGACACTATCATCAGTATTATTTAAGGCTTCTATGGATGCCCATTGAGCTATAGAATTTGGTCCTGACGTAGACTGCCCTTGTATTTTTGACATATTTTTAATGATTTTTTGTGAGCCAAGCGTGTATCCAATACGCCATCCTGTCATGGCATATGCTTTTGAGACACCATTTATAATCAGGGTACGATCTTTCAACTTCGGTTCGGTATTTAAAATATTAATAAACTTTTTATTATCAAAAATAATATGTTCGTAAATATCATCGGTTATAATAACTATTTCTTTATCTACTAAGAATGCGGCAAGCTCCTTAAGAGTTTCTTCAGTATAAAGAGCTCCACTAGGGTTGGATGGGCTATTAAGTACAATAGCCTTTGTGTTTTTTGTAAATACTTTTTTTAAATTGTCGATATTAATTTGAAAATTATCTTCCATTTTTGTTTCAAGAAGACGAGGAAATCCATCGGCGAGTTTTACCATGTCAGGATAGCTAACCCAATACGGAGTTGGGATAATGACTTCATCATTTTTGTTGAGAATTGCTTGGAATGCATTGTAGAGCGAATGCTTCGCTCCACAACTAACAATAACTTCATCGGGGGTATAGTCGAGTTTATTTTCGCGATGTATTTTTTTGCAAATTGCTTGTCGTAGTTCAATAATTCCATGCGCCGGCGTATATTTTGTATGACCATCTTTAATTGCTTTAATAGCTGCTTCTTTGATATTATGAGGTGTATCAAAATCAGGTTCACCGACACCAAAGTCTATGACATCTTTACCAGCACGGATCATATTGTTTGCTTTTTCAAACAATGCAATCGTCATTGATGGGGCAATTCGTTCTAATTTTTCTGAGAGTTTCATACAGAACCTTTCTTTGTATAAAATGTTAAAGCAGTAGAGCCATATTTTTTGTGTCGTTTTATTGATACTGTTTGATATTCGTCTTTCATCATATTCTTTGTCCAATGTTTTATACAAATAAATCCATGGGTTTCAAGTAATTCCTTTTCTTCAATTGCTTCGATTATCTGTGCATAATTTTCGAAGTCATACGGAGGATCAATAAAAATAAGAGAAAACACTTTTTTTTGTTTATATAAAAGCTGTATAGCTTCTTCCCAATTTTTTTCAATGACCTGAGTTTTAATAGCACATCCACATTTTTGAATATTATGTTTGGTAAGTAAAGCATCGGAGTCAACAAAAATAGTATAGGCTGCTCCTCTGCTTAATGCTTCAAGACCTAAAACTCCTGTTCCTGAAAATAAGTCTAGGACCTGAGCATTATGAATATGAACTTGCATAAATGAAAAATCAAAAATCGCTGCTTGAAGTTTACTTGAGATCGGACGTATACGAGTATCTTTTGGCGTCAAAAGTCGTCGTTTTTTCAATGTGCCACCGATTATCTGCACGTGAACATTAATAAAGTAAACATACGGTAAAGGCAAGAGTGTTTTAAAAAAGTTGCTTTTGTACTTCAGGCTCTTTATATTCGTATCATTATGAAAAACCTATGGAAGAGTGCTGACGTACTAGATTTTATTGAGCGTTACAAAAAATATGGAGAGGATGTTGCACTTCGTACCTATAGTGCTCGTCTCATTGGCCAAGATAGCACGTTAGTTTTACATGGAGGTGGAAATACTTCCGTTAAAAGTAGGGTGCGAGATCTGAGTGGAGAATCTATCGAAGTAATCTACATGAAAGGTTCAGGTTGGGACTTAAGTACTATCGAACCCGCTGGGCATCCAGCAATTGAACTTGCGAAACTTACCCAGTTAAGAAAATTAGATAAACTTTCAGATGAAGAAATGGTCAATCAGTTACGAATTCATTTACTCGATAGTTCAAGTCCTAATCCTTCCGTGGAAACTTTACTGCATGCTTTTTTACCGCATAAATTTATCGACCACACCCATGCCGATGCTGTATTGGCTATTACGAATCAAGTCGATGGCGAACAGAAAGTACGTGATTGGGCTCAAACAAAACTTGGAATAGTGCCTTACATAATGCCTGGTTTTGCGTTGGCAAAATTAGCAGCTACTATGTATGAAAAGAATCCTGAAGTAGAGGGTTTAGTTCTACTTAAACATGGTATTTTTACTTTTGGGGCGACAGCAGAAGAATCATATAATCGAATGGTTTATTGGGTTGGAGAAGCAGAAAAATGGCTCGATTCAAAACCGTCATTTTCATATCATACAGTAATTAAAAATACTTCATATGATCAGTCCGAAGTTATGAATGTTATGAATATTCTTCGCGGTGCGAATACACTCTCTGACGAAACAAAAAAGAAAACACAGCCAGCGCAAGATCCTTTGCAAAGAATGCTCTGTGGTTTTCGTTCGTCTTCCCACATTTTAGATTTTGTCAATAGTCGCGAGGTGCTTGAATTTTCTCAAATCGGCCCAGCTACGCCTGATCATGTTATTCGGACAAAACCAAAACCTGTTCTTATTGCACATGAAGCGCTTACTAACGTCGATACTTTTCCTTCTGAAGTGAAGAAATCTATTGAAAATTTTCAAAGTAACTATAGAAATTATTTTTTGAGGCAATGTGAAAAACAAGGAGTGATAAAAAAAATGTTGGATCCTCTGCCTCGAATTTTTTTAGTCCCTGGGATGGGATGTTTTGCGTTTGCTCCTACGCGTAAAGAAGTAACCATTGCTCTTGACATTTATGAACATACAATTGATGTCATTCAAAAAGCTCTGAGCGTTGGAACCTATCAAGCTCTTCCTGAAAAAGATATTTTCGATATGGAATATTGGTCTTTAGAACAAGCTAAATTAGGTAAAAGCGCAGAAAAAGCATTCAGTCGTAAAATAGTATGGATTTCAGGTGCTGCGTCAGGAATAGGTTTGGCAACGGCAATTGCTTTTGCACGCCTTGGTGCGCATCTGTATCTAACCGATAGTAATGAAA
Organism: Deltaproteobacteria bacterium; assembly: GCA_023250585.1. Taxonomy (GTDB): domain Bacteria; phylum Bdellovibrionota_F; class JAHFAK01; order JAHFAK01; family JAHFAK01; genus JAHFAK01. The sequence goes on from JAHFAK010000017.1 coordinate 8,281, forward strand.
ATTTTTTACAAGAAGCTTTAAAACATCCGGATCTTAAAAATTGCACCAAAGGTTTACGGTGTGATGTAACTCAGAAAAAAGCAGTCGAAGAAAGTTTTATCCAGTGTTCGCTTGAATTTGGCGGAGTGGATATCGTTATTTCAAACGCGGGCTTTGCTCCAACATCCCCAATTGCTGAGTGCACCGATGAACTATTACGTAAAAGTTTTGAAGTTAATTTCTTTGCTCATCAAAACGTAGCGCAAGCTGCAGTCAAAATTATGAAACGACAAAACATTGGCGGAACGTTACTCTTTAATGCTTCCAAAAGTGCTTTTAATCCAGGTCCAGATTTTGGCCCTTATACATTACCAAAAGTAGGAGTCATTGGTCTTATGCGCCAATATGCAGTCGAACTCGGTACATATGGTATACGCTCAAATGCGGTGAATGCAGATCGTGTTCGCACTCGACTTTATTCAGACAATTTATTGGAAAACCGAGCAGCTTCTCGTGGTATAAGTGTGAATGAATATCTTTCGGGAAATTTAGTCGCCGAAGAAGTATATGCCGAAGATGTGGCTGAAGCATTTGTGTATTTAGCACGTGCTCGTAAAACCACGGGCGCCGTTATTCCAGTCGATGGTGGTAACGCTGCCGCTTTTCCACGGTAAAAGAGGTCTTTTTTTATCCGCCTTCGCAGAATACCATGGGATTTTTCGTAGGGCTCCATTTTATAATCGCAATATCGTTTGACAAATAAAGCGGGAAAACCTTAAATGAGAAAGCACAAGAGCAATAAAAAAGATTATTTTTTGGAGGTGTTATGAGTAATGCTAAACAGCAAGTTCAAGAGATTTTACAAGAAGTTTCAGATGATGCTACCTTAGAAGATATTCAGTATCACATCTATGTGAGAGAAAAAATAGAAGATGGATTACAAGATCTACAAGAAGGACGAGTGATCGATCAAGAAGAAATTGAAAAAAGGATGTCTCGATGGCTTGGAAAATAATGTGGACTGAGAGTGCTTGGATTGATTTAGAAAACATAGCTCGTTATATAGCAGAAGATTCACCGTATTATGCAGCATCATTTGTACGTGAGATTAAGGAAGCAGCTAGATCATTAGAACATTTTGCAGAACGCGGTCGTATTGTTCCTGAAGTCAATAATCCTTATTTCCGAGAGCTTTTTATTGGTAATTATCGTTTAATTTATCAAATTACCAAAGAAATAGTCTATATTCTGACATTCATACATGGTATGCGTAATCTTAACAAAAAATCCCTCTCACATGACCAACGAAATTAGCTATTACTCAGTCGTAGTTTTCGTATTTCCTTCAAGGGCCGATTTTAAAGTATGCCAAATAAGGGTTGCACATTTAATACGGGTAGGAAATGCTTTCACCCCACGAAGAACAGTAATTTTAGCCTTTTTTCCGATGAATCCAGAAATATTTTCTTCTTTTAACATGAGTCGAAATTGTTCAAAAAGATTTTTTGCTTCTTCAATTGAATCGCCTTTAATACATGAGGTCATAAGAGATGCTGATGATTTTGAAATTGCACAGCCTTTGCCAGAAAAACCTATATCGATAATTTTTCCGTTTTCTACATATAAATCTAAAATATAATGATCGCCACATAGTGGATTGTATCCTTCCGCCGTGTGAGTTGGATGTTCAAGTCTTTTGAAATTTTTCGGATTTTTATTATGATCTAAAATAATTTCTTGATAGAGTTCTGAAAGTTTTTCCATTAGTTGAATACCTTTTTAATTTTCTTAAGACCTTCGATCAGATGATCTACATCTTCTTTCGTATTATAAATTCCAAATGAAACTCGAGCAGTTGCTGGGATACCAAAGAATTGCATAACTGGTTGGGCACAATGATGTCCTGTTCGAACGGCAATCCCTTCCTCATCAAGAATTGTTCCGATATCATGAGGATGAACATCACCGACCAGAAAAGAGATAACTCCGCCTTTTTCTTTACTCTCGCCAATGATTCGTACATCATTGCATTCAAGTAAACGCTTAGTCGCGTAATGTACAAGAGTTTTTTCAAATACGGCGATAGTATCCATACCTATACGAGTAATATAGTTAATTGCTTCGGCTAGTCCAATGGCTCCTGAAACATTTGGAGTACCTGCTTCAAATTTAAATGGTAAATCATTGTAGATTGTTTTTTCAAAGGTAACCGATTTAATCATATCTCCGCCACCTTGAAATGGAGGCATTGATTCAAGAAGATGTTCTTTTGCATACAAAATACCAATGCCCGTTGGTCCATATAATTTATGCCCCGAGAAAGCAAAGAAATCACAATCAAGTTTTTGTACATCAATGGGAATATGAGGAGCTGACTGCGCTCCATCGACAAGAACTGGAATACCTTTTTTATGCGCTTCTTTGATCAGATATTCAATGGGATTGATTGTTCCTAAAGCATTTGAAATATGAACAACTGCCAGCAGTCGAGTTCGGTTCGTCAGTAATTTCGGTAATTCATCAAGAATCAATTCGCCTTTTTTATTAATGGGAATAACTTTAAGACGAGCGCCCGTTTCATTACAGAGAATTTGCCATGGAACAATATTTGAATGATGTTCAAGCCCTGAAATAAGAATTTCATCGCCAGCAGAGAGGATTTGTTTTCCATATGTTTTTGCTACAAGATTAATAGCTTCGGTCGTGCCACGAACAAAAATAATTTCTTTTGTACTTTTTGCATTGAGAAATGAACGCACAACTTCACGACTTTTTTCAAAGCTTTCCGTTGCTCGCTGACTTAATGTATGCACTCCTCGATGAACATTTGAGTGTTCTTCTTCATAATATTTTTTTACTCTTTCAATAACCGAAGTAGGATTTTGCGTTGAAGCAGCATTATCCAGATAAATAAAAGGTTTTCCATGGATGCGTTGACGAAACACGGGAAAGTCATTTCTAATGACATGCGGGGTTAGTGAATATTCAGATTCATTGTCTCTATTTTCTAATTGCTGCATATAATATTCCTTACTCTTTATGTAACTTGTTTTTTACTAATGTTGTAATGTGTTCTTTCAATGGCTCTATCGTTATTTTTGAGGTAAGATTTTCTGCAAATGCACGTGTGAGAATCTTTTTTGCTTCTTCTTCTGCGATGCCACGTGAGCGAAGATAATAAAGGCTCGTTTCATCAAGTTTTCCAACAGTTGCACCATGGGTGCATTTTACATCATCAGCAAAAATTTCGAGTTGTGGTTTTGTATCCATGCGCGCATCATTTGAGAGTAAAAGTGTGCGATTGGTTTGTTCGGAATTTGTCTTTTGAGCATGCTGAGCCACGTAGATTTTTCCATTAAAAACTCCGTGGGCTTTATCGTCGAGAATTCCATGATAATGTTCAGTGCTTGTGCATTCTTCTTTTTCATGAACAATCATTGTGTGATTATCTATATGCTGTTCATCACTCCCCATATAAAATCCCAAAAAAGTGCACTGGGCGCCTTTCCCATTGAGTCTCGAGGTCATAGTATTTCGCGTGAGCTTTGCTCCAAAAGAAAATGAATGAGAAGTAAAGGATGAATATTCTTGTTGGTCTATTTCAACCGTTGCAATATGAAGAGCATTATTATTTTCTCGTTCAATTTTGTAGTGCTCACAGGATGCACGAGCTTGTACATGAATATGCGTTAATGTATTGGTAAAATATTTATTCTCAGTCGTATGTGTATAATCTTCAATGATTTTTACCTGAGCGTCGGTATCTAGTACGATAAGATTTCGCGGATAGTGCACATATTCTTTTGTATGAGTACTGAGATATACAATGTAAATTACTTCATTAATCACCGTTTTTTTAGGAATGTAGATAAATGTTCCTTGTTCAGTAAAAGCACTGTTGAGAGAGGCAAAACTATTATTTTTGCTCGTGAGAGTATTGCCGAGATATTGTTTAAGTATCGAATTGTTTTCTCGAAGCGCTTTTTCAAGACTCTCTATTTCAATTCCATTTTTTGAGAGAGGAGTTGAAAGATTCGGAGAAAAAAGTCCATTAACAAAAACTAAGCGATGGCAGGAAGGAAGTTTCAATAATGCATCAGTCGTTTTATCAAGAAAAGCAGGAGAAGAGGAAAGGGGCACAAGATCGATAAAAGGATTTACTTCAGTTATATCGGTGTATTTCCATTCTTCAGATTTTTTTGTTGGAAGCCCTATGCGTTCAAATTCTTCTAAAGCAGTTTTTCTGAATGAACGTATCCACTCAGGATTTTTTCCCCATCGTTCTTTTTCAAGTGTATTAAAATTCTCAAGAAAGCTCATGTTCGTCTCCTATGTGGTCCAATCGTATCCTTTTTCTTCAAGTTCAAAGGCTAATTCTTTTCCTCCGGATTTGAGAATTTTTCCACCCGCAAGTACATGAATAAAATCAGGCTGAATATAATCAAGAAGTCGTTGATAGTGCGTAATAATTAAAATTGCTTTTTGAGAATTTTTAAAACTATTTACTCCTTCAGCAATGATTCTTAAAGCATCAATGTCGAGTCCAGAATCGGTTTCATCAAGAATTACGAGTGTAGGGTCAAGAAGCATCATTTGGAGAATTTCATTGCGTTTTTTTTCTCCTCCAGAAAATCCTTCATTGACGGATCGCGAAGTCATTTCGGGATTCATTTTTATTTTTTTCATGTGTGTTTTTAATGTTTCGGAGAAATCAAATGCATCTATTTCTTCTTTGCCTTGATGTTTTCTGATCGCATTTACAGCAGTACGTAAAAATGCCGCGTTATTAACACCGGGGATTTCAACGGGGTATTGAAATGCTACAAATATTCCATTACGGGCGCGCATTTCTGGTTTATCATTAATAATGCTTTTACCTTTGTATGTAATATCTCCTTGCGTAATTTCATAATGTTCTCTTCCCGCAATAACTTGGGCAAGTGTGCTTTTTCCTGATCCATTAGGACCCATGATGGCATGGACTTCACCAGGTTTAATCGATAACGTGATTCCTTTGAGAATATCTTTGCCCTCAACTCGTGTATGTAAATTTTCTATCACTAGCATTATCCTACGCTCCCTTCCAATTGAATTGCGAGGAGGCGTTGTGCTTCTACGGAAAATTCCATGGGCAATTCTTTAAACACCTCTTTGCAAAATCCATTAATAATCATATTCACTGCGTCTTCACGTGAGAGACCTCTCTGTTGTAAATAGAAGAGTTGGTCTTCTCCCACTTTTGATGTCGTTGCTTCATGTTCTATCGTACTCGAATTATTTGCGACTTCTATATACGGAAATGTATGTGCCCCACATTGATTTCCAATGAGAAGTGAATCACATTGTGAAAAATTTCGAGAATTTTCTGCTTTCTTCAATATCTTGACGAGGCCTCTATATGAATTATTTCCATGATCGGTTGAAATACCTTTTGAGATAATTGTGCTGCGTGTATTTTTTCCAACGTGAATCATCTTAGTCCCGGTATCAGCTTGTTGAAAATTATGTGTTACAGCGACAGAATAAAATTCTCCGACTGAGTTATCACCTTTTAAAATACAACTTGGATATTTCCAGGTAATAGCAGATCCTGTTTCAACTTGTGTCCACGAAATATGAGAATTATTGCCTTTGCAAATTCCGCGTTTAGTAACAAAATTATAGATACCACCTTTACCTGTTTTATCACCGGGATACCAATTTTGGATAGTAGAGTATTTAATATATGCATTATCGAAAGCTATGAGTTCCACAACGGCTGCGTGGAGCTGATTTTCATCGCGCATAGGAGCAGTACAACCTTCAAGATAGCTCACGGTACTTGCTTCTTCGGCAATAATTAATGTGCGTTCAAATTGTCCGGTATTTGCGGTGTTAATTCTAAAATAGCTCGATAACTCCAAAGGACACTTTACCCCTTTAGGAATGTAACAAAACGTTCCATCACTAAAAACTGCTGAATTGAGAGCAGCAAAGAAATTATCTTGATAGGGTACAACTGAGCCTAAATATTTCTGTATAAGCTCGGGATGATTATGAACTGCTTCACTCATAGAACAAAAAATAACACCAGCTTTTGCGAGTTCTTTTTGAAACGTAGTTGCTACCGAAACACTGTCAAAAACTGCGTCAACAGCTACTCCGGCAAGACGTTTTTGCTCAAGGAGTGGAAGGCCAAGCTTATCAAATGTTTCAAGGAGCTCTTTATCAACTTCTTCTAGGCTGTTTAATTTATTTTTCTTTTTTGGAGCGGCATAATAAATGATATCTTGAAAATCAATCGGTGCAATTTTTAAATTTGGCCACTCAGGAAATTGCATTGTTTTCCAATGTTCATACGCTTTGAGCCTCCATTCGAGAAGAAACTCAGGCTCGTTTTTTTTAGATGAAATAAATCGGATGACATCTTCATTAAGCCCTTTAGGCGCAATTTCCATATCGATTTTTGTTTCAAAACCGTACTTATATTTACGATTGGTGATTTCATGTATAAGATTGGATTCAGACGTAGGTTCTTTTTTATTTAATGCCTTCATACAGTATGCTCCATAAAATTCTCATCTTTAGTAAGCTCTGAAAGCGTTATAGCAGACATACTATCTTTCATGCTTTTACCAAAGCGAAACCAAATGTTTTTCACATGACATTTATCGCGAATAGTACATCCATTCGTTGATTTTGGGTAGCATCTATGCTCACTGTAGTCAGGAAAGTCAACTGCAGTAAAGATGTCCCATAATGTTATTTCATCAGGTTTTTTATTTGATATAAATCCACCACCTGGACCACGAACACTGCGAATGAGCTCTTTTTTTTGGAGTTCAATAAGGATTTTTTCCAAAAAATGCTCAGAAATATTATAATGTTCGACAATTTGACGACGAGAAACAGGCTTGTTATTGTTATTATTCATGAAAACTTCATAGAGGGCTAGAAGCGCATATTCGGTTTTTAGGGTAATATTCATAGTTTTCTCAAGTCCTTTAAGTATATATAAGTAGTTGCTTTAATAAGTCAACTATTATTTAAAATGCTAACATATTGAAATTACATATAAATTAATAGTGAGTTGATTTTTAATAAAAGATGAGCACATAATAGTATATGATAGTCTTATACCTGGTGAATAAAAGAGTACTCCCTAACTCCACCATTAACTGAGTTGGTACATAAAAGAAAGGATATATATGTCTCATGAAGTAGCTACTAAAAGCCGAAAACAAGTGCCTCTTTTACCATTACGCGATGTCGTTGTATTTCCCTATATGGTTGTGCCTCTTTTTGTAGGGCGCGAAAAATCTATTAGCGCCTTAGAAGAGGCAATGAAAAAAGAAAAGGATATTCTTTTGTGCAGCCAAAAAAATGCAAAAACAAATGATCCAGAAGAACCTGATATATATCGATGTGGGACACTTGCTACCATAATTCAGATGCTGCGCCTTCCGGATAATACCGTAAAAGTTTTAGTGGAAGGACGAAAGCGCGCAAAAGTTAAAAAGTTTCTTACAGCGGAAGATTATTTTTTAGTAGAAATTGAAGAAATTAATGAAACATATCGGGAAGTGGAAGATCTTGATGAGTTGATGCGTACGGTTCACAGCACATTTGAAACCTATATTAAACTCAATCGCAAAATTCCTCCTGAAATGCTCATGAGTGTAGCTTCAATCGAAGATCCTTCTCGCCTTTCTGACACTATTGTTGCTCATCTCAATTTAAAATTAGCAGAACGCCAAGAAATTCTTGAGATTGCTGATCCCATTAAACGTCTTTTAAAAATTCATAGCTTAATGATTGCTGAAATTGATGTACTTCAACTCGAACGCAAGATTAAATCACGCGTGAAAAAGCAGATGGAGAAAACACAAAAAGAGTATTATTTAAATGAACAGATGCAGGCAATTCAAAAAGAGCTTGGCACTCAAGATGATTTTAAAACTGAAATGCAGGAACTTGAAGAAAAAATTGTATCAAAAAAACTTTCCAAAGAGGCAAGGAGTAAGGCAGAAAAAGAATTAAAGAAATTAAAAGGTATGTCCCCAATGAGCGCTGAAGGAACAGTTTCACGTAATTATATTGATTGGATCTTATCGCTTCCATGGAATGAGTATACCGAAGAAAAACTCGACATTAAAGAAGCAGAAAAAATTTTAGAAGAAGATCACTATGGACTAAAGAAGCCAAAAGAACGAATTCTCGAATATTTGGCTGTACGTGCACTTTCAGAAAAAATGCGCGGGCCAATCTTATGTTTTGTTGGTCCTCCAGGAGTTGGTAAAACATCGCTGGGAATGTCGATTGCGCGCGCTACGGGCAGAAAGTTTATTAGACTTTCATTGGGTGGCGTTCGTGATGAGGCAGAGATTCGTGGTCATAGAAGGACCTATATTGGAGCTCTGCCAGGAAAAATTATTCAATCTATCAAAAAAGTTGGTTCATCAAATCCAGTATTTTTACTTGATGAAGTTGATAAGCTGTCGACTGATTTTAGAGGCGATCCATCAAGCGCACTTCTTGAAGTTCTTGATCCTGAACAAAATTTCTCTTTCAATGACCATTATCTTGATTGTGATTACGATCTTTCACGCATTATGTTTATTACAACCGCAAATACTCTGCATACCATTCCACGACCATTGCAAGATCGAATGGAAATCATTGAAATATCTGGTTACACGGAACTTGAGAAAGTAAAAATTGCTGAAAATTATCTTATTAGAAAAGAAGTAGAAGAAAATGGGTTAATGAAAAAAAATATTACTTTTACTGATAGCGCTTTGAAAGTTGTACTTCAAAAATATACACGTGAATCGGGGGTGCGAAATTTAGAACGTCAGATTGCTACTATTTGTAGAAAAGTTGCAATTGAAGTTTTAAAAGAAGGGCGAGAACATGCGGTCACGATTACCGATAAAAATGTGCAAAATTATTTAGGTGTCCCAAAATTCCGTCATGGAGTTATTGAAGAAAAAGACCAAATAGGTATAACTACAGGACTTGCATGGACTGAAGTTGGAGGAGAACTCTTAGTTACTGAAGTAGCGCTTATGCCTGGAAAAGGGAAGTTAACAATTACTGGCCGACTTGGTGATGTTATGCAAGAATCCGCGCAAGCAGCTATTAGCTATGTTCGAACTAAGGTTGCTCAACTCGGTTTGCCGGGAGATTTTTATCAAAATATAGACATTCATATTCATGTCCCTGAAGGTGCAATTCCCAAAGATGGCCCATCCGCCGGAATTACCATGGCAACATCCCTTATTTCAGCAATACTGAATACTCCCGTAAAACGTGATGTAGCAATGACGGGTGAAATTTCTCTTCGTGGTCATGTAATGCCGATTGGTGGACTTAAAGAAAAAATCCTTGCCGCTCATCGAGGTGGAATAAAAAAGATTATTATTCCAAAAGAAAATGAAAAAGATTTAAACGATATTCCTGAAAAAGTTTTAAAAGAATTAGAAATTATTTTAGCTGATCATATGGATATTGTTTTAAAGAATGCTTTAAGGCTTGATGATCCCGATGAATTTTTCAAAAATATTCACGAGAAAAATATTGAGCTGTTCAAAAATATAAAAGCTACTCAAGAAAATACGAATCCATTACGTAAAGCCACGCCGGGGGAAAC
>JAHFAK010000017.1:17990-20388 GCA_023250585.1 Deltaproteobacteria bacterium
AGCTCAATAATTTCTCCAACTGATTGAAATCTCGCAGAAGGATTTTTTTCAAGACATCTAAGAATGAGGTCATTTAAAAAATTAGGTATTTTGGGATTAAGAGATTTCGGTTCTCGTGGGGGTGTATGAATATGATGATAGCCTAAATCACCTTTTTGGAATGGAACTTCACCTGTTGACATTTCGAATATTGAAACACCGAGCGTGTAGATATCTGATCGATGATCAATGGGATCGCCTTCGACTTGTTCAGGCGACATAAATGATGGGGTTCCGCCAATAATTGATTGCTCACTCATTAAATGTTTAATGACGCGAGCAAGTCCGAAGTCCATGATTTTAACAATTTTGTTCGTTGTCAGCATAATGTTATTTGTTGTGAGATCACGGTGAATAATAGAATTTTGATGAGCATATTCAAGACCTCGTGTGATTTGTTTTAAAAGTCCAATAACCGATCCAATTGAAAGGCGTCGATTTTTGAGAATTTCGCGAATTGTTGCTCCATCGATGAGTTCCATTGCAATGTAGTAGCTTCCTTCTTGAATACCTGCATCGTAAACGGTGACGATGTTGATATGATTGAGTTTTGCAGCTGACTTTGCTTCGCGAATAAATGTTTCAACGACTTTTTGATCTTTTTGTAAATTAGCCGCAAGAACTTTGAGCGCAACGGTTCTATCGAGTACCGTATCAAGAGCTTTGTAGACAGTACCCATGCCACCGTGGCCAATTTCTTTAATTTTTGTATAACGAGATTTTTTTTCAGATTCAATGTGTGATGGAATAATAAAACGAGCGGCTTCTTTTGCTTTTTCTTCAGCCTCTTTTTGTTCTTCGATTCTTTTCTTTATCGTGTCAACACGACTGAGCACATCGAGATAATCAAATTGTTCTCCAAGTATTTTTTCATAAACGCTGAGTGCTTCTTCGAGTAAATTTTCTATTTCATAATTTCTGCCGAGTAAGTAATATGACTTGCAATTTTTTTTGTTGATATTTTCTCCGCTGATTGCTTTTTCAAGACTCTTAATTGCCATGGAGAATCGCTTCTGGGCCATGAATATTTTTCCCAGAAGGTGACATGCTTTTTTATACTCTGGAGTCGTAATATCAGCTTTTTGAAGCACGATAATAGCTTCATCCAATTTGTTATTACGAAAATAATTTTTCCCGAGCGCATAGTATTTATAGAGTTTTTCAAACATTTCATTTTGTTTGAGAATATTACCGATTTGTCCGTAATATTTTGCTGCAAGTTCAAACTTTTTTGCCTTTTCATACGATTGTGCACAGGAAGCTATATCATCGATCGCAAGATACATGTGTGCGGCGAGATTGAAGTCATTTGCTTTTTCATACATATGAGCGGCACTTTGATAATCTCCAAGTTCTCGATAAATTTCAGCTGCTTTATAAAAACTTCCCGCACGCTCAAAAAATCCTGCTGTCTCTTTGTATCGGTCAGATGTCTTAGAATATTTTTTGACAAATTCTTGAACGTCCTTAGAAAAATCATGAATCGAAAAAGGATAAGAATATATTTTTAAAGCATTTTGAGCATATGGTGATGATACATTATTCTCATGAGTTGTATACAGAAGATAGGGAGTAGCATTTAAGAAGTTTTCGGGAAGATTTATACCAAACTCTTGATTCAGGATAACGAGATCATAGCTCTCATGAGTAAGGATTGCTTTAATATCCGCAGGATCTTCAATCAGGATAACATTAAAACCGTCCTTGAGAAGCCGAAGTTTAATAAGGCTTGTAATATATGCATGTGGTGAAGCAATTAAAATATGAAAACTGTGTCTGATAGCATTTAATTTTTCTTTCGTATCAGTGTGTTCTTTTTTGAGTACCTCAACAAATGCTTCAACAATACGCGGATCAAAAATTATTCCAGACTTCGTTGCAATTTTTCGTAGCGCGCGTTCCTTTTTAATAACCTGAATCTCTTCTTCGCTGTGAGTTTGATATTGGAAATAGTTAATTAAGGCAACTACGCGAGCACCGATCGGAATCTGATCTTTTTGTAAGCCAAGAGGACCGCTCCCATCATAGTGTTCGTTGATGTGAGCGAGTATACTCATAATATCAAATGGCGGATTAATTTTTTTGATAAACTCTTCGAGAAGCTCTGAAGCTTCGGTAAAATTATCACCAGAATTTTTTTCTTTCATGTGCGCTAGAAGTATTCCAAACTGCTGAAAGTAAGCTGCCAGAATAACTTCGTTCATTTGGCTATCTGATAGTCCTAATTCGCTTGAGAGTAATTCTGCATAGCGTGCTCTTATATGAGCATTATTGCGAAAATTCGTTTCTTCGATATGAAGGAGATTGATAAGATAATCGAAGGTATTGAGATAAAACTTTAAAAACTGTTTATTCATAA
>JAHFAK010000017.1:20488-23711 GCA_023250585.1 Deltaproteobacteria bacterium
ATATTTTGCAATGTATGCTCAGAATAGTATGAGCTACGAACAAAGGGGCCGGATTCAACATTTTTAATGCCAATCGAATGGGCATAATTTTTAAATGCAAGAAATTCTTCTGGTTTATAATAACGGGTTACCGGCGCGTTCTGTAACGTGGGTTGTAAGTATTGACCGATGGTAACAATATCAATATTTGATGCATGAATATCTTGAAGAAGAGTATGAACTTCTTCTTCTCTTTCTCCAATTCCTAGCATAAATCCAGCTTTGGAAAGTATGTGAGAATTTTGTTTTTTAATAGAGTGCAAGAGTTCTAAAGAATAGTTATAGCGTGCTCGAGGACGTATCTTTTTGTATAATCGAGAAACAGTTTCCATGTTATGAGCAAGTACGGTTGGTTTTAGTTCAATAATACGTTGCAAAGCAGGTGGTTTAAAATCAGGAATTAATAATTCAATGGTAACCCTTGGCGCTTTAGCTCTAATGCGTTCTACGAGCTTTACAAAATGGCTTGCGCCTTCATCAGGAAGATCATCTCGAGTAACCGATGTGATTACTACATGGTTGAGTTCAAGCTTCGCGACGAGCTCGGGAATTGTATCTAATTCTCTTTCATCAACTTCACTTACTTCATGCGGCTTTTTTGTTTCCACAGAACAAAAAGCACAACGACGTGTACAATGGCTTCCAAGAATCATGAATGTTAGATGTCTTTTTGACCAGCATTCAAAAATATTTGGGCATTTTGCATGAGTACATACGGTATTGATATTTGAATCTTTCAAAACTTTATTGATTGAAAAATAATTTTCGTCAGTCGGCAGACTTATTTTTAAGTAATCTGGTTTTCGAGGAGAAATATATTTCATAAGATATCTATACCTTATCTTGATTTCATAAGTCAAAGCTCATAAGCTGACAGTCAGCTTATGGTAATTTACGGAACACAACAAAAAATTAAATTCAACGATCTTTTACTTACTATTGGTAATTTTGATGGAGTTCATAGAGGGCATAAAAAAATTTTGGAACGAATGATTATTGAGAAGAATAGTCATGGAGGATCTATTGCAGCTTATACGTTTGATCCTCACCCGCAAGCTTTTTTCAAAAAAGAAATAGAACATTTGCTTACTCCTCTCGATGAAAAAATACAGCTTTTAGAAAGAGCAGGAGTTGATATTATCATTGTTGAAAAATTTACTCAAATACTTGCAGATATGGACACCCAGACATTCTTTAACAATATTATTGTTGAAAAAATACACCCGAAAAAAATCTATACGGGTACCAATTTTCGATTTGGTAAAAATAGAGAAGGAGATGTGAAAGTTTTAGAAGCCTTAACGCGCTTATCGCATATTGACTATGAACCAATCGGACCCTTGTATAATAATGATGATGGGAACCGAGTAAGTAGCTCGGCAATCCGTAAATTTTTGGAACAGGGAAAAGTGTTAGAAGCAGCTGACTATTTGGGTAGAGCATATTCTATACATGGATTAGTAGTGACAGGAAAAGCTGTTGGTAGAAAAATTCACGTGCCTACTGCGAATATTAACGGTGATTCTTTTATTATACCAAAAGATGGAGTTTATGCCGTTACCATCGAGTATGAAGGTAAAAAATATAATGGCGTGGCTAATATTATGATACGAGATCAGAAACCATTACTCGAAGTTCATTTTTTTAATTTTAGTCAGACGATTTATGACAAAAAAATAAGAGTCCATTTTATTGAGCGAATAAGAGATGAAATGATATTTCAAAATCAGGATGCTCTTAAGAGCCAAATTCTGCAAGATATACTGCAAGCCCGGAAAATTTTGAAAATTAATGATTGACAATCATCGCTTCTATTTGAGAAATTTTAGGCATATGAGCCGCATGAGAAAAAATAAAAATGCTTTTACTCTTATTGAGTTAATGATTTTTGTGGCGCTCATTGGAATTATTTCCGCGCTTTTTGTCCCTCCGTTTTTAAATTACTTGAAAAAAGTTAAGTCTGCTGAAGCACAACTTAACATTAAAAAAATTGCTGATTTAGAAATTGCGTATTTTAAAAGACTTCGTACCGATGAAAGTGGCAAAGAGTTGCCATCCTCATTTCTTGCTTGTACTCCTTCGCCATCAATGCCTTCTTCAATGAAGAAAGAATTCATCGTTAATGAAGCATGGAATGAATTGGGCTTTTTGCCGAATGGCCCGGTGTATTATTCCTATGAAGCCAAAGCTAAAGGAGAAGGGACATTTAGCGAAGCTATTATATCTGCTCATGGTGATTTAGATGATGATGGAGTCTTTTCGACGTTCAGTCTTAATTTATATGTTGATTCAGAAACAAACGAAATCAAATACTCCGATATTTCTAAAATAAATGAATTAGAATAAAATACTATTGCCCAGCTTTTGTTGTTGACTGCGCTTGTGGTGTAGTTGCCGTCTTATTATCTGATTGAATTTCAACTCCCGGTTTTTGAGCTTCTCCTTTTTGTTCAGGTACTGCTGCAGGAGCAGGGAGGGGAACGACAGTAGTTTGAACTTTTGGTTCTTCTTTGACTGGCATTGGGTAGAGAGAAAGCATGTGACTTTTTATGTGTTCATTCGGTAATTTCAAATCAATGCCTATTTCCGAAACTTTAGTATCGAGTATTTTTGATTCATCAAGTTTGATAACTTTGGTAACAAGCTGATAGCGTTTATTCGTATATTCAAGATTAACTAATAATACTTCATTGATAATTGTTTTGTTCTCTTTTTCAAGAGCTTTAAAGTAATCAATGATATCGTTTTGAGGAAAGTCTTTAGGAGGACCTATAAACGTCGCATTATTCATCTTAGGAAGATTTATTTCTGCTGTTTTATCCTGGTCAAGTGTTATAGTTTCTGCATATCCAAGATAACCATCTTTTTTTACAACGATATAATGGTCTCCAGGGATCAGCGAAACGAATATATCTTTATTGAATGTAGTTAATGAAGTATTAATAAAAACTTTTGCATCTTTTGGAATAATTTTAAAGTTTAATTTAAGAAGAGAATCACTTGAAAATACCTTACGTTTATAGACTTCAAACTCTTCAATAACTTTTGGTGAAACGAGATCTAAGGTTAGAGCCAAATCTTTATTTAATTTCAGTAAGTCTTTGAAATATATTTGAATGCCTTGAGAATTAAGGGCAATTTGATTGAGTGTTTCATAAAGATAAATTTCCAATAATAATTTATT
>JAHFAK010000017.1:23811-24989 GCA_023250585.1 Deltaproteobacteria bacterium
TGTGAAGGATCAATCAGAGCATCTACGCGGTCTGCAATCTTTTCAAAGAGATGTTCTTCTTTCAAAGCTTGGGTCAGCTTGAAGTTTGGATTGGTTTTTGTTTGCAACGTGAGTTCGCGAAGTTTATTATGAAGTTCCTGGCGATTGCCGCCTTTTTTTACTGCTTCCATCAAAATATTTTCAGAAGCAAAGATAGGTAAAAATTTCTCAAGACGTTCTTGTGTAATTTCTTTATTAACAACTAGATTACTCGAAACAGACAAATACAATTCGAGTATTGCATCGGTAAGGAGAAAACCTTCTGATAATACTATTCGACGATTGGCTGAATCATCCAGTGTTCGTTCTAAAAATTGTGTTTGGGCAGTCATAATGGGATTAACAAGCATAATGCCTACATAACGGGCCAGTGAATTTATGCGCTCGCATTTCATTGGATTTTGTTTATAAGGCATTGCACTTGAACCAATTTGATCTTTTGAGAAATATTCGTGCACTTCGTTTTGCGATTGCAAAAAACGGATATCCTGAGCAAATTTTGCAGCTGAGGTCGAGATTTGAGCAAGAATTACAAAGAGCGTTATATCAATTTTGCGTGAATATGTTTGGCCCGCAATAGGAACATGATTTTTAAAACCCATCCGCTTGGTGATTAATGATTCCAAGGTAAATACTTTTTTCGAATCATTGTTAAAAAGCTTTAGAAAACTTGCGTATGTTCCTGTTGTTCCTTTGATACTTCTAAAAGGAATATTCTCTATACAATTTTCAAGTTCTTTGAAATCCAACATAAGATCATAAATCCAAGAACATGCTCTTTTGCCTATCGTTGTTGGTTGGGCAGGTTGAAGATGCGTATAGGCAAGGCAGGGAACATTCTTATAACGAAGTGCAAAGTTGGCTAGATTATCAATTACGTTAATGAGTTTCTTTCGTATGAGCAGAAATGCTTCTTTCATTAAAAGAAGATCAGCGTTATCGGTAATATAACATGAGGTTGCTCCCAGATGAATAATCTTGGCTGCAGTTTTACATTGTGCTCCGTATGCATGAATATGCGCCATGATGTCGTGCTTGAATTTTTTTTCAAATTCTTCGGCAACATCCAGATTTAATTTTGTTTCATATTTTTTTAATTCTTTGATTTGCGCAGCAGTAATGGGAAGCCCAAGTTCTTT
>JAHFAK010000122.1 GCA_023250585.1 Deltaproteobacteria bacterium
TTTTATCATTATCACGGCGAAGTTCGATAATTTCTATTCTAGCCATCTTTAATTGAAGATCCATATCATCAATTTTTTGGGACAAGTTTTCAATCATATCGAGTACAATTTCATGATCGCCAACTTCTATAAGCTTACGATAGACAGCAAGGAGGGTACTTTCAGCTTCTTTGTATTTTTCAAGATACATCAAGCAAGAAAAAATTTCTTTTTGTGCATCAAAAGGTTTAAGATGATTCTCTTCATTTTTAAAATAAGAAAGACAAAGAGAAAAAAACTTTTTCTTTTCAACCTCTGATAATTGTGAAAAGCAATAATGTTTAAAAATACTCTTTAATTTTATTTGAGATGATCTCGTTTCGTGTACAAGCAAATCATGTTTTAATTGGGCAAGAGGTTCTACGATTAAGTCATCAGTAAAAACTGCTTTCAGACACCGCTCTTCTACAGGAATATTATAGCAGGATAACAATTTGAGTAATTCTAATGTTTTGATGTCATAAAAACTTAAATAATTATCATAAATAAATTTAATAAAATCTTCCTGATTTAAAAATTGCTGGCTCAAAAAATTTTTTTTGGGATACTGTTTTATCGCAAGTAAAAGGCAGGCCATTCGCATCAATAAAGGATTTCCATCTAAAATATCCGTTAGGCGTTTAATCTCTTCTAAAGACATTTCAGTATAATTATGAAGTTCAAAAAAACCTTGGATGAGTCTTTCTGAATCTTTTTTATCTAAACCTTGCAGTTCAATTCTAAAAGTATTAGGAAATTCATTCTGATCTGATATTGTTATTTGGTGTCTTGAAATAATAATAAGTTTACTTTTCTTTGATGAGTCCACACATACATTATTTAGAGTTTTCAAGACTGATAAGGCATTATCTCCGGTAATATATCCAAAATTATCAAAACAGAGAATGGTTTTATTTTTTTTAAGAAAAGCAATTATTCTGTGTAAAGAATCTTCAAAGGAAATAGGTTTATCTTTTTCTTCTTCAGTAATTAAGCCAAGTTCAAATGCTGTTTGTAGAAGTAACATATTAATGGTAAGATGAGAAGTCACACTGACATAGTGAAACGAATATCCCAGACTTTCGAAAGACTCTACTAAATCAAAAACAAATTTTGTTTTTCCAATACCAACCATTCCTTCGATAAAAAAAGAACTGGTCTTATGAAAAACTTCGAGAAATAATCTCTCTTCACGAATTCTTTTTGTTAGGGTTACAAACATTTTTAGTAGCCTCTCTTAACATGTTTTTTTCAGAATAGCTAATTGCTCTAATGCTTCTTTTGCATAGGTTTCTAGAGGATTCAAATAAAGTATTTCTGAAAACGCAATTTCCGCTTTTTCTTTATCATGAAGAGTATCTTTATAAAGAGTTCCCAAAATATTTAAAATTTTAATTTGTCCTTCTTTGTCATTAATTGATTGCAAAAGTTTCTCATATAAAAAAGCTTTCTCTGATGGCTCAAAATTTTGGGTATACCGAGAAATCAATGTCATCCTTTCATCGCTGGTAGACGATTGAGTACTCTGTAAATACAAACGGGCTAATTTCTCATATGATTTATTTGCGCGGTAAACATCAATAAGTCGAAGAAAAACAGAGTAATCATGAGAGTCTCTCTTATACATTTCTGCAAGAATTATTTCTAAACTTTTTAAATCTTTTTGTTGGTACTCAAAAACATATGAAAGGGCTCGGTCAATAGTATAGCGATCTGTTTCCGTTACGACTGTTTTTGCTTTTTGATAAAATTGCAAAAGTTTTTCCCATTCTCCAAGAGACCTATAAATTCTTTCCACCTGAAAAAAATTACTATCAAGCTTTTGTGAAATAGAGAAAGCTTCAGCATAAAAATGAGCAGCCTCAAGAAATTGACCAAATTTTTCTTCTAAAAGATAGGCAAGCTCTTCATAGCATTCTTTCTTTTGCTCTTCGTATTGGCACAACAAAACTTCTTCTTGGAGAATAATGAATAAAGCCTCATAATTCTTTTCTTCTCGCAGCAGATGTTTTATTTTCAATGATAAAGAAGGATTATACACATGGTGTTTTATAAGATTTTGATAGCTCTTCACTGCAGCTTGTTTATTGCCTAATGTAGTATATACATCGCAGAGATCTCCATAATACTTGATTCGCAAGTCTTGAGGAAGCTTTTCCATTTTTTTATTATATAATGTCAGCAATTCCTCTTTATTCCCTTCTTGTAATAAGATCTTCTCAAGATATAGACTCGCCAGAGCATTGCCCGGATTTTTTTCTAATGCTTTGAAAAAAAATTCTTTAGCTTTTTGTTTTTTTTTGAGCTTTTCCTCAGCCACATTTCCTAAAAAAGCGTAGATAGAAGATACATCATATTCAGCTTTTTGAGTTTCAAAATAGGTTTGAAGAATATCAAAAAATTTTTCCCATTCATCTGCAGCATCAATTAAACTCCACAGTTCATGAATAATACTCGATCGAGTAAAAGTTGCCGCATCAAAGAGAATAAAAAATTCTCGAACCGCATCACGGGGAGGATTAACTCGTTTTGTAACTTTTAAAAAATCACGGGCTAACATATATCCTTCTCGTATTTTATGAAAAACGGAAAGATACTTTTTATACAATCGATAGAGTTTTCTATAATTATGCGCCAGAAGATACAGCTGCTCAAGCTTGAGAAGATATTTGTAATCCTCTGGATTTAAAGAAATACGCGTTTCCAAAAGCTCCTTTTCATATTCGCGCAATTCTTCTTTTCCCGTAATAAACAGAAGAATATTGTCGAGGATGTCACAGTGTTCAGGGGTTGTTACAAACATCGCACGATGTTTTTTATAACGCTCAAGCGCCTTATTGAGTTCACCTATTTTCAAATAAGTTACAATAAGTTCTCGTAAAATGAGGACATCGGACTTTTTACGAATAAAAGCTTCTTCAAGATTTTTTGTGCATTGATGATAATCTTTTAAAAGATGTTTATACAGTAATGCAATTTCAAAATATCCACGAGCTTTATCCTCAGCTGACAGTGAGTAATCAATGGCTTCTAAAAGCTCTTTAATACGTTTTTCAACTTCACGTTTATTAACAACAATATAACTTTTAAGGATTGGCATCTCTCGGGACGCAAGATTATTTTTTTCGAGTGAAGCACTATGAATATCTTCTTTAGTATTTTTTTCTTCCATTTTATTTCATAAGGCTTTATATGTAGAGTACATATAAATTTCGTCGTGAGTCATGTATACACAAAATTCTAACACAAAGCAACTCAGAGAAATGGATGAACAATTTCTTTACTTTCAGGTAGATCCAAAAGAAATCGCCTATATTTCTTTTATTTTTGAAGCGTATGAAGGAATAGCAAAAATGCGCACTCTTAATGCTCCGAGGGGGTTAATTGAAATTTTTTATCCTGCGATTAATGAAAAGGAAGTTATTGAAATTATTGATGATTTAAAAAAAGAGCTCGTGTGTATAGCCTCTGAAAAACCTGCAGATTATGTTTCTTTATAATACTACTCTATACTCAAATGCTTTTCGTAAAGTAACCTGATCAGTAAACTCGAGTGTATGCCCCATAGGAATTCCATATGCAATACGCGTAAGTCTAATGCCAAAAGGTTTTATGAGGCCCACGAGATACGTCGATGTTGCTTCTCCTTCAACATTGGGATTCAAAGCCAGAATAATCTCCTCAATTAAATTTTTTTGAATACGCGTAAGCAATTCTTTACTTTTTAAATCCCCAGGCATTATGCCATTCAGAGGAGAAATCAATCCATGAAGAACGTGATAGAGTCCACGAAATGTTCCCGTTTTTTCTATAGATTGTAAATCTTGGCAGCTTTCAACGATACACAAAAAAGATTGATCTCTATTGTTATTTGAACACAGCGAACAGGGATCAGTGGGCGATAAATTAAAACACTGTGAACACAAATGTATTTCATTATGTACTTCAATAATACTTGCGGCCAAATCTTGTAAATAATGAATATCTGCTTTCAAAAGATAAAAACCTAAACGTTCAGCTGTCTTTTGGCCAATTCCAGGGAGTTTTGATAAATTATTTACGAGGCGCTCAAACGCATTACTTTTAGTACTCATATTTTTATTGGTTATACCTACTCGGATTCTTCCACTGCTATAATCTCACCACCAAAACTTTCAATAATTTCCGAAACAGAAGGATGATTCTTTAGCCGCTCGGCAGTTTCTTTGAGACGTTTTTGTTCTTCATTTTTAATATTTTCTTCGTGGCTTACGAGATTATCCTGCTTTTCTACAATGGTAAAAACAATATCTAATTCTTTCCCATAAAAACTCTGCAAAGAACTTTTGAGAATTTTTTTTGTTGTTTCATTATTCACTCGATCAAAAGAAAAGGAATTTTTCGCAAATCCAATAACAAGCTTTTTGCCATCAAACTCAAGAAAATACGATTGAATAAGACATGACCCTAAATTCGGTTTTTCTTCAGTAAATTTTTTAACAAAGTGATTCCAATCAAAAATCTCATTTTTTTCCCTTTGCACAATTGGTGGTGTTACACGAGCAATAGATGGAGAAGCAACTTGAGCAGAAGGAATAGTAAATTCATTATTTTTCTTTTCACTGGGTTCTTGAATTGTTTCTTTTTGTTTTTCAGTTTTGACTAAAGGAGCAGCAACACTAGTATTCTCAAGTCTTGCAATTAGATTATTTAATTCTGCAATCGGACGAATTTTACATATACGGAGAACCGTCAACTCAAGAATAATATCACCAAAATCGCTCTCAATCATTTTTTGATACGCATCGATGAGAACTAAAAGTATTTGGTCCAATTCTTCATACGTAAGAGAAGAACTTTCCAAATTTTCTTTATTCTCTTTAAGCTCACGTTTAATTAATACATCACGAAAAATTTCTATAAGGTTTTGAATAACATCTTGTGAATTGATTCCATTTTTTATAAGTTCCCTGGTTATTCGAATTGCTTCATTACTGTCTTTTCGTACAATACTTTGTAAAAGTTCTCCGCATTGTTCTTTATCAAATATACCAAGTATTGAGATAACAGCCGCTTCTGTAATCTTTCCTTCGGAATAAGCAATCAGTTGATCCAAAAGACTTACAGCATCGCGAAAACTTCCCCCTGCATGTTTGATAACAAGACTCATTGCTTCTGATTCAATAGTTACATTTTCTTCTCTACAAATTTTCTCTATAAGTTCTTTTAAAACATTCGTATCAACAGGCCGAAAATCAAGGAGTTGACATCGAGAACTAATGGTAACGGGAACCTTGTGGGGATCTGTTGTTGCTAAAATAAAAATTACATGAGACGGAGGCTCTTCGAGTGTTTTTAAAAGCGCATTAAAAGCCTCAAGGGTAAGCATGTGAACTTCATCAATAATGTATATTTTGTATGTGGCTCCTGCGGGAAGATATTTCACATTTTCTTTTATTGCCCGTATTTCATCTATTCCTCGATTAGAAGCTGCATCTATTTCTAAAACATCGGTGCAATTTGAATTTCCAATAGCACTACAGATAGCGCAGGCGTTACAAGGCTCAGGAGTAGGCCCTTTTATACAATTGAGCGCCTTGGCAATCAATCGTGCTGTTGTTGTTTTCCCAGAACCACGAATACCAGATAAAAGATATGCATGTGCTATTTTTCCTGAAGTAATTGCATTAACGAGCGTCTGCCGTATGTGATCTTGACCGAGAAGTTCAGAAAAACGTTGTGGCCGCCATTTGCGGGCTAATACAATATACGACATATTCCTCGTGTTATCCCCGCGAATAAGGGACTCCAAAATTTAGTTAAGATAGCTGGATTTCTACACATATAAGAGACCACTACCGCTGCTTCCTTCCGGACCTGACGGGGTTTATAGCATTGTATTGTAGATCCAGCTACCATTGTGGACATTATAGATGACTCTTCCTTTTTTCAAGAAATTTTATAC
>JAHFAK010000123.1 GCA_023250585.1 Deltaproteobacteria bacterium
CAATTGGATCGGGAAAATTTTTTGGAAAAGGATTTTTATCCGGCACACAATCAAAACTCGAATTCGTGCCAAAACAGCATACGGACTTTATCTTTTCTGTGTTTGCCGAAGAATGGGGATTTATAGGCACTTTTGTAGTTATTATGCTCTTTTTCCTGCTTGTTGTTGCTGGCTTTGGTGTTGCGGCTCGTGCGCGAGATAAATTTGGTTCCATCCTTGCATGTGGTATTACGTGTATGCTCTTTGCTCAAATCTTTGTTAATATTGGAATGGAGCTTGATATTCTTCCCGTTGTTGGCGTTACGTTACCATTTTTTAGTTATGGCGGATCTTCGCTCATTATCAGTATGTTTGGTGTAGGATTACTTCTCAATATCAATATGCGAAGGCATATATTTTAGGGAACCTCTAGAAAGGCCCATCTGTGTCGTTGCACACAAGAGTCACAATCCTCACATACTATCTGAGTATGCTCCGGTTGTGACTTTGCGTGCGCCTTACATCTGCACCTTTCTAGAGGTTCCCTGAAATACGAGTTTTTCAGAGAGTCCTTAAAATCTTGATTCAATATCTTTTTTTTGTAGGTAAATATATTGGCCAGGCTTTAGCGTAGGAAAGCTTAAAGATCCTATTTTCATTCTTTGAATGTCTGCTACAAATATCTTTAATTCTTTGAGCATTCGTTTAATTTGATGATTTCTTCCTGAGACAATCGACAAGCTAATCCAAGAATTTTTTTGTAAAGTTTTTAATGTTTTTATATGATAGGCTTGACAGAGAATGCCATCGAGAATGATTCCTTTTTGAAGGCGTTCTTTATCTTTGGTAGTAAGAATTTTATTAATTTTAACGTGATAGGTTTTTTGAATGTTGCTTTTGGGATGGCTAATCTTTTGAGTAAAATGGCCATCATTAGTGAGAATAACAAGCCCAGATGAATTGAAATCAAGACGCCCTATTGTAAAAAGTTTTTTGTTATGCATTTTGAGTAGATCAAAAACAGTAGGACGCCCTGCAGGATCGTTATGAGTGCATAAATATCCTTTTGGTTTATGTAAAATGATATAAATAAACTGTTCTTTAAAAGAAATTAATTTTTTGTTAATTTTAATATGATCTTTGGTAGGATCTACTTCTTGACTATACGAAGTTGCAATCGTGCCATTTATGGTCACTCTTTGTGAATTAATTAATTCGCAAGCATCTCTGCGAGAAATATTTTCCGACTGAGTGAGTATATGTAATAATTTATACTTAATCTTTGTCTTCTTTGGTTTTTGGTTTTACAACGCCAGCCGCAATTTCTCGGAGTGCGATGACGAGAGGTTTATTCTTGTCAGCTTTAACTAATGGCTGGGCTCCATTAATCAGCTGACGAGCTCGTTGAGCAGCTAATAAAACAAGTGAAAAACGGTTGGGAACTTTTTCTAAACAATCTTCAACGGTTATTCGTGCCATATTGTAATCTCCTAAAATTAAGCTACATTTTCGTTTTTACATTTAGTTTCACAAGCTGCCGGTGTATCACAGGCGCTTGTTGATTTTTCTTTATTTGTTTTAGCATAGTCAGTTACATACCAACCGGATCCTTTAAGCTGAAAACTCGATTGGGAGATGAGTTTTTTAACTTTACTATCACAATGAATACAAGTAATTGGACCTTTTTCCCCTATTTTTTGAAGTAACTCAAAACTATGTCCATTGCTGCATTCATATTCATATATTGGCATATTCACGACCTCGTAAAATTGCAGGATAATTATTAAATAATAATTAAGCGCCTATTGTCAAGAAATTAATGCATTATTTCAATTGTATTGGATTAATTTATCTGGTTCTTGACGTATGTATCAGTATATGAGATAGGTTATAGCTTATCATTAATAAAAAATAGTTATAGAATGAAACTACTAAAACTCTCTTTTTTAAGTATACTAATTCTTTTTTGTGGATGTACTGCAATAAAAAGAAATAAAATTAAAATTCCTCCTAAACCTTTATGGATAGCTGATTTATCTAACACTCCTTATGGAAGCGGCAAATATTTCAGCCGGGTAGTAAAAATAACGAGCAAGCAGCCTACCGATGAAAGTATGTTGGATGCTGAAAAATATGCCAGAAATCTTCTTATTGAAAATATTATGGAAGAGAGTGATGAACCTGTTCCGAATGGGGACACTTTCCTTTCATTAGAAAAAGAACTTCCGATGCTTGATATACGGGAGTATTTTTATGATCAAGAAGCATCTGCGCTCTATATTCTCGTAGCGTTTAATAAAAGTAATTTGAAAGAATATTTATTGACTAAACTTCATGATGCCCAAGAACTCGTACAAAATAGTATTGTCCTGGCGGAAGGTTTCAAAAAAGAAAAGGATTACACGAAAGCTATTATTAGTTACCTAGAAGCTTTATCAGTTTTGGACTATTCTGCTACAAAGAAATATCTGTATCAAAAAATTGAGAATGATTCTTCATCCGATGGTATCACTGCCGCTCAGATTGAAGCAGAAATTCAAACAATCATTCTTAACATTCGAATCGATATTGTTTCTGGAAATAATCAAAGAGCGATTATTGATAGACCTTTAAATGAGCCAATCAAACTTTTAGTATATTTTTCCTATGATGGATTAAAAAGTCCTTTAAAAAATTTTCCTATAAAGGTTAACTTGCTCACGGCAAATGCAGTCGTACAAGGGGTTTTATCGACCGATGAAAATGGCTTTATTGAGTTTTCGGTAACCAAAGTATTTAATACTCAGCATGCAAGTAATATTATTGAAGTACTTCTTGATTTTGAGCAGTTTATTGGAGACACGAAAAAATTGATTCCAGTTAAGACAAATGTTATATATGAAATATCTTCTCAAGACCAACCAGAGAGAGATACGCATGGGTAAAGGAGGTATGTCTATGCAACGGAATTTTTTATTAAGAATTAGTTTATTATCGTTTCTTCTCGTTCTTTCATGTGGTGGCAAAAAAGAAATCTATAAAACAGGCGGAAACCCTCCTGCATGGGTAACCAAAGGAAGCGGAGCTTTTGATACCGGAAAAACAAAAGTTATATATGGAGTAGGTGTGATCAGTAAGGATCCCAATCCCATGCTTGAACGAAAAGCGGCATCAAATCGTGCCCTCGCTGAAATTGCAACAACGCTTAATACACAGGTTGCAAGTCTTATGAAGGATTTTATGGAGTCTCATAAGGATTATACTAATCTTGAAGCAAGTGGATCAGTTGAATTTGTTTCCAATATTTCAAAAACCGTTACCGATGCGAATTTGGTCGGAGCTCAAATCATTGATTTTTGGCGAGATGATTCGGGAAATCTTTATGCGTTAGCTTCTCTTTCCTATGATAGTGTTATTCAATCACTCAAAGATAAGGTTAAAGAAGCTCAAGACAAACAGGCGGTTTTCTTAAAAACAAAAGCCGACGAAGCAATGCAGGAACTCAATAAAGAACTTGATCATAAAAAACCCGCTACATTATAGGGAACCTCTAAAAACTAGCCATCTACTTCGTTGTCCACAAATTCGTAATCCTCACGTATTACCATATACGCTCCGGTTTCGAATTTGTGGACGCCTTGTATCTGGGCATTTTTTAGAGGTTCCCAAAAAAACATAGTTATCGAGGTGCCCTATAATTGAATTACCGAACACCAATAATTTTTATCATTACACTTTTAAGCATCGGCTTTATCTTTAAAAAAAATCCTGCGAATAGTGAAAAAAATTTACTTTCCCGCCTTGTCTTTCATGAAGCTTCGGGCTTAGATGTTACTCAATTAGAACGTGAAGCCATTGTGTGGGTTATTTTCAACCGACTCAAATCACATTCATTTGGTAATTCCATTACGTCAATCATTTTTGAAAAAAGCCAATTTAGCGGGGTTATAGAAGATAAAAATTGGCTGAAAGAGAAACGACCTCCTCAAAGTAAATGGGAACGCTCATTTAATATTAAAAGAGTAGATGCGCAGGAAAAAAATGAATTTTTTAAAGCACAAAGAGCAGTTGAAACGGTTTTAAACAAAAAACAATTTCATAAAGATCCAACTCAAGGCGCTGTTTTTTTTCATAGTCCACGCTCAAGAGAATATTCTGATAATGAATGTAATCGCAAAGATCCTTTGCTGAAAGCTCCCGGATGGCTTTGTAGAGAACTGCTTAAAGGAACTCTAGAAGAAGTTATTATTGAAGGAGTTACTCCGAATACATTCCGATTTTATCGCCACATTCATTCCAAATAAATTTTACATCCAGGGTTACCATTGTAAATCGCTTTAACTAAAACGAAAATTGCTTCATGTTTATGTAAAATAAGTTTAATTTTTTTTGGTTCAAGCGCATATGCCCTTAAAGTAGAGATGAGATCGACCATTCGTTCTACATTATAAATAATATAAAAAGCCCCTTTATTTTTTAAAAAACGTTTTGCTGCTTTTACAACGTCGTCTAACGTTGCAGTAATTTCATGCCGAGCGAGGGCTTTTTCTTCCAATGGATTAATTCTTCCGCTCTTCCATTTTCTATACGGAGGATTTGCCACAACAATATCAAATTCTCTACGAAGCTTTAGCGTTCGAAAATCCCTTTGAATGAATTCGACGACTTTTTCTAAGTTATTCATCTGAATATTTCGTAAAGCAAGATCATGATAGGTTTTTTGAAGCTCAATACCGGTGATATGCACGCCTGTATGTTTGGTAGCAAGAAGCAGTGAGATAATACCAGAACCTGACCCAAGCTCAAGAATATTAGCATCTTTTGGCACTTCGACAAAATGAGCCAGATATGTAGAATCACACGTAAAGCGATAGCCCTTCTTTTTTTGAATAATAGCTAAGTCTGTATGAAGTATTCTATCGAGTGTTTCTGTCAGAGGGTTATGCATTCTAGAGAAATACTTTATAATGTATATCCAAAACGCGTGCTAAACGTTGTGCCATTTTTTTACCAATAGGGCGCTTTCCTTTTTCCATTTTAGAGAGATTAGAAACATCAATGTTAAGCTTCGCTGCTAATTCCTTCTGGCTCAAGCTGAGTCTTTTACGTGCTCCTCGAAGGGCAATTCCCTGTTTCGTAAACTTAGATATTCTTTCCTTTGCAATTTCCTCCCAGGAAATTTGTGAGGAAGAGGTATCAAAGCTAAATTCACGTAGAAGGTTAAGAACTAACTTAAGCCGATTTTCAGCAACTACAAAGCTTTCGTTGAATTTTTCCGTGTGCAGGTAAATTTCTGCATCTACTTTAATAGGGTGCTTTTTCATGTGTACCGACATAATAAACCTCCACTCGTTTATGTTCTTTATCAATAACTTCCCAGCAAGCCACATATGTTGGTTTACGTTTACTTGGAGTTAAGTGACAATGATGTTTTATGGGCGACAATTTACTGTAATGTTTCCAATTCCCTCTCACTGGTCCTATCTCCATGATTTCACAAACAAGAGTGTCAAAAATATCTTTAATGGATTCAGGAAGTTTAGTATAACTTTTTGCACTTCTATTATTGAGCACAACTTTCCATCCCATTAAAGCAGTATAGGTCATTTTTTGACCATAGTCAAATTTACTCAAAAATTGATTCAATTTAGAGAGGTGGCTGAGAAATAATTTTAAATACATCCAGCATGTTTATGAACCTATGTGTTTATATCAATAATTATTTCAAGGGGTCGAGGCTAAACCTCACCTTACCGCAGTTTTAAAGAGGAAGTCTCAGGTCGTCATCCCGCGGCTTGACCGCGGGATCCAGGGAGTTCAATAGTGGGATGCTCTTCAAAGTACACCAGTTTATTACTATCGTATTTTGAGGTGAAGGAATCAGCTGCTTTATTCTTGTGTTGCCAGATTCTTTTGGGAAGATCCACCACCAA
>JAHFAK010000124.1 GCA_023250585.1 Deltaproteobacteria bacterium
AAGCGATTAAAAAACTCAATGATGAATTACAAAAACAAAAAATCGGCAAAGCAAAAGTGAACTACAAATTGCGTGATTGGCTTATATCACGGCAGCGATATTGGGGCACACCAATTCCCATTATTCATTGCACTTCATGTGGTGAAGTTCCTGTTCCTGAATCAGAGTTACCAATACTTCTTCCCTATAATGTAAAATTTGAACCAACCGGGGAATCACCGCTTGCTAAATGCAATGAATTTATACATACGACATGTCCTCAATGTGGGAAGAAAGCCAAGAGAGATGCCGATACCATGGACACATTCGTTTGCTCTTCATGGTATTTTCTCCGATATCTCACCCCACGCGATGACAAAAAACCTTTTGATAAAGAATTAGTAAAAAAATATGTGCCTGTTGATCAATACGTAGGCGGTGCTGAACATGCGGTGTTGCATTTACTCTATGCACGATTTTTCACCAAAGCACTTCGAGATGTCGGATTACTTGATCGAGATGAGCCTTTTAAACGACTCATCCATCAAGGTGTAATTCTTGGTCCGGATGGCAATCGTATGTCAAAAAGCAAAGGCAATGTTATCAATCCCGAAAAATATCTCGAACAGTATGGATCTGATGTACTCCGGCTCTATCTTGAATTTGCATTTGCATACACCGATGGTGGGCCATGGGACGATAAAGGCATTGAATCAATTACACGATTTATCCAACGAGTATATCGCATTATTGACGATCATACATGGATTCACACTGCGCAGAATAAGACTTCAAAAAATAGTCAGCATGATAATAAATTGGCCTATACACTTCACAATGCAATAAAAAATATCACGATTGATCTTGATCGCTTTAGCTTTAATACTGCTCTGGCACGAATTATGGAAGTTGTTAATGAATTCTATTCGTACACAAATGTGGTCAAGAAAGAAGAATATACTATTCCATTAATAAAACAAACAATCGAAGCGCTGATTAAACTTATGGGCCCTTTTACTCCTTGCTTTGCTGAAGAAATGTGGCAGCAGCTTGGCAATACAAAATCTGTATTTTTAGAAGCATGGCCACGCTACGATGAAAAAATATTACAAAGTGCACGGCTCTCTATTCCTGTTCAAATTAACGGAAAGCTTCGACATGTTTTAGAGGTAGATAGAAATAATACCGAAGCGGAAATATTCGAACTTGTTCTACAAGAAGAACACATACAAAAACATATTCAAGGCAAAAAGATCGTAAAAAAGATTTATGTTAAAGATAAGCTCATTAATTTAGTAGTCGCTTAGAATATTAAACATCCTACATGGCTGCTTCCACCAACATCACCATATTTTCCTAGATCATCATTGCTACCAGGAACGGGATGAATTCCTGCATTATCATTAACAGACCCAGTAGTATCTTCTGGTCTTTCAGTAATATTACTCTCTTCTATCTTCTTAGAAGCTTTAGATTGAGTTTCTTCCCCTTCAGCAAACACATTTGGACCTATGATAAGAATAAAGCATGCGAATAAATTTAATAAAACGATTAAAATTTTTTTGGAATTCATTAAAGATAGTTTCATAAAACCCCTTTCTGAAAAAATTAACGCTCGACTCGCAACAAAGGGAGATTTATATTAGCTTATACAAGATGTCAATACCTCTATGAAAACAATAATCATTGATGGCTACAACGTAATTCATGCAATTCCAGAACTGTACGAAATTTTTTTACGCGATATGCAGAAGGCACGAGAGTATCTTGTCAGAAAGTTAAGCAACACCCAAACAATCCATAGCTTTAATTGTACTGTTGTTTTTGACAGTAAAGAAGCAAATCTTCATATACAAAAAACCAATGAACCAATTCGCATTATTTTTTCTTACCCTGAGGGCACCGCAGATGAGGTGATTGTTAATTTAGTCAAAGAGGCTAATAGTCCAAAAAGCATTACGGTTATTTCTGATGATAAAGCGCTCGGAGCAAATTGCAAATATCAAGGTGCCCACGTTGCTTCGCCCAAGCAGTTTTGGTATAGTTATGTTGTGGAAACAAAACATCATCGAACTATTGCTCCAGAAAAACCTGAAATTACAAACGAAGAAGATATAGCATTTTGGGAAAATTATTTTAAACACAATGAAGACAAGTGAAAGACAACTAAGCTCACAAGCACTCGATATTCTACAAAAACTGAAAGATACCAACGAGAATGAGGTCCTCGAATTTATTCAAGTGCTCAAGCTTAATTCAAATCATATCCGCGATTTTTATCAACTCCTTAATGACTTAGAAGTAAAACATGGAAAAAAGAAATCCGATATTATCAATGAATTAGAGCTTATAAAAATTATTAATGATCCTCATATTCCCCTGAATCAAAAGATCGATCGTATTAAATCAATGCTTACCAAAAAACTCTATAGTACTTTTACAAGCTATCAAGAAAAAATAGAAAATTTAGTAAAAAAACTTGCCCTCCCTCCCTATCTTTCTCTTGAGCTGCCGCCGTATTTTGAAGGGAATGAAGTAAAATTAATATTGGATCTTTCGAAAACATCAATGATTAATTCCCGAGAAGTATTAGCAATCGTTAATTCGACTGTCTTTAAGGAAATCGTGCAAACGTTTAATCGAAGTTAAATGATTATCTCTTGTGGGTCTTATATTACTTGATTTTCAGACGTTTTTTTTATTATCTGTATAGGTGGGAGAACTATTTCCATTCAAAATTTCTATTATTAACAACAAGCCGACGTTTGTTGTTGAAAACTTTTCAATAAAATCATTCAATATAAAAAAAATGCTCCTTCAGGATATCTCACCTCATACGTTGAAGACCAAGCAAGACATTGAATCACTGAGCACTCATAGCTTTCAACTGCAACATCTTGAAATCGATTTTAGTCTTACCACTATTAAACGTATTATGGATAATAGAATTTTCACATTGAATCGGATCGTCACACGTGATGGATATCTTATTTTTTCAGGAAAGTATCTCCATCGCAACACCTATTTAGATATTGCATTTAAATGCTTCTATTATCCGTATATAGGAACAAAGTTTTATTTTGTTCCTGATGAATTTTTTATTTTTTCAAATCAAATTATTTTTCCGTACAGTATTTTCACCAATATCTTTATACCTCAGGAAAAATATTGGGAGACGCTGAGCTCGAGCTTTCTGACGTTTGATCCCATTCATCTTTTTTTACGGCAACTTCCCTTTTCTATTTTCATTCCAAATTCAAATAATATTGAATTACAGGTGACTGAAAATGATATGAAGTTGCTCTTTAAAGAGAATTGGGATGACGAATCGACTGGCAGACTCAATATCCAATTTTTAAGAGAAATTAAATCACGTCTTGCTCACACAGAAATTGAAGAAAAACTTTTTAATAATGATTTTAAAGCCGCAAAGGAAGCGCTTGAAAAAGTATATCAGCATGATCGCGAGAATCTGTATGCACTGGAAAGACTCATGTTTATTAATCTCACGACTTCAGATCTTCGCGAGACAATTAGCTTAGCTCATCGTGTTCTTGAAAAAAATCGCCAAAGCACTAAAGCACTCAATGCCCTTGGCCTTGCCTATTTACAGACAGGAGATAGAGAAAAAGCGAATGGGTATTTACATAAATTAAAACTTATTTTTGAAAATTCCGGAAATAATATTTTCACAGAAGATATCAATAAATTTTTAACCTCACTGAATAATAATACACCAAACGAAGTTTCAAACAATGATTCCCATAAATACTATAGTGTTCTGCAAAATCTTATTATCAGTGGACGCCTCGAAGCATTTCTTGAAGAATTTAAAAATAATCACAAAAATTTTAAAAAGCGACTTTTGAAAAAAATAGAGCAACAATTTTTTAAAAAGATTTCACCCGCTGACTTTAAAATTCTCTTACGAAAAAATGCAAAATTATTTTTTACTTGTTTTTCTCCATCTCGAATGTTTCTCAAAAAAATAATCGCTGCATGTACAACCACAAATGATTATGAAATAGTTTATCCTTACTGTCATCGCCTACGCGATACTCTAAAAGCAGAAAAGCGCTTTCGTGATCTCTATAAATTGCTTATGATGGAGCATTCATTTATCCAAGAAGACCGCAAAGAACGCGCACACATTGAATATGAACTCGCACGTCTTTCTTTTTTTATTTTAGATAGACGAAATCTTGGGCTTGTATATTTGAAAAAGGCTTGTGGCCTTAATAAAGAATACGTTCACACCATTGAAGAATTTAAATTATCGGCACGCGAGAATCAGGAAATTTTACTCACGCTTTCTTTAATTAATCTCGAACTCGAATACGAAAGCAAAAACTCTTTGAAATCATCACTTTTGTTAGAACAAGCAGCTCTGTATTTAGCTAATCCAAGAGACATACAAAAATCGCTGATGCTCATACGCGAGGCACTGGTCTTGGAACAAAACAATTATTTTACCGCTGAAAATATCATTGAAAAATGTCCTCATGAAGAAGCAAAAAAATTATTCTATGAAATGAAGGATATATACAACGAAGGTGAGGCAATTCAAATTCAAACATATTTTGAAGATGCATATAAAAAAGGCCAGGCTCAACAACAAAGCGAAGCACTTATTTTACTCAATAGACTTCTTTCCATGGATAATAACCACATCCCTGCTCTTTTCTACAAGGCCGAACTTCTGGACAAAAATGATACAAAAGAAGCGCGAAAAATTTTCCAAAAACTCTATGCACTACAATCGAAGAAAAATTATTTTTTGTCACGCGATGAGCTTTTATTCAAAATTGATTCAGGAAAAAATATAACTAAAAGAGAAGAAAAAAATTAAAACTCTGGATTCATTATTTCTACATTCATATTAATCGGTAAGTGATGATCGAGTCCTTTCAAAGCAGAAGCTAAATCTTTTAATTCATCTTTTGTTTCAATATAGAGAAAAATTTTATTGAAGAGATGCTCATGTTCATCCTTACTTTTTTTGCGAGCAATTTCTTTTAAGAAAATGCTACAAATTTCTTCAAGTGAAAAATTATGTGAGATAAATCGTGGCAAAGGAATAGCAAAATCATAGAGCTTGAGCTTATCAACCGTCGCAATAACTTCTGAGATATAGTCTCTAAAAAAATCTTTCGTCATTTCCGATCTTTGGCGCAAAGCAGTTAAGAGAAAACGCTCAATAAGCAAATTTTTATTAGGAAACAAAAGAATTTTTTCTTCGTCCGTATAGTTAATGAGCTGCTTCATCATCATATGCGAGATGAAATTATGAAGGCGCCAATCAACAAAACCTGCGATTTCTTTGAGTGGTTTTTCATCTGAATACAAAGGTAAAACGAGAAGTGAAGAATTTAAAAAATCAATACTTCCTTTATAAATTACTATTTTCATTTTGAATCCACTTTTGTATGAGCAATGGCATCCAATACACCATTGATAAAGGCCGGACTCGAGGTGTCACCAAATCGTTTTGCTATCTCAATTGCTTCATTAATAATTATTTTCGATGAAAGTTCTTTCTGATAAAGAAGCTCAAAAGTTGCTATTCGTAAAATATTTCTATCAACATACGTCATTCGTGAAACTCTCCAATGTTCAGAATGTTCTTCTATTGCCACATCCAATAAGTCCAGATATTTTACTACGCCTCGAATAATTTGTTCAAAAAATAATTGGTGAGCATCAAGCTTGCGGTAGTCATCAACATGATCTTTAAAGCGCGTAAGAACCAATTCTACATCTTCACGTAAAAGATCAAAACTGAAAAGAAATTTTAATGCACATTCTCGTGCTAATCTTCGTGAACTCATTTTGAAAGAGCTCCATTATTATTCAATGGTGAATCTACACTAGACTGAGGCTGAAGATCAACCAAAATCAGATG
>JAHFAK010000018.1 GCA_023250585.1 Deltaproteobacteria bacterium
GAACACACCGATTATTTTAAGCTGGAAGATCGTGCTCGCGCGAGTGAGCTTATTCATATCTGCGCTCAGAGATTGGGAATAGAAGTCGCAAATACTTTGTGATACCTAGCGAGTCTCTATTTATGCATTTCCTGCCATCGATGGGCTTGTAAAATTGACCGATACAACTTTAGAAACTCCAGGCTCTTCCATGGTAATCCCATAGAGATGCTCAGACATTTCCATTGTTTTTTTGTTGTGGCTAATGATGAGAAATTGGGTTTTACCCGTAAGGCTTTTGACGAGATTCACAAATTTATCGACATTCATGTCATCAAGGGGCGCATCAATTTCATCAAGAATACAAAAAGGAGAAGGATTGTAATAAAAAATTGAAATAAGATAGCAGATAAGCACAAGCGCTTTTTCTCCTCCAGAGAGCAAATTAATATTTCGAATTGATTTTCCTTTTGGTTCTATAACGAGATCTACACCGCTTTCTAAAATATTATCGGGATCAGTTAAAT
Organism: Deltaproteobacteria bacterium; assembly: GCA_023250585.1. Lineage (GTDB taxonomy): Bacteria > Bdellovibrionota_F > JAHFAK01 > JAHFAK01 > JAHFAK01 > JAHFAK01. The sequence continues at coordinate 507 of JAHFAK010000018.1, forward strand.
AAAGGTCACCGCTGCCATTTGTAAAGAGTTTTTGAATATTTTGTTGAAAGTTAGTGCGAACTTTTTCAAAAGCTTCGGTAAAAAGCTTCACGGTATTTCGATTTACTTTCAAGAGCGCAGATTCTAATTCCGTCAATGAATTTTCTAAATCTTTCTTCTGCGATTCTAAAAAAGTAAAGCGCGTGAGAACTTCTTCATATTCTTTAATCGCATTGATGTTAACATCGCCTATTTTTGTAAGATAGAGCTCCAATTTCTTCTCTTCTTGGCGTGCTTCACTATAACTTATGCTGAGTTCAGGTTTATAATTTTCAATACCAATGCCATATTTAGTTCGAATATCTTCGCCGATAATATCTCGCTTCATGGCAAGTCGTTCTTTTTGGAGCATGAGCGTATTTACTTCAGCGCTCTTACTTTCAAGAGCCTGTTTTTTCGCAGCAAGATCTTTTTGTAAATCACCAAAAACCACACGCTCGTCTGAAAGTTTTTGTTCCGCAGTTTCATAATTATTTTTTACTTGCTCTAATGTTACGTTTAGTTCCTCCAAAGATTTTTCTTCTGATTGCTTTTCATCGAGAACAGTCTCCAATTCTTCTTTTCCTGACTCTAACTTCGTTTGTAACTCATTTTGCTGAGTCTCAAGAGCTTTTACTCGGTCATTGAAATTTTTTATTGTTTCATCCTGATGATGAAGTTTTTCTTCACCTGCTGTTTTCTTTACTAAATATTCCTTTTCAATCTGGCGTTGAGACATAACCTCACGCGAAAGCTCATGAGCAATCTTTCTATATTCTTCTATGTGTTCTTTAAGAGTAGAAATTTCATTGGTAAAAGCTTCAATATTTTTTTCTGCTTCCTGAATCTTGGTTTCTTTCAAAGCGCGTTCTTCAGATGTTTTTGCTTGCCATAATTTTCGTAGTTCCTCTTCTCGTTCAAGTGAAATAGCTTTACCTGAAAGTTGATGTATTTCTCTCTGGAACTGCTCTATCTCACCCTGAAGTACTTGTGCTTTTTCTTGCAAATCCGCAATGTGTTTTTCTTTCTCAGAATGCCGCTTTTTTATCTTCTCCAGTTCATTCAAAATTAATTCAGATGTTTCTTTTGCTTCTTTAAAACGATGTTCAAGCTTTTCTAATTCCTTTTTTCTTTTGAGCAATGTACTTTTTGAATTCACACTGCCTCCAGAAATTAAGCATCCTTCAGAAAAAACAATGCCATCGCGAGTCGCAAATGTTGCATACGGATATTTACGAGAAAATTCCCGCGCAAGCGATACCGATTCTACAATATATTTATGAGCAATAATTTGCTCTACAATTGGCGAAGCAGGAATTTTAATACTGACAATATCACGGAGAGCGATAAGATGGGGAAGATCATGTGCATCAATTTTTTCAGACCGAGCACTCTCAATATCAGCAAGAAACATCGTCACAAACCCTTTATTTTCTTTTTTAATAACCTCAATAAGCTCTACGCTTGTCGCAAGATCATTGACAATAGGGCACTCGAGGTACTCGCGTAAAAGCGCACTGACACTATCAATATGCTCCTCACTCACATCAAGATATTCCAAAACATTTGCCTGAACTTTATCTTTATGTGAGGTGAACAAGAACTGAATTGATTCACGATAGTCTGAAAAATTCACAATATGATCGCGAGTTACATTATATTTTGTTTCGATCTCATGGTAGTTTTTTTTCTGAGAAAGCAATTCTTCTTCTTTTGCTTTAAGGGCTTGAGATAGCGATAATTTTTGCTCTTCCTCGGTATTAATAATTTTCTGCACCTCTTGTTTTTCATTTAATTTCTTTTCAAGATCCTGCGATACAACATCAAGTTTTGTTTTAAATGCTTGATAGGCAAGGATCGTATCATTTATTTCTTGCTCCTTGCTAATTTTGGTCGTTTCCATTTCTTGAATTTGATCTCGATAGAGAACAATGATTGCCTGTAATTTATGTATCTCTTTTTCTTTTTCTTGGAGATCATGATTATGAGTTTCACGTTTTTCGTTAATTTCTTTTATTTCATTATCTTTGGTCGCAAGATCGGAAGCATAGCTCTCGAAATGTTGGTTTACTTCAACAAGAGACTGAACAATTTCTTCACGAATTTTCTGTGTTTCTTCTAACGATTTTTTTTTCTCGAGAATTTCTTGATTGGTTCTGATCAAATCCTCTTTAATCTGATCTTCATGAAGTCTCAGCACTTGCCAACGCGAATCATACGACGCGACTCGTGACTCTTTACCGTGCGCCGTCTGCGCTAGACGAGCAGATTCTTTTTGTAATTCTCCCACTCGCCGTTCAAGCGCTTTATATGCTTCTTCTCGAAGCGCAAAGAAACGTTCGCTCTCATTAAAGCTCAAACCTTCTTCAAGAATATTTGATTGATGCTTTTCAAAATCGCTCTGTACTTTTTCATACGCATCGCTTTGTTTTTTATAATCGTTGTAGGCAACAAAAAGTTCTATATCTTTTAATTGCTTTTTATATTCCAAAAACTTTTTTGCTTTTTCAGCTTGAACCATAAGAGAACTCTTTTGGTTAGAAACTTCAGTGAAGATATCATCAATACGTACGAGATTATCTTTTGTTCCCTTAATTTTTTTCTCAATTTCTTTTTTTTGAAAACGATATTTTGAAATACCGCACGCATCTTCAATGACTGCGCGGCGTTCTTCAGGTTTTGCATTGATCAAAAACCCAAGTTCATCTTGACTAATAATATTGTAACTATTTCCACTTAAATTGAGTTCGAGTAATAACTCTTCAATGTCTTTGAGTCGACATTTGGTATTATTGATGCGATATTCGCTCTCCCCACTGCGAAAGAGCTTTCGCGTAATTGCAATATCTCGATAGTTTTGAAACTTTCTATTTTCAATTTTTGAATTTTCAAAATTAATTGTTACCTGTGAAAGATTCGTCGCCTTTTGTGTTTTTGATCCATTAAATATGACATCTTCCATTACTGAACAGCGCAAGTTTTTTGCACTTTTATCAGCCAATACCCATTTAAATGCATCAACAATATTACTTTTCCCACAACCATTCGGGCCAACAATGACCGATACATTATTGGCAAATTGAAAACTCGCCTTATGTAAAAAGGACTTAAAACCTTGTAAATCTATTGAGGTAACTTTCATCGGAATGCATCTTATTACAAAGCTCTTTGGTTGGCAATAGGGAATGGTGATTGGAATCATAAGTTTTTGACCAATCACTAAGAATCCTATACTATACCTTGAAGCTATTAGGAATCTTCATGACAAAATCTAAAATAGTAAAACTCATAAAACAAGGTGAAAGCCAAAGGTTAGAATTTAAACCTTCGCTATCGGATATAAATAGAATTACTGAAACGATTTGCTCCTTTGCTAACGCTCAAGGAGGAGTTGTTATAATTGGCATAAATGATACGGGAGACATTGAAGGAATTGATATTGGAAAACAAACGGTCGAGAGATTAACAAATTCTCTCGTAGATAATCTTGATCCTAAAGTCTATCCGGAGATCAAAGTACTCACCATCGATAAGAAAGAAATAATTATCATTGAAGTAAAAGAAAGCTCCGATAAGCCTCATTTAGCGTCTGGCAAAGCATTTATTCGTGTAGGGAAAACGACAAAAGCAATGAGTAGAAGTGAATACGAGAAGCACCTCCTTTCAAAAAGAAAGATCAAATTTGATTCGGACATTTGCAAAGAAGCAACGCTAAAGGATATTGATAAAGAAAATGTACAATGGTTTTTGTCTAAAGCAAAAGAGGCAAGAAATTTATCTATTACGGCGAATACTTCTCTTAAAGAATCACTCACCAAGCTGAAGCTCATGAAAAAGGGTAGAATAACCAATGCAGCTTTCTTGATGTTTTCAAAGAATCCTCAAAGTTTTTTTCTCCAGTGTGAAACAAAATGCGCACGATTCAAAGGAACAAGCACGAAAGAATTTATTGATATGGCAGAGTTTTCAGGGCCTCTCTTTAAACAAGTTGATGAAGCAGAAAATTTTGTATTAAGAAATATAAAAAAAGCAGCATGGATTGAACCGGGAAAAATTGAGAGGCAGGAAAAATGGGAATATCCTAAAGATGCAATTCGAGAAGCTATTACCAATGCAATTATTCACCGGGATTATGAAGACGTTGCAAAGGTTCAAGTGAGAATCTTTGATGATCGTATTGAAGTATGGAACCCCGGCTCTCTTCCTGAAGGATGGACCGTGGAAGATTTGAAGCATAAGCATGAATCAAGACCTTTTAATCCAGTCCTTGCACGACTTTTCTTTTTGATAAAATACATCGAAGAATGGGGAAGAGGAACACTCGATATTATAGAAAGTTGTTTGAATCATGGCCTTCCAGAACCAGAGTTTAACGAATTGACAAGTAGTATAGTTGTAACATTCAGAAAATCAAAGATAACAGATGAAATGTTAGAAAGCCTCAACAATAGGCAGAAAGAGCTATTGAACTATTTGATGACTCATAGAAAGATAACAGTGAGTGAATACAGAAAAATGTTTACTATTGCAAAAGATACAGCACATCGAGATCTAACAGTACTTATAGATAAAGGACTACTTATCCCGAGAGGTTCAGGAAGAAACACCTATTATGAGTTTTCGTTCGGAAATCGGACGGAAATCGGACGAAAATCGGACGAAAAGAAAACTTGAAAATGGGCTTCAAAATACCCATGCTTCGTAAGTAATTTTTCTATCACATTGAATTACAGCATGATTAGAAAAATACATGTATTTCGATGTGATCTATTCGTTTATCGACAATAACTCTTCCACTTATTAGGAATTAAAGTATAAAAATTGGGCAAAATAAGATTCCATATCTGACAAAAATTGTTCGCTTTACATGGATTTAGATAAGTATATATTTGATCTGACTTATCAAAGTAAGAATTGTTTTTAGAATCAATAAAAACAATAGCAGATATACTTTTATTTTTCGCTGTATATAAAGAAAAAAGGTTTTTTCTACCTAAATATTTTAACATTTGATTGTTTTTTACTCCTATTTCATAGTTACCAAAAATTGCATCAAAAATATGGTCTGTTTCAATTAAAATTGAACTATTATGAGAAATAATTAAGATATTATGATTATTATTTGATATTGGAGTCTCAGAAAAAGATTCTTTAGATTGCTTTAAATAATTATTCAATTTCTTCCTGATAGAATCAATGTTTACCTCCCCACCATAGTGTGTTATGCCTATTTTTATTTCTGATTTCTTATGAGGATAAAATTTATAATAAATTTTATCCTCATAAGAATAGTTCGTATCATATTTTATATTTTCTAAATTTGACTTTAACGCATTAATAAACTTATTGATGTCAGACTTATTAAAATCACTTAAAATTTTTAGGTCTAATAACAATGAAAAGTTACTATTTTCAAATTCTTTTTCAATTGTTTTCTTTAAAGTATTTATATCTTGTTCGTTTATAATATTCTCTATCAATTTAATTTGCATATTTAGTTTATGACCATCTACCTCTATTATTAGATCAGGAGTTTTTTTATTATCTTTCCTGTAAGGTTCATACTGAATATTTTTTATTCCTTTTTTATCAAAGTAATTGATTAAACATAGTTCTAATATAAAAGATGCAAAATTTTCGCCTCGTTCATTAAAAATATTTTTAATAAGATTAGGAAATCTATGCTCGTATTTTTTAATCATCTGATCTATCTTTACAAGATATGCCTCATCTGCTTTTGGAAATAATTTGTTAATCATATTATTCATGGAATCACACTTATTCTTATAAAAAATCATATTATAGTAAGCCAGGAAGCGGGATCGAACCGCCGACCTGCTGATTACGAATCAGCTGCTCTACCAACTGAGCTATCCCGGCTTTCTACTACGCTCCTTCGGAGCTTCGCAGAACGAGTTTTGAAACAACTAACGTTACTCAAATCAACCTTGTCCTGCGTAGTTCCGAAGGAACGAAGCAGGATCCCGGCTTAGTCTCGTCCCATTTCAATACTAAGCTATGAATTTTTGATCAAGAAAAATTAAGAGCGTGTAAATTGACTTTTCTCATTTTATTCCATACCAATGTTTTCTATGTTCGGCAAAATTTACGTAGCATTTATTATAATTTTTATTCTTCTCACATTTTCTCTTCAAGCAGGAGAGGAAAAGAATCCCACCCCCAAAATATTAAATCTTAATGAGTGTATTGCTCTGGCGGTAAAAAACAATCTTGAAATCAAAGTAGAAGATTCAAATATCGAACTTTTCCAAGAAAAGAAAAAATTTATCGAAGGCAAAAAGATCTTGCCCCAATTTACCATGGAGCATTTAATTGGCCCAGTTCCTGATGCTACAGGAGATATCTTTACTGACCCATCATCATTTGATCTGAATATTGATCACATTACTGAAGATCTTGGCGTTTTTTATAAATTTGAAGTTAAAGCTGTTCAGCCTATTTATACTTTTGGAAAAATTTCCAGCCTTGAAAATATTGCAAAACTTGGTGTTGATGTTGCTGAACTCAAAAAAGGAGAAAAACACGCTGATATTATTTCAAAAGTAAGCACCGTGTATTATTTAATTAATATGCTCAATAATCTTCAAACTATTATCGATGATGGACGAGAAAAATTAGGCGAAGCAAAAAAGAAAGTAACTTCTCTCCTCGAAAAGGGCTCTACAAAGGTAAGTATTTTTGATGAATATAAGATTGAAGTTTTTGAATTAGAGCTCGACAAAAACGAATTAGAAGTACAATCAAAAAAGACAATTGCAATCAATGGACTCAAAGCGCTACTTGCAATTGATTATGATTTTGAAATTGAGGAAATTACTAAAAAGCCTGATGAATACGATCTAAAAGATTTCGAGTTTTATCAGCAAGAAGCGCTAACAAAACGTCCCGATTTTCAACAACTCGAAAAAGCTCTTAAAATTAGGGAAAATCAAACGACAATTGGCGTTGCTAAATTTCTTCCCGATATTTTTGCTGGTGGATTATTTCGTTATGGGATAGCTCCAGGCAGAACCGATCAGCATAATCCTTTTGTAAAAGATGATTTCAATTATCTCGTAGGCGGCGTAGGAATTGGACTTAAGCAAGATCTTGATTTTTGGAGTACCGATCGCGAATACAGACAAGCAAAAATTGAACTTCAAAAATTAAAAAATCAAAAACAGTTAGCGTTAAGTGGTATTAAACTCGAAGTCAGTAAAAATTATGAATCAGTGATGAGTGAAAAGAAAAAATTCGAAGTTGCAAAAGAATCGATTCGTACCACCAGAAAATGGCTCACGCAGGCTTTGAATGGTTTTGAAAACTTTGGCACCAATGATGTAAAGGAAGTCAAAGATGCGTTTATTGAATATGCAAAAGCACGAAAAGAATTTTATGCAACTATTTTTGAATTTGAAAAACAAAGAATTGAACTAGAAAAGAGTACAGGAACGATCTAGTATTTCTCATGTCATTGCGAGCATAGCGAAGCAATCTCTTGATTCGCTATAGATTGCTTCGGAGCTTATGCTCCTCGCAATGACAGAATAATATGATGGAGCTTAGTATTATGCCCGAACAAGAAGTAAAAAAAATTCGTGATTCAAATATGATTAGCGACAGCATTCGTGATTGGTGGATAGGAGAAGTCAATAAACCAATCATCGATTACTGTATTAAAAATAAAGTTTCGCCTGATGTACTTACACTGACTGGCGTTGCCATTAATGTTATTGCCGCACTTTTCTTTTGGCAAGGTTGTTTTGTCTTAGCAGGATTTTGCATTATCATTGGAAGCAACTTCGATTTACTCGACGGAATTATTGCACGCAGTCTTCATGTAGATAGCCAAAACGGCGCTTTCTTTGATTCAGTAACGGATCGTTATGCCGACGCAATTCTCTTTTTCGGCCTCATTGGGTATTATCAAAATTCATGGGTTATGGTTATTGTGCTTGCCGCACTTTTAGGATCCTTTATGGTGAGCTACTCAAAAGCCCGCAGCGAATCCTTAGGCATTAAGTGCGATGTAGGCCTTATGCAACGACCTGAACGAATCCTCTATCTTGGGCTTGGCTCAGGATTCAGTGGTTTAATTTCAATTAGCTTGTCACCTTTTTTCCCAAAAGGTTACGAAGTTCCACAATATCTTCTTATTTGTATTCTTATCATTCTTGCAATTTTTACCAACATTACTGCCATCGATCGTATTCGCTATAGCTTGAATAAATTGAAAAACCCGTAAGTCTTAATGGCTCATACTAAGTTGCATTCAAAATGATAAACGTCGGCAAGGAGAAGGCGACGCAAACGTACGTAATAGTACGTTGAGGAGCCGACGACGAAGCCAACGCAGTTAGCGTTTGAATGCAACTTAGTATGAGTTATTTAGAAGCATTCCATCTCTTGATTTTACTATTTCATAGCGTTAAGGTGAGAGCGTTTAAAATTCAAGGAGTGCTATGAAAAGTACATACAGAAATTTTTTTCCAAATTCAGAAAAAATATATATTAATGGCAAAATACATCACATACGAGTTCCTTTTCGTAAAATCACCCTAACTCCTACACAATTAGAAAATGGGAAGACCGAAGAAAATCAGCCTTTACTTGTCTATGATACAAGCGGTCCATGGACTGATGGAGAAAAAAATTTAGACGTCACTACGGGTCTTCCTTCTCTGAGACTTTCCTGGATTAACGACCGTAGTGATACCGAAAAGACCCATCATAAAAATGATAATGGAATACCAGGACTCGTTCGTGAACGAAAACAAGCAAAATCCGGAATGAATGTAAGCCACATGCATTATGCAAAAAAAGGCATGATTACTCCTGAAATGGAATTTATTGCGCTTCGTGAAAATGCGAATAGGGATGATTCTTATATTACTCCCGAATTTGTTTGCCAAGAAATTGCAGAAGGCCGCGCGGTTATTCCAGCTAATATCAATCATCCTGAAAGTGAACCCATGATTATTGGACGTAATTTTCTTACCAAAATCAATGCCAACATTGGAAATTCAGCGGTTTCTTCTACAATTGAAGAAGAAGTAGAGAAAATGCAATGGGCAACACTGTGGGGGGCTGATACGGTCATGGATCTTTCGACAGGCAAAGACATTCATGAAACTCGAGAATGGATTATACGAAATTCTTCGGTGCCCATAGGAACAGTTCCCATTTATCAAGCGCTACAAAAAGTTGACGGAGTCCCTGAAGAACTTACGTGGGAAATATTTCGTGATACACTCATTGAACAAGCAGAGCAAGGAGTTGATTACTTTACCATTCACGCAGGAGTGCTCCTTCGTTACGTTCCTCTTACCATAAATAGACTCACCGGCATAGTGAGTCGAGGTGGCTCGATTTTAGCAAAATGGTGCCTTGCGCATCATCAAGAAAATTTTCTCTACACGCGCTTTGAAGAAATCTGTGAAATAATGAAAGCATATGATGTTACATTCTCATTGGGAGATGGCCTGCGTCCGGGCTCTATTGCAGATGCTAATGATGAAGCACAATTTGCCGAACTAAAAACCCTCGGCGAATTAACAAAAATTGCATGGAAGCATGATTGCCAAGTAATGATTGAAGGTCCGGGACATGTGCCTCTTAATCTCATTAAAGAAAATATGGATCGAGAATTGAAAGAATGCTTTGAAGCACCCTTTTATACTCTGGGTCCCCTGACAACTGATATTGCTCCCGGATATGATCATCTGACAAGCGCGATTGGTGCTGCAAATATTGGATGGTATGGAACGGCAATGCTCTGCTATGTAACACCAAAAGAACATCTCGGATTACCAAATAAAGATGATGTTAAAGAAGGCGTCATTGCGTATAAAATCGCCGCGCATGCAGCTGATTTAGCAAAAGGCTTTCCGGGCGCATCTGAACGAGATTATGCGCTCAGTAAAGCACGATTTGAATTTCGTTGGGAAGATCAATTTAATCTCGCACTTGATCCGGTAAGAGCCCGAGCATTTCATGATGAAACACTTCCACAAGAAGGCGCAAAAACAGTACATTTTTGTAGCATGTGCGGCCCAAAATTTTGTTCCATGAAAATTACCGAAGATGTGAAAAAATACGCCCAAGAACATGGAGTAAATGAACATACTGTTTTTGAAAAAGGAATGAACGATAAATCAGAAGAATTTTCACAACAAGGAGCTAAGCTGTATCGATAATGAAGATAGCGATTGTTGGGACAGGATTAATGGGACGCATTCTGGCTCTTGAACTTTCAAATACGACCCACGAACTTTCACTTTTTGACAAGCACGATGCAGATGCTCATACAAGCTGTCTCTACGCAGGCGCTGGAATGATCGCTCCAAGCTGTGAACTCGAAGAAGCTCGAGAAATTATTAATCAACTAGGGCTACAATCACTGCAAGTATGGCCACAGATACTTGCAAAATTAGATAATCCTATTTTTTATCAACATACAGGAACCGTTGTTGTTGCACATCCTGGCGACCACGAAGAATTAATCCATTTAAAAGAAGCTATCACAAAAAAATCACATGTAACTGAAGGAGCACGAATTATTGGGCAACAAGAGCTTTCAGAACTTGAACCTGAACTTACACCGCATTTTAGCCAAGGAATTTATTTTCCCCTTGAAGGGCAAATCGATAATAGAGCGTTTATTGAAGTATCAACAAAAACAATTCTTTCTCGAAAGATCCCATGGAAAACAAACTGCAATATTCAATCATTGGATTCACATACCATTACTCATGACAATGAAACACATACATTTGATTGGGTTATTGATACTAGAGGACTTGGCGCACAACAAGATTTAAATACCCTGCGAGGTGTACGTGGCGAGCTCATTGTAGTTCGAGCTCCTGAAGTACATCTTACACGGCCGGTGCGTATGCTTCATCCACGGTATAGACTCTATGTAGTTCCTCGCCCAAATAACATTTACTTGATTGGTGCTACGGCAATTGAGAGCCAAGATTTAAGTCCTATTTCAGTGCGATCTACACTTGAATTATTATCTGCTGCGTATGCACTCCATACAGGTTTTGCCGAGGCTCGCATTCTTGAAACAGTCGTGAATTGTCGACCGGCATTTTCTAACAATTTACCAAAGATTATGTGTAGTGATGGGCTTATCCGTATCAATGGTTTGTATCGCCATGGGTTTCTCATTGGCCCTGCTCTTGCTCAAATTACCGTTGACTATCTAAACAATAATTCTATTAACTCTCTCGGAAAAGCTGTGATGGAGATATGATTATGAAAATTATTGTTAATGGAAAAACATATGAATGCGCATCATCGATAACTCTTGAAAAACTTGTCGAAGAGCTTAACTATCAAAAAATGCACGTTGCAGTTGCACGAAATCAAGAATTTGTCCCGCATACACAGTATAGCGAAATGGTTATTCATGAAGGTGATGATATAGAATTTGTAGCACCGATGGTTGGAGGCTAGATATGTGGTCAATTGGGGGCAAGCAACTCAAAGGTCGGCTCATGATTGGTTCAGCGCTCTACCCTTCTCCGGAAATTATGACTGAAGCAATACAATCATCAAAAAGCGATATCGTTACAGTCTCCCTTCGTCGACAATCTCCACACGATAAAGCTGGCCAAAAATTTTGGGAACTCATTCAAAGTTTATCGATTAATATTCTGCCCAATACCGCCGGTTGTAAAACAGTCAAAGAAGCAATCGCAATTGCTCACATGGCGCGAGAACTTTTCAAAACAAACTGGATTAAACTTGAAGTTATTGGAGATGACTACACACTTCAGCCCAATACACTTTTACTTGTTGAAGCTGCTCGTGAACTTAATCGCCAAGGCTTTGAAGTATTTCCGTATACAACTGAAGATCTTGTAGTTGCTGATTACTTGGTAGAAGCTGGATGTAAAACCCTTATGCCATGGGGATCTCCCATTGGTTCAGGCAAGGGTCTTCTCAATACCTTTTTGCTCAAGACTCTTCGTTCGCGATTTCCTTCTGTTAATCTTATTCTCGATGCGGGTATTGGAACACCATCTCATGCAACACAAGCGCTGGAACTTGGTTTTGATGGAGTTCTCATTAATACCGCAATTGCCAAAGCCCACGATCCAATAAAAATGGCACATGCTTTTTATCATGCAGTAGAAGCTGGCCGATTAGGCTATGAAGCTGGACTTATGGCATCGCGTGATCTTGCAACGCCGAGTACCCCAACTTTGGGAACACCTTTCTGGCATCAGGAAAAATAAGATTAATATTTTGGATCAAGACTAAAAATTGCGCGGATTCGGGTAGACTGAGATAATTTTACCTTAAGCATAAGACACCAGAAAGACAAATGGTGGGGACCGACATATGGAGACATTTAGTAGGGGGCACATAGGAAAACAAGGAATTAGTAGATTTTAATTCCTTGTTTTCTTATGATTTTTCCGAGGATAATGCTTTTTTGGAAAGCTTCGGGACTATAGCCAATCGGTTCTATGCGCGGATCAACATAGCGAGTTTCACGCCAGAGGAGTTTTTCGTTTTCATCCCAGTTTGTCCGAAATCGTTCAGAAATAATACAGATATCAATATCGCTCTCTTGATGGAATGTCCCTGTGGCATATGAACCGAAGAGGAAAGCGGCTTTGATAGGAAATCCTATTTGTATGAGATGTCCTATATATTTTTGAGCTTTCTTCTTTACTCTTTCAACTTGTTTTTTCTTAGTTTGAGACATAAATTATTATGGAGTTTTTTTATTTTTGTCAGATAATCTTGGGTATATGCTTTCGTACATTGTTTGTAGAATTGTAATTTCTCATCAGGGTATCGCGTACGAATGTTGAATCGATTTACTTCAGCGAGTAAATTCCATTCTTCTTCTGATAGAAGGAGCTTTGCATCTTCTGCAAGTAACACGAGATTATGTGTGTAGCGAGCTTGTTTTTTTAATACCTCAACTGCATGTGCTTTAAGGACTTTTTCCAAGACAATATGAGCAAAAAATAGAGAATCACTATATCGACGATTTTTAAATAAACTATTCATAGTCTCATAATCATGGCGGGCTGTTGCTATCCAATATGAAATTATTTTTTTTATTTCATTGGTATTCATAGTATTTATTATAATAAGTATATTTGATTTTTAGTATTGAGTAAAGGGTTAGAAACGAAAGGACCGAAACGTGCCCGGCAACTTTCGGTCGCTAATTTAGAAGATATCCTATGATTAAATTTTGGAGTAACTCCAGTTATGAAAGTATTCTTGACTTACAAACCTGATTTGAATGAGTACATATATAAATACAATCATGAAAGAACCAATCAAGGAAAACGGTGTAATGGAAATACTCCCTATCAAACTTTCCTTGACGGTATCAAGGTTTTTGAGGAAAAAGTGATTTAGTTTTTACTTTACTGAACATCACATGAGTTGTTTTCGCTAGTCAATTTGCTCATTGTTCAGAAAGTTCTAAACTTGTTCAACTCATCAATACCGCAATGGCCGAAGCTCATGATCCAATAAAAATGGCACATGTTTTTTATCATGCTATGAAGCTGGCCTTATGGCATCACGTGATCTTGCAACGCCGAGTACCCCAACATTAGGAACGCCTTTCTGGCATCAGGAAAAATAAGATTAATATTTTGGATCAAGACTAAAAATTGCGCGGATTCGGGTAGACTGAGATAATTTTACCTTAAGCATAAGACACCAGAAATGTAATACCTGAGGGAACCAAATACCTCGAGGTGGTTTTCGTACTACATCTCGTATATCATTTTCATTGTAGATTTTATAAAGCCATCGTATTCCTTAATTATTCTTATTGTGGACAAAACATCTATCATAATACGTCAATAGTTTCATCAAACTACTGGGTGTTTTTAAACAAAAGTTAATTTTTACGTCAAAAATTAATTGATTATTCAATTTTTACGGGTATAATTGAGATATGATTAAAAGATTACTCGATTTGACTTGTTTTAAGCATTCATTGTTTTTATTTGGTCCACGTCAGGTAGGAAAATCGTATCTCATTAAAAACACGCTATCTCCTGATTTGTACATAAATCTTTTGGTCAACGAAGAGTACTTGCGATATTCAAAAAATGTATCACTGCTCTTTGCTGAAATTAAAAAGATTAAAAAAGAAAAAATGCTTGTTGTTATCGATGAAATTCAAAAATGCCCAGAGCTTTTAAATGAAGTACACCATGCTCTTGAAGATATTCGAACAGTACAATTTATTCTCACCGGTTCGAGTGCGAGAAAATTAAGGCGGGCAGGAGTAAATTTACTTGGAGGTCGGGCTATTACCCTTCATTTATACCCTCTTACGAGCGTAGAGTTAGGAGAACGCTTCACTATAGACGATGCACTCCTTTATGGAACAATTCCTAATATTGTTTTGGAAGATACAGTAGAAGATAAAAGGAGATTATTAAAAAGTTACCTTGAAACATACCTCAAAGAAGAAATCCATGATGAAGCTTTGACGAGAAATATGCCCGCATTTTCTCGCTTTTTAGAGTTAGCAGCTTTTGAAAATGGGAATTTACTCAACTATCAAAATATTGCCCGTGAGGTAGGCGTAGCTTCACGGACGATTAAAGAATATTTTACAATTTTAGAGGATACGCTTATTGGATATTTTCTTTATCCCTACACAAAATCTCATAGACAAAAACTCGTGGCACATCCAAAATTCTATTTTTTTGATCCTGGAGTTATCAATGCGCTTAAAAATCAACTTTCGTCTTACTTTATTCCAGGCTCTCCTCCATATGGAATGGCATTTGAACATTTTGTGATGATAGAAATTGAACGCATGCTTTCATATCACGAGCGCGAAGTGAAACGATCATTTTTTAGAACTACCGATGGTGCTGAAGTCGATTTAATTCTCGAGTTTGCAAATGAACTATGGGCGATTGAAATTAAATCATCTGACGCTCCTCAAATGAAAGATCTTGGTGGCCTTAAGAGCTTTATAAAAGATCATCCCTACAAAAGGGCAATCTGTCTTTGTCAAACGCCTCGGCCATACGTAATAGACTCAATCGAATTTTTGAATTGGAGAGCATTCTTACAAGAACTCTGACGAAAAATGTGAAAAAGACGGGAAAAGTGGCTGTCAGCTCGCCGTCAAAAGACGTCAGTCACTTTTTTGCAAAAGCCCACGATCCAATAAAAATGGCACATGCTTTTTATCATGCTATGAAGCTGGCCTTATGGCATCGCGTGATCTTGCAACGCCGAGTACCCCAACTTTGGGAACGCCTTTCTGGCATCAGGAAAAATAATTCAGTGGGACGGGAGCATTAGCTCTTATCAAATAGTGAATCAATGTGTTTAGCAGTTACATACTCATCCGGCTTTGATTCAGAAATTTTTTTAATTTCTTTAATATCTCGTAAATCTTCAATTTTTTCTAAAACGAGTCTTTTTATAGTACTCGAAAAATCCATTTTGTAATAGTTTAAAATTTCTCTCAATGCCTTTGTTTCTTTTTCATTAAAGCGAATAGTTTTTGCTGTCATGGCTTATAAATTCCTCCTCTTGGACCAATATCTTCTACATAGATTGTTTCTTTATCCATATGAAATAAAGCACGATAAGAGCCTATTCTCAAACGAAAATATTTATACGGTCCTTTTTCTATGGATTACGTATGTCAAGTTCCTATTTTAAAGTGCTTTCCTAAAATCCTCTAAACGTATTTCTAAAGCCACAGACTTTTGAATATCCAACGGCAGCGAATCAATACATTTTTCTAAACACTTTTTCACATCGCCTCGAGGGCCTGAATGCTTGAGGATAAATGAATCTAAAGCAGTGGCTCGATTCTGTATCATTTCACGAACAATAGCCTGAGTTGCGATAGCAGGATTAATTTCATTTAAGACATATGAAAATACGAGCGCTACATTTATAATGGCTTCAACCGTAAGATATGAAAGATGAAGATCCATACACAGTTTGGCAGTGTAAATTGCATCGACGACAGCATACTTAAGTAAGAATGGAATTTCCCAGTTATCATTACGAATGCCTGAACTTAAAACAAGATCCCACTGACGAGTACCACCGGCGCCCGTATTGAGAAAATCAAAAAATTCACTCTGATCGTGCCCGCCAAGTTTGCCATGTGCAAAACATTCGGCATGAGTTGCTACCGCTGATGCAATTCCCATAAGGCCATTGAATACCATTAAATGACCCATGAATTTAACTTGTGCACCAGCAGAAATCTTTTCACCAAAATGTCGAGGAGTTCCGAGACATGAGAGAGCTGACTTTAAACGCTCATATAATTCAACGTTGCCACTTGCAAGAATAAGCAATGTTCCTTTTTCTGCTCCTTGAGAACCGCCGGTTAATGGATAATTTACGTAATCAATATGTACTTGTTTACAAAATGTATAGCCCGCTTCACTAAAATCTGTACTTACCGTAGACATATGACATATAAATTTCTTCTTATTTGTTTTAGATAAAAGTTCTACACAAGAAGCAATAATTTTAAGATCATCACCATTTTTTCCACAGCAAACAAAAATTCCATCAAGGTCTTCTGTAATTAATTCTTTAAACGTCGGAACTAACAGTGACCCATGAGCTCTCCATGCTTTTCTACATCGATCGCGTCGCTCATCTTTGATTCCACGATCATGAACTCGCAAAACTCGTACCGGTCCATTAGGTTTCCAATGTCGAGCCATGGGAGAGGCCATTAACCCAAGGCCACCTACAACGGCTATTTTTAATTGTTGATGAGACATAGATACATCTAGATGTGGAGGGATATGTTTTCCTTCGATAGAAAATGAAAAAGGAAAACATATACCTCCGCATTTTCAACTTTTACTTTGGTTCTTCTTTTTCTCCAATAGGAGGTGGAGAACTTAGTTCTTCTGAGTCGCTGTTGACACCGCGTAATGCTTCAAGTCTGCCTCTCGAAAGCACTTCATTTTCAAGCTCCCTTACAACTACTCCATGAGGATCGCTAATAATTTCTCTTTCCATTCGGCGTAGCGCAACTCCAACGATATCACGGTGGTGTAAGCGGGAACCTAATCTTCCGTCGGTTAACTTAAGCCATAAACGATGCACACGTTCAACATCTTCAGGCCATAGGCGAGGTGGATGCGGACCTAAGTTAACATAAATTGATTTGGCACCTGTATCGGGTGGAACCATTTCGAGTGAAAGAGATGGCCGAGGAGAGGGTAGTTTTTCCCATTCAGCTCCAACTATTCGACTGAGTTCCCACTGATTCATTCGGTTAGACGTTCCTAGTACGATTCGTGAACTTTTGAGCTGCTCAGCTGTACGAACAATAGCAGCATAAGGATCAGTAGCAGGCACAACAAGAAGCTCAACGTGTTTTCCCGCTTTTTCTGCCAAATGTACAACGCTACTAAATACATCGACTTCATGGGAAGAAACAATTTCATCAACGTGGAGAGCAGACTCTTGAGAACCAGAATCTGCAGCCGCACGAACAGTTAAAACTACTATATCCATATATTCCATATCGGTTTTCTCAAGAACTTTTCGTAAATGCTCTAACCGACTTGGGTTACGGACAGCTACCAAAACATTTCCAGGTCGAGCCTGGATGGGATCTAGAGAAACTTGTTCATAGGTTTCTAATCTGAACTTTTCCTTTTTTTCATCCATTGCCCGACGCTTTTTCTGATTATACCTACTTGAAATTTCAAAGGTAACAAATAGGATAGCTGTAAAGCAGAGCCCCGATATCGTGGCAGTTTTTTTTGTGAGAAGATTAATAAAAGCAAGACAAACTAAAAGAAGTGCTATCAACGCCAAACCCAAAGGAAATTCTATCTTGCCAATTCGAATATTCATTGGTACGCGCCATTCACGCTTTTCCGGAATTTTGTAGCGTAAAATAAACATTGAGATTGTCATCATGGTAAAGCTCCACACAACTCCAAATGCATATGCTTCACCAAGTATGTACACATTTCCACGACTAGCAATAATAGTAATAATCTGAAGGATGGTAATAAGATTAATCAAACGAGATGTTGTGCCATATTTTTTATGTGGATATCGAAACCAGTCAGTTAAAACTCCATCTTCCGCCACACGATTCAGTACTCCGTTGGATCCAATGAGTGAAGTATTAACAGCGCCGGAAAGAATAAGCACACCAACAAGCACAACAAAGGTATGGAAAACAAGCTTGAGCGCCAATGGTCCTACCAAAAACATTGATAATCCACCGATGAGATTATCAAGATATTGAGCTCGTACACCATCAGGAATAATCATTACGGAAAAGAAAGAGACTAAAGAAGTAAAAATTAATGAATACACAAAAATAACAAGCCCTGCCTTCTCCATATTTCGTAATTTTGGATGAGCAATTTCTCGATTTACTTGCGCTAAGCTTTCTTCTCCGCTCATTGCCAACAAAGAATGGCCGAGACCAACCAGAATGGCAACAACAGGAATTGATGGCAAAAAAGTTCCATCAAGCCACCCAAGTCCATGAGGTCCAAACTGTATATTTTCTGGAATAGGTAAAGGAACAGGAAAGTATCCTTTTTGTAGAATGGTTAAAAAACACCAGCCAATGAGAAGAACTACCATGACGGTAGTAATTTGCATTATTCCTAAAGCTTTTTTACTCGATTCATGGATGCCAATAATATTTTTCCGCCAAAAATACAGGGTTATTGCTATTGCAAATACAATAGAAAAACTATTCGGAGAAATATGTAATTCTGGCCGTCTGAAATATTCACCTAATTCATTGATAAGTCCGGCAAAATAAAGCCCAGCACTGACACTACTAATAGGGCCTGTAAGAATATAATCAAACATGAGAGCAGAAACCGCAAATTTTGCGGTTCGCTGGCCCATCGCTTCATTAACGATTCGATAAACTCCACCACGCACAAACATTCCGCAACTTTCAATATATACAGCTCTAATTGCATAAGAAAATAGCATAATGGCCAGGATAAACCATGGAGCAGATTTACCTATGGCCTGTTCAGTAATTCCACCAATATAATATGCAGTAGAACCCAAATCGCTGAGAACAATTGCAGCAGCTCTCCAAAAGGAAATAAAAGACAACATAACAGTAGTTGCAACAACTACTTTTGTTTGTTTGGACATTGGTGCAGAGGTATTTGCCATTAAATCTAATCCTCAATCTAGTTTTCAATATTTTTGGTTCCCTAGAATCAATGAAGGCTGTAAAATATCATAGAGAATTATTAGGGTCAACCATTGCGCTTTCTCGGTAGTGTAAGGAAGATTGTCAAATAAACTTATTACTCTATTTATGAACTATCCTCACGTATCTAAATCGTATTTTTTAATTTTTTGATAGAGAGAGTAATCTCTTCTGCTAAAATATTGAGCTCGCTTTCGCATGATTGTAAAAGGTTCTGAATATCCTGCCCGATATTTTTGGCTGTATTTAAGTACAGTCGATAATCAGTGTTAATTTGTTCTATGCTCTTTATGTTTTTTCCAATGAAATAAGAAAAAATTCCAATAGGGATAATCGCAATGACGGTAAAAGATATTAAAATCGAATAAAAGAGTCTCTTTTTTTTGAATCTTTTTAAAAAAGATTTTTCACTACATTTGTTTAATTTAAAAATATTCATGAGCTTTATTTATTATTCTTTTGCCTTAACATACCGAGAGAGCTCCCAGCATAAAACCATTTTATCTGTTCGTTTGTCATTGTATGGTAGGCAATAATTATTTCTTGTTCACTATTTTTATGTGTTAAAAGAATATTGATCATTTTATTCGGTATTATTTCTTTGATATTTAAAGAAATCCTATCGTCTTCCGCTATCTTTTGATAATCAGAAGGATTAGAGAAGATTAATGGCAAGACTCCTTGTTTTTTTAAATTCATTTCATGAATACGAGCAAAACTTTTAGCGAGAACTACGTTACCGCCTAAATATCTCATCTCCATAGCTGCGTGTTCTCGTGAACTTCCTTCTCCATAATTATCTTCTGCAATAATAATCCACGGCACTTTTTTTTCTTTATAGAAATATGCTGTCTGGTAGATAGTATCAAAATGTCCTGTGATTTGATTTTTTACTTTATTCACTTCATTTGAAAAAATATTTTGTCCTCTCTGTAAAAAATTTTTAGATATATTTTCAAGATGACCTCGGTAATTCAACCAATGACCTGCAGGAGAAATATGATCTGTTGTGCACTGTCCTGCAACTTTAATTAATATCATCATATTATTAAAATCAATATGAGTAGGTATCTCAAAAGGAACAAATTTTTTGAGCTTTTCACTATCAGAAGGAATTACAAGATTTTCTTCAGAAGATTTTTTTTCAGAAAATATGAATAGAGATTCTCTTTTACTATATTTATTATGAGGGAGCCTTTCTGCATTCAGTGGGGGTTTGAACATTATCGATTTTCCTTGAGAAGATAAAAAATGCTCTTTCGTGAAATCGAACGTTAACTTTCCCGATAACGCCATAAGAAAAACTGTTTCGGGAGATGCAAGGAAAGCATACGTATTTTTATTTCCATCATTTCTTTGCCTATAATTTCGATTAAAACTTGTAATGATGGTATTAGATTCATCAGCTTTGCAATCATGACGATCCCACATTCCAGCACACGGTCCACATGCACTGGCGAGTAATTGTGCTCCAATTCGTTTAAGAATTTTTAATTGCCCATCTCTTTCAAGTGTCTTTAGAATTTCGTGAGAACCAGGAGCAATAAATAAAGGACATTTTAATGTTAACCCATTATTGAGAGCTTCTTGTGCTAATAATGCTACTCTATTTAAATCTTCATAACTTGAATTTGTACAAGAACCTATAATAGCCGTACTAATTTTTTCAGGTGCGCCTGTCTCTTCTATAAACCTCTGTAATTGGCTTACGGCACATCCTTTATCTGGAAAGAAAGGCCCATTAATCTGTGGTTCTAAACAAGAAAGATCTATCTCAATCACACGATCATAAAACCTATCAGGATTTTGCAAAACCTCATTGTCGGCTGTTAGAAAAGAACTAAAGCGGTTACTCAACTCTGCGATAGTATCTCTATGAGTGCTCACTAAATAGTCATACATAGAGCTATCAAAAGGAAAAATAGAACCTGTTGCTCCCATTTCTGTACCAATATTGCATACCGTCGCCTTGGCAGTAGCTGATAAAGAAGAAACACCTTCTCCAAAATACTCAATGATGTAACCTATAGCTCCTTTTGTTGAAAGAATTGTGAGAAGCTGTAAACCTAGATCTTTAGGAGAAGCCCATCCTTTAAGTTTACCTATTAATTTAATTCCCATAATTTTTTGTTTCGGTAATTGGAAATTCAATCCAGCAAGAACTTCTGCAGCTTCTAATCCACCGATGCCAATACTAAGCATTCCTAACCCTCCAGCATTTTGAGTATGTGAATCAGCAGCAACCATCATTCCACCAGGAAAGACATAATTTTCTAAAATAACTTGATGGATTATTCCCGATCCAGGTTCCCAAAAATCCATAGAAAATTTTTCTGAGGCTTGTTTCAGGAAATTATAGATTTCTCCGTTGGTATCGAGAGCCTCTTGTAAATCTCGCTCTGCTCCATATTTTGCTTGTATCAAATGATCACAAAAGAGAGCAGAATGTATCTTTGTCTTTGTTATGTCCAATGAATCAAGTTGCAATAATGCCATCGGACCAGAGCTATCATGGATTCCTACAAAATCGATTTGATAATTATTTGTTTCTTGAGTCGTATCAACTAAATGAGAATAAAGTATTTTTTCAGTATAGGTAAGAGGACGCTTTAATAAGAAACGAGTTTGACTAATTTTTTCCTCAAAATTTTTATAAAAATCGTCTGACAACTTCATATTACATGTATATTTTTTTCTACCTTATTCCTTCAAGGAATCGATCGACTGCTTTATTAAACTTATCAGGGAACTCCCAAAACATTAAATGCTTTCCTAATGCGAGAAATTCAGATTTAGGAAGAGTTATTTTCAAATACTTTTTTGCCTGAGGAGCAAAATCTTCACGTACTATGTTCATAACAGGTATCTGTAATGTTGGAACCACATCACTATAATCAGCAAACCAACCATCAGTAAGTAATAGCATTGCGGTATAAAGAGGAGTTTTCAGTGATTCATCTAGCATCCATCGAATTTCTTCATCGGTTAGCTTTCGAGTAACAGTTGATTTTAAAAATTCTTCTGTAGAATGATAGCGAGAAGAATTTATACCATCGGCAAATGTTTTGTATTTGAAAGCATCGCCGATTCCCCAATCTCCATCAGATATTTTAAGGGCTTTGGGACTCCGATCAATAAAAATAATGGCCAAGATATTCTGTGTCCCAAACTGTTTGATATACGAGTAGATATCCATGGCTCCCATAGACCAACCTGCAAGAATTACTTTTTTCAATCCCATTGCTTCTATAAAACGTTTAAGATCAACACCATGTGTTCTATCCGCCTTCGCAGAGTACCACGGCTTTAGCCGTGGGGCTCCATAGTTATTTCCTTCAAGCGTTTTTGTAGAGCGACCTTGCCCTCGGGGATCGTAGACTATAGTACGATACTTTTTTGAGAAGTAGGTTATCTGATGTGAAAAAAATCTTGTTGTCATTGTCCAACCAGGAATAAAAATTAAAGGAGTTCCATTCCCAGATTCTTCATAATAAATTTCGATATCATCATAAATTTTTATATACTTTCCTACCATCTCTTTTGAAACAGCATCATGTTTTATCACACAAGTCATCCCTAAAAAAATAAAGAACGTAAATAAAATTCTTTGAATACTTACTTGGTTTATACTATTCTCCTTTTAATAAAGCTTACTAATGACTACAGATTTAATTTAGCTTTCATGATTAATCATTTACATTGGTGTTGCTATCATTGACTTTAAACCTCCAGCTTCTTTGGTATTTCGTATCCACGTAAGAAAATCATTAAGTTTTTTTTTCTTAAATTCCTCAAGATCCCAAGGCTCATCTTTGATAACTTCTGGGTTATTATTAATATAAACGTATGCTTCTATCTCTTTTCCATTTTTTAGTTTGATCTTAGATATAATTCTTTTATATCGGGCATTTGAGATAGGATTTCCCTCTCTGTCGATTATTCCTTCAAATTCATCTAATATTTTGAGATCTTTGCTATCAACGGTAAATATCTCTCCTTCTACAGATAAACTCTCATCTGAAAGAGATAGCATTGGTCCCCATTTTCCGCCCTTTGTTTTTCTATAACCGAATAATTTTGCTTTTTTAGTTTTAATATTCCTTTTTTCCAAAATGAGTTCTCTCGCTGATGTGATCAGTAGAGTACCATATACAAACAGATACGTAACAGCTCCCGACTTCATACAGTAGATCCTCGTTTACACATTCCTAAATAAGCAAGAAATATGCCAAAACTCTACATTATAGGAATGTACTTTATTTTACGAGAGTTACATAATAATCATCCTTTGAGTGTCATAAAAATTTGTAAACAAATAGAATCAAACGCACGTAAAATTGTATATAAATCTTTACATAGATAACAGTTTGGATTCATAACCCTCAATGTAAGTAAAAACATCATTGTGTAAATCAATACAATTACTTTGAAAGAGGAATACATTCAAGCTCTCCAGTAAATTTCCAATAATTTTTGGATGTTACAGAATGTTTAGTTTTTGGCATGGATCTTGCTTTTCTCATTTGTACCTGGGGATAACAATTTCAATAGGAGGATTTTGTATGAAGCGAGCATTTATCACGGGACATGGGCCATTGGTACGAAGGCTATCAGAGTTACGAAAGCTCAAGGGGAGTACTATCACTATTCACATCTATGGGGAGTCAGGA
>JAHFAK010000019.1:0-6745 GCA_023250585.1 Deltaproteobacteria bacterium
ACAACTAAAAAAAAGGATGGTAATAAAAAAAATGCAGAGGATATTTTTGAATTGAATCATTACAAAAATTTAACAAATTATTTTCCGGAAATAAAGAAGTATAAAATAAATGAATGTGTATCAGCTCAGTTAATGGGGGAGTAATGGTGAAGATATGTTCTAAAAAAGTATTTCTATCGATCGCGCTTTCCTGTTCTTAATAGTATTATGGAAGCGACGTCGATAGAAATACTTTTTTAGAACATATCTTCACCTTACTAACTGCGGGATTACATGAACGTGTCTTATGTCCCAGCGCTATAATCAGAAAGGTATTGCTCTTGAGCTTTTGTTAATGCATCGATTTTTATATCCATAGTACCAAGTTTTAATCGCGCAATTTCCTGATCTTGAGCTGCTGGAATAGTGTAGACAGTATTCTCTAATTTATTGCCTTCTTTTTTAAGTCGAACAAGCGAAAGCAATTGATTAGCAAAACTCATATCCATAACCTCAGATGGATGTCCTTCAGCTGCTGAAAGATTTACAAGTCGCCCTTGAGCGAGAATAAAAATATGTTTTCCATTGGTAAGCGTATATTCTTCGCATGATGTTCGAATAAGACGTATCTCTTTTGTGATTTCAGCTAATTCTTTTAAATTAATTTCACAATCGTAATGGCCGGTATTACAAATGATTGCTCCTTCTTTCATATGACCAAAATGTCTGCCAACAATAACATCTTTCATACCGGTTGCAGTAATAAAAATATCCCCAATTTTTACAGCTTCGTCCATTGTCATTACTTTAAACCCTTCAAGGCGGGCCTTAAGCGCTTGAATTGGATTTATTTCAGTAACAATAACTTCTGCACCCATACCTCGAGCACGTAATGCAACTCCTTTTCCGCAATGTCCATAACCACCAATGACTACGTTTTTACCTGCAAATAAAACGCTCGTTGCGCGAATGACACCATCGAGGGTGGATTGACCGGTTCCATATACGTTATCAAAATCCCATTTCGTTTCCGCATCATTGACCGCGATGACTGGATATTTGAGAGCCTTATCAGCAGCCATAGCGCGCAGGCGATGCACACCGGTTGTTGTTTCTTCAGTGCCACCAATTATATATTCCGCAAGTTCAGGATGTTTTTTATGAACGGTAAAAATGAGATCCGCTCCATCATCAAGAGTTAATGTTGGTTTGAATTCCAGTGTTTTATCAATACACCAATAAAACTCTTCTGTGTTCATGCCATTCCATGCATATATTGAAATTCCTTCGCTCGCTAATGCTGCGGCAATATCATCCTGTGTAGAAAGAGGGTTACATCCACTCCAGCTTACTTCAGCTCCAGCAGCAATAATAGTTTTAATTAATACTGCAGTTTCTTTCGTTACATGTAAACAACCTGCTACGCGCATACCAACGAGTGGTTTTTCTTTCATAAACCGTTTGCGATATTCTCCAAGTACAGGCATGCGAGATTCTGCCCAACGAATTTTATTTTTTCCAGATTCAGCGAGTGAGAGGTCTTTGACTTTGTAGTTAGTTGCCATAATAGATTTCCTTTTCATAAAAGAAGGTGAGCGGTTAGAGGTATACGGTTAGCGTCTGAGAAAAATTTTCTTAGGCGCTTACCCGAACCGAAAACCGCTCACCGAAGTTTATTTTGCATTAAAAAACGATTTTAATTCAGTGACTTTATCGGTTTTTTCCCAATTGAAGCCATCTTCTTCTCTTCCAAAATGGCCATACGCAGCTGTTTGTTTATATTTTGGTTTGAGTAAATCAAGATGGTTAATAATACCTCGAGGTTTTAAAGGGAAAATTTCCCGAACCGCTTGTACAAGTTTGAGTTCATCCACTGTTGAAGTTCCACGAGTATTAACAAGTACTGAAACAGGATCTGCTATACCAATTGCATAGGCGAATTGAACTTCACAGACAGAGGCAAGTCCTGCTGCAACAATATTTTTTGCAACATAACGAGCCATGTAGCATGCGCTGCGATCTACTTTTGATGGATCTTTCCCTGAAAAGCATCCGCCACCATGTGCACCCATACCACCATACGTATCAACAATAATCTTTCGGCCGGTTAAACCACAGTCACCTTTTGGCCCGCCCACAACAAATCGTCCCGTTGGATTAACGTGGAACACCGTATCTTTTGTTAAATATTGTTCAGGAACAACAGGCTTAATAATTTTTTCTATAACTGCTTCACGAAGTGTTGAATAACTCACGCTATCTTTGTGTTGAGTAGAAATAACAACATTTTCAACGGCTACGGGTTTTCCATTCATATAACGAATTGAAATCTGGCTTTTTCCATCAGGACGTAAGAAATCCAGTTCTTGTGCTTTTCTTACCTGCGAAAGTTTTCTTGTTAATTTGTGTGCCCAATGAATAGGAGTGGGCATGAGTTCTTTAGTTTCATTGCATGCATATCCAAACATAATGCCTTGATCACCTGCCCCTTGTTCTTTTTCCTTATTCGTATGCTCATTGACACCGAGTGCAATATCAGGGGATTGTTTTCCAATTGCTGTAATAACGGAACAGGTTTCCCAATCGAAACCCATAGCTGAATCATTGTAGCCAATCTCTTTTATTGTTTCGCGAACAACCTGTGGCATATCAACATAACAATTGGTTGTAATTTCTCCTGCTATAAGAGCCATACCTGTAGTTACTAATGTTTCGCATGCAACCCGGGCATGTTTATCTTGTTTAAATATTTCATCTAAGATTGCGTCTGAAATTTGGTCAGCAACTTTATCGGGATGACCCTCGGTTACTGATTCTGAAGTGAAAATATAATCACTCGCATTTTTGATCATAGTATACTCCTCTGTTATTGATTAAGGTTTTCGAGAATATACTATTTGCGATTGATGTCAAGAAAAGGGTAAGGGCGAGGGACTCTCTGAAAAACTCATATTTCAAGGAACCTCTCAAAAAGGTCCAGATGCAAGGCGCACGCGAAGCCGCAACCGGAGCATCCTCGCATAGTATGTGAGGATTGTGGTTTTGCGTGCAACGATGCAGATGGGCCTTTTTCAGAGGTTCTCTAGTTAAGAAGAACAATGCCTAAATCTTCTATACTGATTAATCGGCCATCTAATTGCGAAAGTATTGTTTTACAGTCACTACTGAGAGAAGGATCTTGAAGATACGATTCTAAGTCGCCAGAAGTAGAGAATTTTACTCCTTCTTTAGATTCGGTATTATTCTTATTTAAGCATTCTTGCGCCTTTTTTACTAATGAGAAATCAATGTTTGATCCAAAGGGGCATTGCTCTCCAACTCCTATGGGAATTTCTTGCGCAACGTTTGAACTATCAGTGGATGCAAATACTTTTGCTGCAATGAGGACTGAGCTCGAGAGCAAAAATACTACTACAATGCCGAGAAGAATGAGTTTTTTACGTACCATATAGATTCCTCCAATTCAGAGATAGATACTTATCTCTCACTATTTAGATTATGCAGAATCCATGCCAAATTATAACAAAAAAATTACAGCACAACCAATTGATATTATTATTATTTATCTCTAACGCTTTAAAGAATTGTGTCACATGCTTCTCTTTAAAGCACATTATGGCTGCAATTTTTTCCTATTCGCATTCGATAGTTTCTATGGGAACTTCGGTTAGATTTCCTTCTGAATCAAGAACAACGGCGTTCTTTTTAACCGTCGTACACTGCTGTTCTTCGCTTTCAACACCCTCACCTACATTAGCACCTTCAGCACATGGTTCATCTCCACCGGTAACATCTACCGAAGTATTATTACTTGGCCGAGCTATTATGGTGGAAGAAAAAAGAAAGAAGAAAAAAACAAGTGTAATTTTGAACATATTTTAGGGGCCCTCTGAAAAACTCGTATTTAAAGTTAAAACACAATTATAAGAAGCTAACTTATTATTTATATTAAAAAATTCTGCTCCTTAATCTAATGGGTTAATGGAAAATTCTTTCATCATGATCGTCCTGTACGGTAAGTCTTCTCCATTCTTTTTTCATTCCCCGAATATTTAAATTACCACCAAACCATAAAAGATAAATTAAACCAACGAGCATTCCTCCAAGGTGGGTAATGTGACTAATCCCATCTTGGGCATAACTAATAGTCGACATAAATTCAATAAAGGCAAAAATGACAACCATGAATTTTACTTTCATAGGGAAAATAAACATCATAAGAACCATCCTGTTGGGAAAAAAGAGTCCATAGGCAAGCAAAAGACCATAAATTGCTCCCGATGCTCCAACGACAGGAATCAATGAATTATGAGAAAAGATACACGTAAAAATTCCTGAACCGATTCCACACAAAAGATAATAGAAAAGAAATTTCCTACTTCCCATAGTGTATTCAATCTCGCCACCAAACATTGAAATGACAAACATATTGAGAAGTACATGCATGGGTCCGCCATGAAGAAACATATAGGAAATTAACTGATAGACAAAGAAATTATGAGTAACATCGAGGGGGATGAGCCCCAAATAAACAATCAGAGGAATTCCCTGAAGCTGCAAAAGTACCTGCAGGACATACACAACAACACTCACAATAATAATTTTTTTCACCATCGGAGTCATGGGGCCGGTAAAACTAAATTGTGGTCTATAGGTATATCGTTCGTGCATAACAATTCCTCAACTTTATTTATGTAGGGGAGGAGTTATATCTGCTCTTTTCATTTTATACCGACGTCGCTTCCATAATAATTTTAAGAACAGGAAAGCGCGATCGGTATAAAATGAAAAGAGCAGATATAACTCCTCCCCTAAGAATTCTTCAGTAACTCACTTCGCTCATTTGCGGACTAACCGTAACTTCTAATAAATTTTTGGGAATATCCTTAATAAAACTGGTGGGCATATTGTAATGAACACTCCCAAAAATTCTTCGTAATCGGCATGATGAAAGAGAGAGACTTTTACGAGCTCGTGTAATTCCGACATAACACAGCCGTCGTTCTTCTTCGTATTCTTCAAGACTATCCATTGAACGCGAATGAGGAAAAAGTCCTTCTTCCATTCCAATCATAATGATATGATCAAACTCAAGCCCTTTTGCGCAGTGAATAGTCATAAGCGTAATTTTATCCTCGGTTTCTTGCAATCGATCCGTATCGCTCACCAAAGAAACTTTTTCTAAAAATTGTGAAAGCGTATGATCTTTATTTTCATTAAAGTATTCATAGATCGCTTCTAAAAATTCAGTAATATTTTCTTTGCGCGATTCAGCTTCAAATTTTTCAAGGCCATTTAATGTCCCCCAATAGCCACTGTCATTAAGTAATTTTCTTACCCATTCATGGGGCGGAATTGTAGCCTTTGAGGTTCGAACTTGATTGAAAAGATCATATTCTTTTTTTATTTTTTCGCTACTTGCGCCTGTATTCGCTTCGGTAAATATTCTCAATGCTTCAAGATAATCCGTCCCGTGTTCATTTTTTACCCAATCAATTTTCTCAATTGTTTTATCGCCAATTCCCTTTTTGCCAATTTTTACAATTCTGCGGAAACTAATTCCATCGTACGGATTTTCCAAGAAACGTAAATATGCGAGAATGTCTTTGATTTCTTTTCTCTCATAAAATTTGAATCCACCAAACATAGCATAGGGAATACCATGCTTAATCAGCTCTTCTTCAACAACGCGTGATTGCGCATTCGTTCGGTAAAAAATAGCAACGTTACGATATTGCCCATCTTCGGTGGCTAACTCTTCTATTTTTTCTATAACAAATCGCGCTTCATCTTTTTCATCGAGGGCCAAATGATAATTAATTTTTTCCCCAACTTCGTTTTCTGTCCACAACGTTTTTGAAAGCCGCTGTGTATTTTTGAGAACTACACTTGAGGCTGCCTGAAGAATAAGCTTGGTTGAGCGATAATTCTGTTCGAGTTTAATAATCTTGGTATTTTTAAAATCATCTTGGAAGTGAAGAATATTGTCGATATTCGCACCTCGCCAGCGATAAATAGATTGATCATCATCGCCAACGACGGTAACACCGAGCTTATTACCGACTAACAGCTTAACTAATGTATATTGAATCACATTCGTATCTTGAAACTCATCAACAAAAATATACGGCCATTTATCGTAATAACTTGAGTGTACTTCTTTATGCTCACTAAAAAGATCGACAACTTTTCCAATGAGATCTCCAAAATCAAGGCTGTTACTCTTCAACAACTTTTTTTCGTACAGCTCAATTACTTCATAAATCTTTTTATCAATGAAATTATAATCCGTTACTTCTTCCCGAGCTTTTTTTAAAGACAACCCATTATTTTTTAAATGATCAATTTTATCTAACACGGAAAAAGGTTTTATTGATTTTTCACCGATATTTAATTCTTTTAAACATTCACGAACAAGTGTTGCCTGATCATGTTTGTCGATAATATTAAAGTTCGAATCATACCCAATAAGATCAGCATGCTTTCGTAAAATACGCGCACACAGAGCATGAAATGTTCCTACCCAAATATTCTGGGGGATTGAAGCGCCAAGCTTGAGAATTCTATTTCTCATTTCTTGTGCAGCTTTATTCGTAAAGGTCATCGCAAGAAAACCATAAGGACTTACTTTTCCTTCCATCAAGAGATAGGCAATTTTATGAGTTATTGTCTTTGTCTTCCCGCTACCCGCACCTGCAAGAATTAAGAGCGGCCCTTCAGTATATAACACAGCTTCTTTTTGCTTTGGATTTAATGTATCGAGTAT
>JAHFAK010000019.1:6845-17854 GCA_023250585.1 Deltaproteobacteria bacterium
TTGCATGTCATTCAACGGTTACACTCTTCGCCAAATTCCTCGGCTGATCAATATCTGTTCCACGAAAATCAGCAATATAATATGCAAGAAGCTGAAGTGGAACTACCGTGAGAAGCGGATAAAATAATTCATCAATTGGAGGAACACTCATATAGGCTTTACTCAAGGACATAAGCTTTTCATCTCGTTCTGTTCCCAAAGAAATGATAATGCCTTCTCGTGATTTTACTTCTTCAAGATTTGAAAGCGTTTTTTGATAATAACGATCTCTCGGCGCAATCACTACAACGGGCATTTCTTCATCTATAAGCGCAATTGGTCCATGCTTCATCTCGCCAGCCGCGTATCCTTCAGCATGTATATACGAAATTTCTTTGAGCTTTAATGCGCCTTCAAGAGCAATAGGAAAATTATTTCCTCTGCCTAAATACAAAAAGTCTCGATAATTAAAAAATTCTCGCGCAATTTCTTGTATTGCAGAATCATTGCCGAGTATTTGGTTAATTGCTCCAGGAATTTTCAGAAGTTCTTCGACATATTTAGTAGTCATGTGATGATCTTTTCCATTGATCTCTTGACGTAAAAAAAGAGCAATAGCAGCAAGACACATGAGCTGCGCGGTAAATGCCTTTGTCGAGGCAACTCCAATTTCAGGACCTGCATCGGTGAAAATAGTGTAATCGGATTTTCGATCAATAGTACTTTCACGAACATTACAAATAGAAACTATTTTTGCTCCGCGTGCCCGTGCTTCCATTAAGGCGCCAATCGTGTCAATAGTTTCGCCGGACTGAGAAATTAAAAGCATCACGGTATGCTTATCTATAATAGGATTTCGATAGCGAAACTCACTCGCAAGATCGACTTCCGTATGAAGCCCACATAAATTTTCAATGAAAAATTTTCCGACAAGGCCGGCATGATATGAAGTTCCACAGGCAACAATAACAATTCTTGAGATGTTCTGGATTTCTTCTTTTGCAAGAGGAAAATCCCGCAAATTAATTCGAAACCGTTCATTATCAACTATATCGGAAAGGGTATCAGCCAAAGCACGAGGCTGCTCAAAGATTTCTTTTTTCATAAAATGTTTATAGCCTTCTTTTTCCGCAAGCGTTGGATTCCAACTAGTTTCCTTAACTTCTTTGGTAATTTTTTTTCCTGAAAAATCGGTAATGGTGCATCCTGAATTCGAAACTACGCCCATTTCATTATCCTCTAAGATAATAAAACGATTCGTATGCCTGATGATTGCAGATATATCAGATGCAACTAACATTTCATCTTTCCCAAGACCAATAATCAAAGGATTTAAGTTTTTCGCGATAAAAAGTTGATCTTCAGCTCCTTTAATGATGATGGCAAGCGCGAATGCTCCTTCGACCGCAGCTAACGATTTTTGAACAGCCTGCATGGGAGTCAGCCCCTCATCGAGCTTTGAATGAATCAAAACAGCAAGCACTTCTGTATCGGTTTCAGAAACAAATTCATATCCCTTTTTAATGAGTTCTTGCTTTAACTCAGCATGGTTTTCAATAATTCCATTATGAACAAGTGCCACACGAGGTGTGCGATGAGGATGCGCATTCACATCAGTTGGTCGTCCATGCGTTGCCCAACGAGTATGTCCAATTGCAAGTTTCCCGCATGTTCTCTGTCCCACGAGTTTTTTCTCGAGTTCTATTATCTTTCCTTTTGTTTTGATAACCTCAATTGAATGATCTTGAAAATAGGCAATTCCTGAAGAATCATATCCTCGATATTCGAGTTTCTTTAACCCTTCTACGACAACATCTTTTGCTTCTTTTGGGCCCACATATCCAACAATGCCGCACATCGGAATTCTCCTTTCATATCATTAATTCAAGCGCTACTTATACTAAGTTGCATTCAAAATGATAAACGTCGGCAAGGAGAAGGCGACGCAAACGTACGTAATGAGTACGTTGAGAAGCCAACGACGAAGCCAACGCAGTTAGCGTTTGCATGCAACTTAGTATTACCTATGTAAGAAGCCACCATACGAAAAAGTTTTCTATACATCAACATTCTTTTTTAAAAATCTCGTAAGAAAAAGCCCTATAATAATTAATACTATTCCTATCATCTGATACATCATAGAGTGTATCTTGCCAAATACCGCATCAATAATTGAACCCATAATAATTTGGCCGCTGATGATCAAGGCCGTTGACTTCATAACGCCGAGCTTAGGGATAACCACGGTGAATAATACTCCGATAAAAACACCAATTACTCCTCCAAAATAGCTATACAACGGTGGTTCTTGAACATGCGAAAAGAAACTAAATCCATCGGATAATGCAACCAAGAGAAGAAGAAAAAGAAAACCTCCACAATGATTCCAGAAAGAAGCATTCATTGCTGAGGTAGTAACCCCTATTCTCGATATAAAGACACGATTAATGGCTAGAAAAATTCCCGCAATAAATGAAAGAAAAAGAGCGTATAGCATAGATTATTTCCCTAAAAAAAGAATGCAGAAAGAACCACTGATGATAAAGAGAAGTTCAATAAGTTGGATCGAAGATATGGTTTTTCTTTCCATACCAAAAAATCCAAAAGCATCGATGATTAATGAACAAACAATTTGGCCAATAAGGATCATAATCATCGTTCCTGAAATACCAAGAGACGTATTGATAGCTTTATTTGCACATATCACAATAAAAGCTCCAAAAATTCCACTAGAATATGATACAAATGGGGCTTTTGTCGCAGTGTCTTTTTTCTTGCGAACAAAAGTAATCAACAAGAATCCAGAAACAATCATTCCAATAAAATGGGCAATAAAAGATGATAAGACAGGGGTACTAAACGCAGCTAACTGCCCATTCATAAAAAATGTAATGGCTATAAGAACACCACAAAGAAATGAAAGAATACCATACATATTTATTGTAGATTACACGGTCGGACTGTCTATTTTTTCTCAGGAACTTTTTCGGCATCAGGCTTTTTAACTGCTTCTAAATTGATCGTTATCGTAACTTGTTTACCAACAGCCTTTGATAAAAACCCTTCGGTAAGTTTCATCCCAAAATCTTCGCGATTAATTTTCGTCGTCGCACTAACACCGAGTCGTTTATTCTTCCATTCATCTTCAATGTGTTGTGCACCTACATTGAGTGTTACTTCTTTTGTCGTTGATAAAAGAGTTAAATCGCCCATAACATTATAGCAAGTAGTATATTCTTCGTCTTTTTGTTCTTTACTACATTTCACTTTCATTACTTTTTTACCTTTAAAAGTCATTGTTGGAAATTTTTCTGTTTTAAAAAAGTCATCACTGCGAAGATGGTTATCTCGTTTATCAATTCCCGTATCAATACTCTTGGTATCAATCGTTGCTGTGACTGCTGATTTCAATGGATCTGTCGTATCCCACTGCAGATCAACATCGTATTTCTTAAATTTCCCTGTCACACTAGAAATACCAAAATGTTTAATCTTAAACCCAATCGTCGTATGCTCTTGATCTACAGAATACTTTTCTGCTTTTGCAAACAGTACTCCCGCAAAAAGAAATGTAAGCAAGAATGCTTTTACCTTTAATGCATGCTGATTCATATAATAAACCTCCGTGGTATATTTAAAATTCATTTTTAGGATAATCCTTTATTTGTAAACGTCAAGGGAGCGGAAAGAAAAATTGTGGAACTTTTTTCTGATATGCTTTATACGTCTCACCAAAACGCAAGACTAATTCTTTTTCCTCAAAAAATGAACACACATAAAAACCAATGAAAAGATATAAAGAAACCACAAGATAACTATAATAGCCGGTGAGTAATCCCACACCAAAGAAAAATAAGATAAGCTCTCCATAGCGTGGATGGCGGGCATACTTATAAATTCCATGAGTAACCAACGTATCGTGGGATTTTTTTTCTTTTAGTTCCGCAAGGCAAATAAGCCGAAATACACCTAATTGTTTGATAATAAAATAATCAATTACCAATGCGGTGAATATAAGAATAATTCCTAGTATTTCAAATAAACGATTCGGGGTGAATCGATATTTGACGAGTAACTCCTGATTGACAAAACTAAGGGATCCAATAATTATCCAAAACAAACCCAAGCTGAGATATGTAATAATCCGATATGGTAATGACTTTGTTTTAAGCGACACAAAATGAAAAAGCATTAACCACACGGGAATTGGAATAATAAAAGCAAGTAAGATAGTAAGAATTATTTGAAACATAGTTTTATTTCCCTACGTTTGAAGAAGCCATTTTTCTAGAGAAAGATAGTGAATATGATAGTAAGCGTCTATTACTTCTTCATGCGTATAATCTTCTGTGATGACGAGACCTTCTGTTAATTTAAATTCCTTCATTGCTTTGAGAAGACTACGAAGTTCTCTTTCTTTTGTTTTAGGATGATGAATATTCCAACAAACTTGTAAAAGACTCACGACATTGAGCCCTTCTTTAACAACAAAATCAACCTCTTTATGAGATTCATCTTTCCAGTAGAATATTTCAAGAAGTGGATTCAAAGCTTTTCTTCTCATGAGTTCTATAAAAACAAGATTCTCTAGAATGGGGCCAGACGTATCCATAAAACGAAAACCAATTGCATTTGCAAGCCCAGGATCGATGCTATAGATTTTTTTTGGGCTTTTAATTTGTTCTCTATATTTATATGAAAATCTATTGATAAAAAAAATAAGATATACCTGCTCGAAAAAGCGAGAAAATTTTTCTATGGTCTCTTGTGAGAGACCAAGAAATTTTTCTAGAGCATTATAACTGCTGAGTGCCGCAGGATTCGTGAGATAATACTTCGCGAGATTTTTCAGATCATTGATTTTCCGTACTTTGAACCGTTTAACTACATCTTTTGTAATGATATCGTCAAAGTAGTTGAGTAAAATCTCTTTTTTTTGATCTTTCAAAACAACCTCAGGAAATCCCCCATATGCAACATAGTCATGCATATAACTCTTTATGCCATCACTATTTTCTATAGGACAGTTATGAAATTGCAGATATTCAATAAAAGACAATGGAAATACCTGAAATGAAAGATGTCTTCCCGTAAGAAGCGTGCCCAATTCATCACTCAAGAGTTTTGCATTAGAACCTGAAACAACAACATGTGCTTTGTCTAACTCGTGTATTGAGCGTACCCATCGCTCCCATCCTTCGATTTCCTGAATTTCATCTAAAAAAATAATTGGTTTTCCTGAAGGCTTAATATACTCAATATATGTTTCATAGATTTGTTGGAGTAACGAAAGATTCAATTCAGTAAAACGTGGATCCTCAAAATTTACAAATAAAAATCGTGTCCTCTCCCATCCATTCTTCATCAAAAATTCCATCGTTTGTTTCATGATAAACGATTTACCGCTTCTCCGTGAACCGGTGATAGTAACGATTTGACCGGTCTCGATAAAACCTTTTAGTTTATGAACATACGAAGGACGAAATATCCCTGTTTTTAAATCATGCTCCCAAAGATTCCAATCATGCAATATTCTTATTATTTCCTTATTTTGCATAATAATTATACGCTATTCGGTAAAAATAGCTATTTTTACCGAATATACTGCACTCTAATCGGAATAGCAAGGACAAACTGGCAGTATTTTTATTTATTTATAAATATTATATAATATATTGCATTAAATATTTCGCGGGGTATATATGTTTCAATTTAAATATCTCAGTATATCTTCCCCAAATCAAACAGTGTCAGCTGTTCATTTGATTTTTTTGACTTGGCTTTCAACATATCTTGTTCAAATTTAATTAATTCTTTTTCTATTCTATCAATAAAAGAGCTTCTTGCTAAATTATATTCTTTGCCAAACATAAATCGTCGCTCAGCATGCGTAAGATAGAGATACTCTCGGGCTCGTGTCATTGCAACATACAAAAGGCGCTTCTCTTCTTCACAATCAATGCTTTGATTATCAAAAAGATTATAGGGGATAATTCCTTCTTCGCAGCCAGGAACTATAACACACTGAAACTCGAGACCCTTTGCTGCATGCATAGTCATCAAAGATACTGCTTCAAGCTTAGGCTCATAGGTATCCAAGCCACTACTTAATGCTACATACTCCAGAAAGGCTTCTCGATTTGTTCCAAAAGATTCAGCAATCGAGAGAAGTTTGTCGCATATGGGCTCTTTCGTTTCAATAATTTTTTCGAGTGCTTGTTTTATTAAAATATTTTCAGTCGGTAATTTTTTGAATTCATGAATGAACGATTTTACCGGTTCTTCATTAAAAAAAGATCTATCACTCACTGCTTGATAGGGAATATTATGATCATGAAACGCTTTTTTTATTACGTGCATTTGGCGACTTGTGCGCACAAGAACGGCAAAATCAGAAAAAGAACTAATTTCATTACTCACCTCACCTTCGCTTATATTACTATCGAGAGAAAAAAAGGTAACTCCTCCCATGTGCTTTTCGATAGTTCGCGCTATAAATTCTGCTTCGCTTTTATCTGATCGATGATGAATAATTTTAAGCCGTATACCTTGGTGTAAACCTTTTAAAATATTTTCGTTATCAGAAATTACGTTGTTTGAAGCATTTAAAATAATGTCGGAACAACGATAACTCTTAAGTAATTGATAGATGGGCGCAGAAGCGTAATCCTTCAAAAATGTATCGACCAAACGAACGTCTCCTCCACGAAATCCATAAATTGACTGGTTTGGA
Source organism: Deltaproteobacteria bacterium (assembly GCA_023250585.1). Classification (GTDB taxonomy): domain Bacteria; phylum Bdellovibrionota_F; class JAHFAK01; order JAHFAK01; family JAHFAK01; genus JAHFAK01. Next base: position 13,558 of record JAHFAK010000019.1, read on the forward strand.
TCTCCGACCACAAATATATTTGAAGCAGGAGGAGGGAATATCATGCGCATGAGTTCATATTGCGCATGATTAATATCCTGGTATTCATCTACTAAAAGATATTCGTATTTACTTTGAAGAGCGTTACAAATCTCTGGATGTTCACGGAGCAACAAAACAGATCGATACACAAGATCATCAAAATCAAAAGAGTTTCGTTCGCAAAGAATTTTTTCATAGGTAATCAAGTCCTGGTTATTCGTATTTTTCACGCTTTCTTTATAGGTACTTATTTTCTTACTAATACTTTTTACGGTTTTCGATGTTGCTATTTTTGTTTCAATCAACAACGACTTTTTTTGTTCTTCATCGATAATTTCAAATGGAATTTTATACCCAACATATGATGCATATAACTTTAAAATTTCCAAACCTAACGAATGAAAGGTTTTTATTATTACTTGATCTTGAGAAATTCTTGTCCTGATTTCTTGTGCAGCTTTATTCGTAAAGGTCACTGCAATAATTTTTTCTCCCGCAATTTTTTGTTCTTGCAGTAGATAGGAAATTCGTTCGGTAAGTACGTGTGTCTTCCCTGTACCAGGTCCAGCAATAACAAGCGCAGGGCCTTTTATATGAGTAATCGCTTTTTGTTGTTCTTCATTCATGCATGTATTTCATCGAAAAGACTAGCCTGTGGTCCAAGGCGGGATAATTCAGCGGGAGCAAATACGGTAATCCGGCCATATTCTCCATCATAGCCAGGAACAACATGGACTTTTCCATTCCGCATTCTTTTAATCGCCTCTCCTAACTCCTCGCCGCATGACTTTTTAATTTCTTCTAAAGGAGTTTCTCGTAAAACCACAAGCTCGGGACCAAGTTTTTTCAGTACATCAAGATAAAGAACAGTAATTTTATTTGCTTGCGGCGAGACGCCTTTTAATTCTGAAAGAATTTCTTTGAGAGGGATTATCGAGAAAAAAGGATGTTTTATAGGACTCGTATGATTATTTTTTCTGTCTGCAAGTTGCATGACTCGATTCATAACACCGACCGTAATCGGCTTAGCGCATACGGAACATATTTCTTTGTGTTTCTTTGTTTCTTCCGGAGTCCAAGAAATATTACATTTGCGATGCCCATCATGATGATACTTTCCTTCCTGAGGAAAAAATTCAAGCGTGCCCAAAAATTTATTTCTGTCACGTTTTTTCCATGCTGAAAATATTGAGGGATACGATAATTCAGTATCAAAAAGATTTGCTTCTCTTCCCAATTTTTCCGGTGAATGCGCATCTGAATTGGAAATAAGCATATAATTATCAAGGAAAGAGCAACGTTCATTCATGGGAGGATCAGAAGACAGTCCTGTTTCAACAACATGAATGTGCTTGGTCAGATCTTCAAAACATTCTTCAATTGAATCAAAACCCGATTTATCGCCAAGTACTGCAAACCATGGTGTCCAAATATGCGCAGGAAAAAATAATATATTTTCGTTTGCCTCGAGACAGAGCTCAAGTAGATTGCGTGAATCAAGCCCAAGAATTGGTCTTCCGTCGGACGTAATATTGGCACCAAGGCGCACAAGTCTTGCTTGAATTTTATCAACCGTAACGAAATCCGGAGCACAGACAACATTATGAATTTTTCGTACTTTGCCATTTTTCTTATAAATACTACTAATTTCTCCCGTCAGCATAAAGCGAGGAAACGGTGTATTATCAAGAAGCACATTATTCTCAAGAACGAATTTTTGCTGGAGTCGAAATAATCCTTCTTCAGCTTCTACAAATTTTTCCTTTAATTCTTGAATCCACTTTGGATGAGTTATATCGCCAGTTCCAACAACGTTGATTCCTTTCATACGTGCCCAATAATCAAGATATTCAGCATTCAAATTTTTACTCGTTGCTCGGGAATAATGAGAATGGATGTGAAAATCGCCGATGAATTTCATGATGAACAACGATAGAATTAAAACCTACACTTTTCAAATAAATTAAGTGGTTGACAAAAGAATAAAGAAGTATAAAATATTTCTATAAATAACAATTTTTAGTTATTATAAGAAATATGAAATTTAGGGAATTCTGCAAAAAATTCAATAAATATCAAATTATTACATATAATGACCTTATTTTTTTTAGTGGGTCTTATGACAGTATAAAAAACAACATTAATCGATGGAGACAAGAGGGTAAGATTATTCAGCTGAAAAAAGGCTTTTATACGTTAAGTAATGAATATCGACCGGTGGGTTTATCATTAGAACATGTTTCGAATAGAATCTATACTCCCTCGTATATTAGTTTAGAATATGCTCTGTCATATTTTTATAAGATGATCCCCGAAGTGGTCTATGAAGTCACTGCAATCTCTACCAATAAAACCGCATCATTTACTAATAATCTTGGTCGATTTTCTTATAGGAATATCAAAAAAGAAGCATTCTGCGGATATAATCTTGTACCTGATGAATACGGCATTCCTGTCTTAATAGCGACCAGAGAAAAAGCGCTCTTGGATAAAATGTATTTTGAAAAATATATAGATTTTCATAAAACCTACTTTCTTGAGAATATGCGATTACAAAATTATGAAGGTCTTAACATACGACTTCTGCAAAGTTATATAAAAAAATGGAAATCTCAAAAACTACAAAAGATGTTACCTATCTTAATTAACCTTATTAAAAAGGATCGCAAACAATGAAAGATATTTTACAGAAGAAAGCGCTCTTGATCGAAAATCGGAATGAAAAATATAATTTTATTCGAGAATTCCTCCAGGAGTTAATCCTCAAAATCATGGATGATACCCAAAAATTCAAGGGATGGTATTTTGTTGGAGGTACGGCACTTCATATTATTTACGATGTTAATCGCTACTCAGAAGATTTAGATTTTTCTTCTATGAATTCTGAAAAAATTGTATTTAATGATGCTATTGAGATTCTTGTACAGCAACTTAAGTCGTATGGATTTAACCTTGAGACGAAAATGAAAACAGAAAAAACGGTTAAAAGTTCTCTTTTTAAATTTTCCAAAATTCTGTATGAAACAAAACTATCTCATCATACAACTGAGAATCTCTTAATTAAACTCGATCTTGATACAAATCCTCCCAAAGGTGCAGGATTCGCATTGACTGCAGTCAACAAAAATTTTCTTTTTAAGATCCCTCATTATGACCTCCCTTCTCTTTTTGCCGGGAAGCTCCATGCGATTCTCTGTCGGACTTACGTTAAAGGAAGAGACTATTATGATTTTTTATGGTATTTAACCAAAAAAATACCTGTAAATAAATCTCTCCTCGAAAATGCCTATAAACAAACTCAACAGAAAGAAATCAGATGTGATACAGAAACCCTCGTTACCCTCTTGGAAGAAAAATTACAGTCTATCAACTTTGATGTGGTCATTAATGATGTTAAGTCTTTTATTAAAGACGAAAAAGAATTGGCTTTGATTAATCGAGATATTCTTGGAAAACTTATTGGGACTATAGAAATATCGCAATAAATAAACAAAACGACAAATATATTGAAACATACACAACGCAAGAACGAGCAGACCAAGGCACGACGAAGTCAAGGAATGAGGCGTACTCTTAGTTACGCCGCAATGACGAGACAAGGAGTAACGATGGTATGCGAAGTTATGGCGTTGTGTATAGCAAAGTACTTTTAACCCTTCTTCAACGCTGCCATGTAAAATCCATCGGTTCCTGACTGGGAGGTCGACAGAACTCTTTCAAATTTCTTAGACCATAAAGGATTATGTTTCAAAAATTTCGATATCTGCCATGTATTTTCAGAGGGAAAAATACTACACGTCACATAGATGAGCCGGCCGGGGTTTCGTACCATGCCTGAATAGTCCTGGAGAATCTGGGATTGCGTTTGAATTATCTGTTCCATGAATTCATGTTTCAATTTCCATTTCGCATCAGGATTGCGGCGAAGGACACCTGTGCCAGAACAAGGAGCATCAATCAAAACGACATCGCAAGAGGACGCAAGTCTTTTTATAATTTTTGCTGAATCGATGAGACGTATTTCTACGTTTGAAACACCTGCGCGTTTTGTTCTTTTTGCAAGCTCCTCCAATTTTTTTGGATCCACATCAAGCGCAACAATTTTTCCTTTATTTTTCATGAGAGCTGCCAGATGAAGCGTCTTACCACCGGCACCTGCACATGAGTCAATCACACGCATACCAGGTTCAACGTGGCAAAATTCTCCGACATGTTGAGAGCTTTCATCTTGTAATTCAAACCATCCTTCCTTAAACATCTCTGTGGTAAAAAGATT
>JAHFAK010000019.1:17954-24099 GCA_023250585.1 Deltaproteobacteria bacterium
TTCATTGTTTGTTGTCTGTACTTTCGAAGATTTTATCAGCAGAGGGGGCGACAAAACCGTGGAATAATTTTCCATTTGGCAATAGATACCGCCGAGCAAACTCATAATAGCAGCCAGGGATCAAAGCTTTTCGATCCGCAAATTGGACTTCAATGGGATCCGCTAGTGTTGAAGATTGCTCCAAATATTCTTGTGGGCTTCCTTTAATCTCTCCGCCTGAGGTATTTAATTTAAAACCATGATTTTTGAGAAGCTGATTAATATCGACTAAAGTTTTTATCTTTTTAAATGCATTAAAAAATACCGTAAAGTGATTTGCCCGAAAACCATATACCGACAACCATGCCGCATATTCACTCGCATGCTGAAGTTTCTTATAGGTTTCATATGAAATTGGTTTCCATAAAATTCCTGACACCACAAAATCATCTCGTTGCGTATGATCAACGGGCACTTGGTTTACAAGGTTATCTATAATTGATTGTATATCCGGAGAAAATTCTTTAACTTTAAGAGCACTGATAAAAATTTTTGGAAGACTTATATCCTTATGTTCATAATGAAAAGCAAAGAATTTTTTTTCAGGAAATTGGTATTCCTTCTTTTGTTGATACCCAAACTTTATAAATGGTCGAGCAATGACATCAATATTTACTTTTGGAATATCATACGTACGAAAGGCTATGTGATCATTAATTACTCTTTCTCCCTGCTTTTCCAATAATGCATGAATCGCGTGGGCTTGCTTATTTATCGATGAATAATCATCCCATAGTTTTTGAAATAATTCATTAAGTGTCATAAGTACTCCATATTTATGATACATGGCTTGAACAGCTTCATTGCTTCAATAAATCCCGCAATGCTTCTTCTAATGTAGGAAATAAAAAGTTAAACCCTTCACTCTGTAATTTCTTTGGCTTCACTCGTTGTCCTTTCAGTAATACATCAGAAAATTCTCCCAATATTGATCTCATTATAAAGGCTGGTGCAGGTGGAAGTATGAGGGGTCGCTTCACAACACGTGCGAGTGTTTGGGTAAGTTCACTATTCGTTATTGGGTTTGGGCTTGTCATATTAATAGGACCTTGCAAGCTTTGTTTTTGTATTAAAAAGAGCATTGCATTCACGAGATCATCTTCATGAATCCAAGAAAACCACTGTTTGCCATTTCCAAGTTCCGCTCCGAGTAAGTATTTAAAGAGTGTCTTGAGTTTAGAAAATGCTCCTCCGTGCCTGCCCAAAATTATTCCAAAACGCATAGTAACAACATGAGTATTCTTAGATTCTGCTTTGAGCGCTTCATCTTCCCAATCGCGCGAAAGATTCGATAAAAAATCATCGCCTGCCGGGGATTTTTCATCCAGTATATCATCGTGCCCATCACCATAATATCCAACCGCAGATGCATTTAAGAGATACCTCATCGGCAGTGATCGAAATTGAAAAGCTTCAACAATATTTTTTGTTGTAAGAATTCTTGTCTCGTAAATTTCATTTTTTGCCTTGTTTGACCAGCGGGTAAAAATTGAAGCCCCTGCAAGATTAATAACAATTTCGTTTTTGACTACATCATCTTGCCAGCTACCCTGCACAGTTGTATTGGCTTTAATGATACTAAGGCGAGAATCCCTAAAAAGTTCATCACTAAAATTTCTACCAATAACTGAGATTTCATAATTGTTTTCAAGCATCCTTGTGATGAGATGTTTCCCAAGAAATCCTGTGCCTCCTATAATAATGACTTTCATAATCCTCTCATTTCTTCTTGTCTGGTGACCTTATCTCTAAATCGTCGGCTGACAATAAAGGCAACTATACACCATATACATAATAAAAATAAAATCATAAAAGACATATAGCTTGTCAGGCTAAACATTATAAGAATGAACAGAAGTATAGATGCTCCTCCCTTTGCACTTCGATAGGTGAGTAAATCCACGATAGATTTTCCACGTGTTTTTTCTAAATATGACAGAGGAATATAGAGAATCTCTTTGGAAGCCTTAAAGAGTGTATAATCAAAACATTTACTTAACACTTTAAGAGCGCTCACGGTATAAAAGTTAGGAACAATTGTATATGCACTCACTCCTATACCTAAAACAAATGGAATAAAAACTAAGGTTAAAGGAATTCCTAGAAGCCGTAAGATTGGCCCCGTAAACCCATATAAAATAAAGGTCGCAGCATCGAGACTTGCATAGACCCTTCCAATCATTCCCGTTCGAATATCAGTTAGGGGGAATGTTTTTTCCATAAAACCATTGTATTCAAAATCTATTAAAGTAATGACAATTTGAGTCAGCGCAATAAGGCCAAGCACAAAGACAAGATAATGGCTTTTTTTGACAATGCGAAATGCATTCCGGATATTTTCTATTCCTTGATGCATATCTTCAGATTGTACTTTTAAATCCAAGCTGCGAGAGCATATGGTAATCAGACAAATAATAAAAAAAACTCCGGGCACAACCCACAAAGTAGCAAGAGATCCCACGTGAGTTGCCATAGTTCCTACTAAGAGATTACCGACAATTCCTCCCGAGGCGCCCATTCCACCAAACAGGCCATATATCCATCGAGCGGTCTTAATTGGAAAAACTGAATTAGCATAGGCATAAAACGTATCCACAAGTAAAACAATATAAATATCCTTCCATAAATAAAGTGCATAATAAACACCAGGGAATTGAAGTTCTGCAAGAAATATAAGCACAATGACGGTGAAGCCGCTCACCAAAACAATGCGATTAAAAAGCTTCAAAAGGCTTATGCGAGTTACAAAGAGATTATAGATGTACACCACCCCAAGCATTGAGGCTATTAAGAGTAACCAGACATAGGGAAGTGATTTACTGCTATGGATTTTCAGAAAAAGCGATTCAGTCGAAGGCCTTGAAATTGAATAAGAAAACATTACCAGAAATGCGAGTATCGATAAAACGAGAATGCGATAATGATTATTATTTTTAGTAGTATCCATCGGATGCTATTTAATTTAATTGAGAGAAAGATAGATGTCTAGTAATCCCTCAGTTATTAGGGTGTAGGTAAGTTCTCAAAAAGAATTTATATCGACGTCGCTTCCATAATACTATTAAGAACAGGAAAGCGCGCTCGTATAGAAATACTTTTTGAGAACATACCTACTCCCTTACTGCCCCATTTACTCAGCTATTACGATGTCTACGTGATTTCTCTACAAGATTATTTAAAATTCTGAGTGTAATCTTTGACAAATTGAGAGAAGGAATGTCCCGGTTTTTTGGTAACCTGTAAAACCGTTGGTGTTACAAAAGCAGCTTTCCCGGAATTAAAGAATTCATAGAGTTTTGCCATATCTTCAACAAACCAATCCTCAATGCCCATTGATTTCATACCTTTTTTAAGATCATCAATTGAGATAGGTACATACTTTACCTGTTTTCCAAGAACTTCAGAGAGTTTTGCTGCAGCTTCATTAAATGATACCGCTTCGGGACCAGTAATATCATAGGTTTTTCCCTCATGGCCTGTTTGAGTCAGCACTGTTGCTGCCACATGTGCAATATCTCGAGTATCAACCATGCTCATTTTTGCCTCTTTCATTGGAGCGTAAAATGCGCCATCTTTTTTTATCGTTTGTGCAAACATAAAAAAGTTTTGCATAAAAAAATGAGGATGGAGATGCGTATAGGGGATTCCTGATTTTTCAATGTGCTCTTCGGTTTGTCGATGCCATTGTGCAAGTTTTATAGGAGAATCCAACGAAGTGCCAAGAGCAGAAAGTTTAACGATATGTTTAACATGCGTCTTTTTTGCAGCTTCAACTACATTGCCTTGAAGTTCCATTTGTTTTGGATCGGCATTTGATAATAAAAATACTTTATCCACACCTTGCAATGCTTTTTCAATCGTATCTTTTTTTGCTAAATCACCTTGCGTAATAGCTACGTTTGGACCTTCCAAAGACTGAGCCTTAGCCGCATTGCGAACAAATGCTCTTACCTGAACATCTTTCATTGCTCCTAGAGCTTTAACGACTCCATGGCCAACAGTTCCGGTTGCACCGGTTACTAAAATGGTTGTTTTCATACGTAATCCTCCATATTATATTTTAGATCTAACTTCTTAAGTTAAGAATTACCTTGGCCCGGCTTATCGCTAAAATATTTTTCAAATTTACCTTCCATACCTTTATACGATTGAGCATCGGAAAGTGCACCTCGATTTTTAGTAATATTAGGCCACATGGTTGAATATTTTCGATTAAGTTCAAGCCAATGTTTGTTCGTTGGATTTTCTTCTTCGATCGCTTGAGCTGGACATTCAGGTTCGCAAGCACCACAATCCGTACATTGATCCGGATGAATGACGAGCATATTTTCACCTTCATAAAAGCAATCAACCGGACATACTTCTATGCAATCCATATATTTGCATTTAATACATTGGTCATTAACGATAAAGGCCATATAATTTCTCTCATGTAATAATATTTGATTGAAGAGGTAGCATAGAATGGATATTCTGTAAAGGGATCTAAATTCTACTAACAAGGAGTTATATGAAAACACTGTTCGAGCCTTTTAAAATCAAAGTCGTTGAACACATTCGTGAAACAACCGAAGCTGAACGAACGACTCTTTTGAAAAAAGCTCATTATAATCCTTTCATGATTAAAGCAGAAGATGTTCTGATCGATTTCTTAACCGATAGCGGAACAGCTGCAATGAGTGATCATCAATGGGCCGCTATTATGGAAGGCGATGAATCATATGCAGGAAGTTCGAGTTTTTATCATTTCGAAAAAGTAGTTAAAGAAATTACTGGCTTCAAACATGTGATCCCAACTCATCAAGGAAGAGCAGCTGAACGTATCCTTTTTTCGATTATCGCAAAAACGGGTGATATTATTCCCAACAATACCCACTTTGATACAACGAGAGCAAATATTGAATTCAATAAAGCCGAAGCTCTTGATCTTGTGATTCCTGAAGGAAAAATTCCTGAGCTTGTTCATCCATTTAAAGGCAATATTGATTTAGAAAAGCTTTCTGCATTTGTTGAAAAAAATTATAAACATATTCCACTCGGCATGATTACCATAACAAATAATTCCGGTGGTGGCCAGCCAATATCAATGAGTAACCTGCGAGAAACTTCTTACATTTTTAAAAAATACAAAATTCCTTTTTTTATTGATGCATGCAGATTTGCTGAGAATGCGTATTTTATTAAGCTTCGTGAAAAAGGTTATGAGTCAAAATCTATATTAGAAATTTCACAAGAAATGTTTTCATATGCAAATGGCTGTACTATGAGTGCAAAAAAAGATGGACTCGTAAATACGGGCGGTTTTTTAGCGCTCAATGATGATGCCCTGGCAGAAAAAATAAAAAACCTCTCGATCCTTACGGAAGGCTTTCCAACCTATGGTGGAATGACGGGCAGAGATTTAAACGCACTTGCCGTTGGACTCCAAGAAGTACTCGAAGAAAATTATTTGCGGTATCGCTTACGAACAGCAGAATATATGGGCGAAAAACTTCTTGCCGCAGGAGTCAGTATCATACAGCCAACAGGGGGCCATGCAGTTTATATTGATGCAAAACATTTTTACTCGCATATCCCTCTTCATGAGTTTCCAGCTCAAGCTCTTGTCTGCTCACTTTATAAAAAGGGTGGCATTCGTAGTGTTGAAATCGGCTCAGTTATGTTTCAAAATCCTGCAATGGAGCTTGTTCGTCTTGCTTTTCCTCGACGGACATATACGCAAAGTCACTTTGATTATGCAATTGAAGTAATTATCGAATGCTTCAAAGAACGCGATACAGCTTGTGGGTTAAAAATTATCTGGGAACCACCCTTCTTACGTCATTTTTCCGCACAGTTTGAACCGGTCTCAAAAGTGCATCAGAGTCAATGAGTTCTTAGATTCAACTTTAGCTTTTTATCATTTTAAGCATTTTTTTAAGAGATGGTAACGATATTTTAATTGTCTTCCAAATAATTTCATTATCAACTCCGAAATATTCGTGGGCAACTTTATCTCGCATACCTGCCATTGCTTTCCATGGAATATCGTGATGCTTCACCTTTATTTCATTTGATATATGTTTAGTCGCTTCACCAATTATTTCGAGATTTCTGATAACAGCAT
>JAHFAK010000020.1 GCA_023250585.1 Deltaproteobacteria bacterium
CTATGGAACTGGATCCCGCGGTCAAGCCGCGGGATGACAATTTGAGAGTGTTTCCCGTTTGTCATCCCGTGGCTTGACCACGGGATCCATCTTCATTTTTCCCATTAACTGAGCTATTACCCTTTGTTCTTTCGGAGCATTGTATTATTTTATAAACTATGGTATAATTAATAATAAGGATAAGTTTACATCTATTTTGGAGGAGCTCTATGTACACCTTTGATAAAAAATTGTTTTCAACGAATAGCCAGAAAAGTATCTTAAGAAAAACTTTACCCTATGCTGCAATTCTTATTGGCTTAAGTACCATAGTCGTCATCCTTTCATTTGGTGGGGTCTGTGGTGACGGAGATGATGGAGCAACTACGGAACAACAGGAATGTCAACCAACTGATACTGTGGATACTGATAATGATGGTATTTTTGATTCTTGTGATCCAGACGATGATAACGATGGAATAATTGATACAGAAGACTCATGTCCTCATGATGCAGCCAATACTTGTGGAGATACTAATACTCCTACTGCGGATGCAAATACCGACAAGATGATCGAAGAGTTTTACGCAGACCCAAGTACCATAGATGCCGGACAATCTTCTTTTCTCCGATGGAAGACAAATACAAATGCTATCTCTTGTTCTATTATCCCGGGTGATTATACTGCACCAGTTCCCAGTGGAGAAATCAAGGTTAGCCCGGTTTCCTCGACTCAGTATACTCTCCAATGCGAGGGTAATGGGAAGAAAGAAACTGCGACTACTACGCTAACGGTGGTCGGAGGAGCTACCAGTGGTTGGAGCAAGCAAAGCCCTGCGGGGGTACCTCCTGACCGTGAATCACATGCACTTGCATATGATAGTAAGCGCTTACGAGCAGTTCTTTTTGGTGGTGCGCCAGGTACAACGCCCGGAAATCCCTATTTTGGTGATCTCGATGATACATGGGAATGGGATGGGAGTAATTGGATTGCCATGACCCCTCAAACCATACCAGAAGGTCGATACTACCATGGAATGGCATACGATAAAAATCGCGAGCGGACGGTGATGTTCGGAGGAGTGTCTTATCCGTATAAACAACTCAACGATACGTGGGAATGGAATGGAACTAACTGGGAAAACATATCTGTAGTTGGGCCATCATCTCGTGATGGACTCGCAATGGCGTATGATGAAAACAGAGCAGTAATAGTTTTATTTGGAGGCTATAGTACAAGTAGCAGCACGTACCTTAACGATACGTGGGAATACAATGGAACAATATGGAAAAAAATAGTGACGACAAATCAACCATCTCCTCGCACAGCACATGCAATGACGTATGATGCAAAAAAAAATGAGGTTCTTCTTTTTGGTGGAGGGTTGCTTAATGATGATGGAAGTACCGGTCAGAACAGCGATGGAACGTATAACGCTAGCCAAGAAACCTGGGCATATAATGGTAGTTGGAGGCTAGCTGCTTCTGAAGGCCCCAGTCCACGATCCGCAGTCCATATGGCATATGATGCTTCCAAAGAAGTAGTCATTCTTTATGGTGGAATGGATGAAAATGGTAATGCGCTTGCCGATACGTGGGAATGGAATGGATCTGGTTGGAAACTGATAAGTCTTGTATCAGGACCTCCACCACTTCGTCATCATGCAATGGTATTTGATAATATTCGCAACGGTGTTCTTCTCTTTGGTGGGTATAGTCAAGAATCAGGTTATAGTGGCGCTACCAATGATACCTGGCTTTATTCTGCCCAAGGATATGGCAACTAAAAAGTGCACGAGGAGGTACTCCCTAACTCCCCCATTAACGGAGCTTACAATAGGAGTGTTCAGTATTCTCAGTTAATTTTTTCTAGAAAAGGCTTTAAGAAGTCCAAATATGGGTTTGACGTTTATTAAAGGTAAAGTAAGTACTATTGCAAAGAAACAAAAAAGCCAAGAAGTGGATTTTTTAGTTATTAGTTAATAGTGGAGCTGTATATTCTGTTCTATCCGCCTTCGCAGAGTAGCACGGCTTTAGCCGTGGGGCTCCATCTTGAATTTTCTTTACATTGAAACAAAAAATTTATAGCTTAAAGACCTTTTGGAGGAGTGGCCGAGTGGTCGATGGCGGCGGTCTTGAAAACCGTTGTACGAAAGTACCGTGGGTTCGAATCCTACCTCCTCCGCCAAAATTGAAGAAGCCCTTCGAGCCAAATCAGATCTTGTTGGAAGATATATTGTGGAGATCTTGAAAAGCAGGCCAAACAATTCCTGTATGAGAGAGAAGATGCCAATCTACCTTCTCAAAAGTTGGAACATCAGAACAAGCAGTAGTCGGTGTAAGCAGTTTGCACAGAAAATAAACAACGTCATCGCTGTGATGGCTCGCAAAGGATATTTGGTTATTTATAAGAGTGTTAACGAAAGAATTAAGATTGGATGGGAGAAATACCCAGGTTTGTAAAATATGACCAACGACGAAAAGCCACAATCCAGCATTATCCTCTCTACCAAACTGAAGATGATCGCACGCGCAAAGCTTGATGAGCTGGCTCTTGCAGCAGAGGAATGGAAGGAGTCGGTGATTGACAGGCTCATTCCACATTCCAGACCCCATTTCTTCAAGTACGTCACTTATGAAGGCGCTATCAGCATCTTAAGCAATATTGCCATCAAGTGGAGTTCTCCTCTCACCTTCAATGATCCCTTTGATATGTTCATCAAACCGGACATCGGTTTTACCAAGGAAAAATTCAAAAAATATTCGGAGCAACGCATTTTGGGCGAGATCAACTCACAGAACCCACCATCTCATCATCAAGAACTGATCACTAAAATTAGGGCATGTTCGCAGAACTTTACCCAAGGCGATCTGCAAAGCATCCTAAAACCAAGAGTCGATGCACTAACGGACCAGATATTTTCCATATTTGCCGAGTATCAGAATCAGTGGCTTGAGTTTGCAAAAAATATACGCGTACTCTGCCTCACCGAGATCCATGATAATCTGCTCATGTGGGCACATTACGCCGCAAATCATACCGGTGCTGTCATAAAACTTAAATGCTTGCCGGACTCAGATACAGCTCCAACCAGCGGGGCTATCATGGTTGAATACCAGGGACCTTTCCATCTATGGCCACGGCGGAAGAATTGACCAATGAAATATTGAATATTAAAACTCTCAATCGCAATGAAGTCTTTCTAAGATTTATGGCCACAAAGAGTGTGCATTGGGCCTATGAAAAAGAATGGCGATGCCTTGATCAAAAAAGACCAACAGACAATGGGGACCATGAGATTTGTGCAATCCATCCAGAAGAAATCGAAGCCATTTATCTTGGATGCCGCATGCCGGAGAATAATAAGTGGGCGATAGCAGATTGTGTGCGTAGCAAATTAAATCACGTTAAAATATTTGAAGCCAAGCAGCATTCTGAAAAATACCAGTTGGTGTTTTGCGAAAGGGAAAAAAGTGTCGAAAGAATCGCAGAAAAGGCGGTGTTGGTATGAACCGCAAAAAAACAACCAGCATGACCACGGTGGATGGCAAAGGCCAATTTCTCGTCTACGCCACCGATGATGGCGAGATCAAAATCGATGTGCGTCTTGAAAACGAAACCATGTGGCTCACCCAGGTTGATATGGCCAAGCTGTTTCAGTGTACTGCTGACAATATTTCCCTTCATCTAAAAAACATCTTTGATGAAGGAGAGCTGCAGCCCAATGCAACTACCGAGGATTTCTCGGTAGTTCGAAAAGAAGGCGGTAGGCAGGTAAAGCGTGACCTCGCTTTCTACAACCTCGATGCCATTATTTCTGTCGGTTATCGCATCAAAAGTGCCGTGGCCACCCGCTTTCGTATCTGGGCTACACAAAAACTTAAAGAGTACATCGTGAAGGGTTTTGTTCTCGATGACGAACGTCTAAAAAACCCGGACCAGCCTTTCGATTACTTTGAAGAACTGACCCACCGGATTCAGGATATACGGACCTCCGAGCGGCGCTTTTACCAGAAGATTACCGATATCTACGCCACCAGTATTGATTACGATCCTACGCAGGAAATCAGCATCGACTTTTTTAAGACTGTTCAAAACAAAATGCACTGGGCCATCACCGGCCAGACCGCCGCTGAAATCATTCATTCGCGAGCCACAGCAGGCAAAGCCAATATGGGACTAACCAGTTGGCGAGGTAGCAAGGTCCGCAAACAAGATGTCATCATCGCCAAAAATTACCTGAATGAAGAAGAGCTGGCAGCCCTGAATAATTTGGTGGAACAATACCTCATTTTTGCCGAAGGCCAGGCTATGCGCCGGGTTCCCATGCACATGACAGACTGGATCGCCCAGCTCAACGCCTTTCTCAACATCAACGAGTCCATTAAGTATGTGGTTTGTAATGGGATTTATTTTTATCAGTTTTTCAGTAAAAGAGATTGCATGTAAAGAGGAAGTAATCTTTAGAAAGTATGAGAATGATTTTTCGAATAAACAGTTTGAACTTCAAAGAACCTACGATAATAAGATTCAAAATTTAGAGGAGAAAATAGATAATAACACCAAGGTTATTGAAAATTTTAAACAATCTCAAAATATACAAAGTAAAAAATAAAAATCTATGAAAATTCAATTATATATAATACGGAATTTATTGCCATGCCTTCCTTGAAACTAGCTCGACACATTTTTATTTTTGTGTCAATTTAGTTTCAATACTAATGCATAATATTTACCTTGATTGATCCTGTTTTTACAAAATTCTTCTTGAATACCATTAGATAATAAACTACTATGTAACTACAATGATATTTGCGTGGGATCCAGATAAAAATGCTTCCAATATACGGAAACATAAAATTTCATTTGAGGTTGCGGTAAGTGTCTTTGATGATCCATTGCACTTGTCCTTACTAGATAGAAAAGACCACGATGAAGCAAGATGGATTACGATTGGGCAAGCAATAACACAATCTACTATTGTAGTTGTCCATACATTTATAACCAAAGAATGGCATGAATCGATTCGAATTATTTCTGCACGCTATGCAACGAGAAAGGAGAAAAAACAATATGAAAAAGGAATATGATTTTAGTAAAGGAGTAAGAGGAAAATTTTACCGTAAAAAGAAAGTACAAAAAACATTACGTCTTGATGCTGAAATTTTACATTTTTATCAAACCCTAGCAGAAAAAGAGGGTATTCCGTATCAGACTCTGATTAATCTTACCCTTCGTAAATTTGCCGGAGAAGGCGGCAAACTTGTTATTAGTGCAAAGAAAGAAGTTGCGTAAAAAGGAGGACCAATGAATATACTCGCTAAGTTCAGTGACTACGCTTATGCGTTTATGCGTATCGTCGTAGGATTTATGTTCTCATTTCATGGCGTCCAGAAGATTTTTGGAATTTTAAGTGATTTTCACGTTGTTGTGGGAACGCAAGTTTGGTTTGGTGGACTCATTGAACTCATATGTGGCTTCCTTGTTTTGATTGGGTTCAAGACTCGCTGGGCTGCATTTCTCGCGAGTGGTACGATGGCTGTAGCTTATTTTCAGTTTCATTGGAAATTTCAGTTTGACACCAATTTTTTTCCGGCCATTAATCAGGGCGAACCAGCAGTTCTCTACTGTTTTATTTTTCTTTTCATTGCGTGTAAAGGCAGTGGAATATGGAGTTTTGATAAGAAATAATACAGATCATTTCATGAAAATTATGATGCCTTCCCTTTTGTTTCCCTTATTACTGGCAACACTCCGGCCATGTCGCCGATGACATTCACGAGCTCAGCATCAGACGGAAGAACAATTTTAGCATTATTTTTTAATGAATTTTCGACTGCTTGAATTTTTCGTAAGAGCAGAGCGTTGCCTTTAAAATAGAGTTCAGCGGATTCATTGACCAATTTAATTGCCTGAGCTTCGCCTTCTGCTTCAAGAATTTTTGCTTGCTTAATTCCTTCGGCTTTTTTTATTTCGGCTCTCTTAAAACCATCGGCTTGTGTTTCAGCCGCGGTGGCAAAATCAATTGCCGCTATTTTTTCATTTTCAGCCTTTACCACTTTATTCATTGTTTCTTGAACATCTTTGGGTGGATCGATTTCTTTTAATTCTGTTCTCATAATCTCGATTCCCCAGGTGTTCGTTTCATCTTTAAGCGTTCGATGAAGATCGTTATTGATTCTTCCGCGTTCGCTATTTGCAGATTTAAGCGTCATTGTTCCTATAATATTTCGTAATGTCGTTCGCGCTAAATTCACAATTTGCCATCTATAGTCATTTACATTGTATTGAGAATTCTTTACGTTTTCTTCATCGGTTCTTATTTTAAAATACACCTGCGCATCGACGGTAGCATTGAGATTATCATTGGTAATAATAACCTGTGGTTCAGCATTAACCATTTGTTCGGTAGTATTGACGATATAAATTTTTTGAATACCGGGAATTACCCAATGGAAGCCAGGAAGTGCAAACTGAGAATATTTACCGAGAGTTTCGATGAGCCCCCGACTTGTTGGACGAACAATTTTAATACCCGATACAAGAAAAAATGCAATGATACCGCCAATAACGTAAAAAATTGTCATAGTCACCTCCATAGATTTTTGATAGTAAATTAAGATATGTATAACGATGAATTAACAAATACAAGCTTTTTGCTAAAAAGATGTTTATTAGAATTGATAGATTGACATAAAGCAATTACTATTGTAGATATAGCCGATATTTTTGGGATATTTAAGAATGAAGATTTTGTCCAAAATCCTTCTCGTATTTTTTTTTCTTACCAATGGGTATTTGAACCAGAGCTATGGAAATCCTTGTAAATTCTTATTTTCTCCGCTGGTAAATGGTGGAGGAGAATTACCACCTCAGAGTGGAAAGAAGGTAAACGAAAAGATATCTTATATTATTGAACAGGCATTAAAGTTTTTTGATGATGATACACTTTTTGAAGAAGTGCCACATCTTGATTCTATTAGTTTAGATGAAATGGTGCTTGTAGTGGATAATCAAAATCCGTTGACTCCAAAACTATACCCCGCCAAGTTGATGAGCACTGTGAGAATTAAGAACTCTGTCGTAGCTAATTTTGAAGATCTGATTACTCACATAAAAGTTACCCTATCAACAAATGCCTTTAAGGGAACATTCTATCGTCCTGAAAAAAATAAAGAGATAAGGAGTATTAGAAAGACAGGGACCGCATTATTTCTTAAAGTACCCCGTGAACGAACATGGCGAATGTATTCGCAAGAAGCGCCATTAGATTATCCCATTTCTTTAGTTGAGGTCGTTAAGGATAGAGGTGCTTGTACATTGGTTCGGAATGAATATGGTGAGGATGAGTGGGCACTGAATGCCACACAATTAGGTGATACGAAATCCAAAGTGCTGGTGATCTTAACAGAATCACCGAGTACTCTGAGCGGGCGGCTTTATAGACTAAAAATTGCAAATCATATGATTGCTGAAGGATCAAAGGCTTATTTTGTCGTAGGAGATAGAGATTTCCTCGATTCTCTATTTTTGTTTACTGACAAGCTTATAGAGGGAATGGATACTTTTTTACTTCATCTAGCTCGCCAGAGGAGATTAATCCAAATTCCCCTTGCGGATAAAGATCCTGATGCTTATCGAACTCCTCGTGATAAAATGAATGTATTCTTACGTTATGCTGCGACAGCCCAGATGTATGAAGAGTTTAGAAACCTCATGGACCTCCTTGCACTGGATGCTCCGGGCGTTCTCGGAGAATTAAATCGATCAAAAGAAAATCCTATTCTTATCCAAGACTTTTTCTTTTTAATTGTCTATGAATACTATTTAAGTCTTAAAATGCCACCTGAGGGAACTGAGGAAGAGGAAGAAAATGGAGAAATGCCTGCAGTTGGGGTAGAAGAAAGCGAACGTTACTATAACAAATTAGTTCCTCTTTTAAAAGAAGGCTTTGATCTTCCCCACGCACTTGAAAAATTATTAATTGAGGATTATACCCTAAGACAAAAATCTCGGAAGAGATGAGAAACTATGTAACTTAATCATTGGAACAAGAGGCAATATTTATATACATAAACTTCAGTAGAAAAGGATAATTCTATGGAAACAATTAAAATTGAATTAGAGCAAACAACACGCACAAAAAAACATATTCGGCCATCATGGGATGAATATTTTATGGAAGTGGCACATACGATTTCGAAACGCGCTACCTGTGATCGTGGCAGAAGTGGCTGCGTTATTGCGCGAGATGCGCGACTGTTGGTGACAGGATATGTCGGTTCTCCTACGGGATTACCTCATTGCGACGATGTAGGACATCAGATGAAAAAACTCCTTCACGAAGATGGTTCGATTACCAATCACTGCGTTCGTACGGTGCATGCGGAACAAAACGCTATTACCCAAGCCGCAAAGGTTGGCGTTTCAATTGCAGGGGCTACATTATATTGCAGAAT
This sequence comes from Deltaproteobacteria bacterium, assembly GCA_023250585.1. Taxonomy (GTDB): domain Bacteria; phylum Bdellovibrionota_F; class JAHFAK01; order JAHFAK01; family JAHFAK01; genus JAHFAK01. Next base: position 8,440 of record JAHFAK010000020.1, read on the forward strand.
GACCCCATGCCGTGTTTGTGCAATGCTCATTATTAATTGTGGTATTGCACGAGTTGTGTGTGAACGGAAATATCATGATGGGGCGCAATCAGAGGCAATGTTTAAAGAAGCTGGAATCAGTATTGAATATAAATTTAATGAAGTCGAAGAATATGAAAATCAAGCCGAGGCTCCTCGAGCTACTTCTTAATTTCTAACAGCGATTTCCGTCTAGGCTCAAAAGTATACGTTTCATCTTTTATTTTGATTGAAATATCGAGGTCACCTAAGAGACAGGTTTTGATTTGTGTATTTCCTTCCTGTTCAAAAAGCAGAAATAGTTTTTCATCCCCGGATCCCTTAAAAATAATTTCAACGTCGGGGTAGCGAACTCTGCCAGAAATTTCTAGTGTATTATTAACAGCTTCTCCGCAATGTTTCATCTTAATATTAAAGAAATTACTGAAGGGATTATTGAGCTTATATTCTTTTCCTTTAAAAAAAAGATATGCACTTGATGCCCATTGACCAAAAATTTTTGATGAAGCAACTTCAAATATACTTTCTTTATCATCAAACCCACTACAACTAATAAGAGTCCATTGTGATTCTGAAAGCTTTTTTGCTTCATAGGTTGCCCACGCAATGGGAGTATTGGAAAAATCTTTGTGGTTACAGGTTCCTCGGTCAATAAATCCATAGCGAGAAGTGAAAAAAGGAATTTGGGGTCTTAATGTATGAATCCATAAAGGACTCACCTCAAAATGTCGTTTAGTAAGCTGAAAGTGAAGATCTAAAGCAACATCTTTCCATATTCCCTGTGCTTCATATTTAGTGAGTTTTACGGTATTGATAAGAATTTCATCTTCCGTATAGGTCACTTCTGTCGGCTTAAATTCTTCTTTACGAACAAAGCGTTTTCCATCATCATGGGCAAATGCGGCTCGAAGTATGGGTGTTCCTTCTTTGACGATCCAATCAATCAAAAAAGCATTCTTGCCCGTTGATGCGAATATATACCAAAATTTATTTGTCTTCATAAAGAACCTCTGAAAAAGGCCCATCTTAAAGGTGCGAGTTTTTAGATGAGCATACTACAATTTTTGATTAAATGTTATTTTCAGGAAATTTTCAAATATTCTTTTTCCAGTATATGAATATTCATTGTATATCTCTTCAAAATCTTTTCTAAGACTATTGCGAGGAATTTTTTGTAGATCACAATCTTCATCGAGCCAAAATTCAAAAAGATCTTGTGTTAATTCAAGATGGCATTGCATTCCATAGGCATTTGATCCAATTTTAACGATTTGATTCCGGCAGTGATTGCCAATGGCAAGAAGCTTCATTGATGGAGTGAGCTCGACCATTTCTCCATGCAAATGAAAGACTTTAAACGAAGGAGTGATACCTTGAAAGAGAGGATCATCTTTTCCTTCTTTTGTTATCGTTGCGGTAAAGAAATTACCCTGAGGATCTCTGACGCCCGTTTCTTTTAAAGGACTTTTAATCACCTTTCCGCCATTGGCTTTTACTAAAGTTTGGAGGCCAAGACAGATACCCAGATACGGAATACCTGCAGATATAACTTCCCGAATATACGCTAATTCCCGGAGCATTTTTTTAGTGGTGTCATTTGCGCTATCAGGGCCTCCCATAACAATTAAGGCATGAAGCTTTTCGATAGGAGGAAAGTGTGTTTCATCATGTACATCAAGAAAAGAGTAGGGGACATTCACTTTGTTGAGAATTTCTTCAATAAGTCCTGGCCCTTCATTTGCTATATTCTTGGCAATGAGGATTTGTTTTTTCATAGGTAGTATAGATACGAATATTACCTGCTTCGCTATCTGTTCACCAGTTTTTTTGAATGAGCGGTATTTTTCATGTAATAAAAAGGTTATTGAAAAATTCTAAAAAGCTACGCAGGGTCCAAGAGTTTCTACGCTCACATTCGTTCGCTAGAATCTCTAGGACGGAGAGAGGGGGATTTGAACCCCCGGTACGGTGTTAACCGTACGACGGCTTAGCAAGCCGTTGCCTTAAGCCACTCGGCCATCTCTCCCAAATTATAATGATAGACACTATTATTTTTGTGATAAAAGAAGTCAAGATAAGAAGGTTGTAAGGATCATCCCCACTGACTTTTTGTGTTCATGAGTCGGTCCCCACCTTTTGATTCTCTTTTTACATATTAGTATGCTTGTTTGCTTTCGAGGTTTAAGGTACTTCGGAATGTATCCTAAACATTTTTTTTCGTACCGTAGCTGCAATAGCTCGGGCTACGGTCTCTTTTCTTTCTTTTTTTGCCTGAGCGTGATAAAGAACTACGTGTTCAAGTGTATGTTCTAACCGCTCAATTTCATCCTCATTGTAGTATTTTTGGAATCCATATTTGTAAACAGGAATATAGAGAAGCATTGCTATTGATGCTGCTATGACTGCTGATACAATATCGATTGTCGTATCAAGTCCTGATTTCTGAGCTTGCGCGATCCATTCAAAATAAGTGGGTTGAAAAAAATAATCCCACACCGCCTCAAGTATTTCCCAGCCTACCGCAAGGATTGCCACGCAGCCAATGATGAGTGTGGCCAAGACTTCTTCGCCGAAGATAGAAAAAGCTCCGTGAAGCGTATGGGTACGGAAGAAATATAAAAAGGAGAATGCGGCACCGCCACCAAAAATGATGTGTCCGAGCGTATCGAACTTCCATCCTTGCGTGAACATTCCGTCATCGGTCCAACCATAGAATGTCCAAATAAAACCAAAGATTATCCAGAATGTTATAATACTTCCAAGTAGCGCACGTGGATATTGTCGAATAAAACTTCGCATATAAGGTGCCTCCTCAATAGTGTTGTGTACTCTATGAAAGAATAAATTGCAACTACATCATAATGGCTCAGTTAATGTAGTGAGTTAGGGGAGTAGGCATGTATACAAAAGTATTTCTATCGAGCGCGCTTTCCTGTTCTTAATAGTATTATGGAAGCGACGTCGATAGAAATACTTTTGTATACATGCCTACTCCCCTAATAATTGAGGCATTACAACTACATCCCAAAGAGTAACTTCGTATTTGCTTCAGTGATTGTATCGATTTCTTGAAATGATGTATTCTTAATCCGTGCAACTTCTTCTGCAACATATTTTACCAAGGCGGGTTCATTGCGTTTACCACGAAAAGGAACGGGCGCAAGATACGGTGAGTCTGTTTCAATAAGAATTCGATCAAGGGGTGTTTGAAGACATGCTTTTTTGAGTTCATCAGTTTTTTTGAATGTAATAATTCCCGAAAATGAAATATAAAAACCAAGGTCAAGAAACCACTTCGCATGTTCTTCTGTTCCGGTGAAACAATGAATTACCCCGCGGAGTTTTTCTTTTTTACTATACGAAGCGCAGATGTCATAGGCTTCACGAAAGGCATCGCGCACATGAATAATAATGGGAAGATTAGTCTCTAATGCAATTTCGATTTGTTTTCGAAATACATTGATCTGATTTTCACGAGAGCTCTGCATGTAGTGAAAATCTAAGCCTATCTCGCCAATCGCAACAAAACGCTCATGTTTCGCCATAGTTTTAATTTTCTTGGCGCTCTCATCTGAAAAAGAATGAGCGTAATGAGGATGAATTCCTACACTCGAATACATGAAATCGTATGTATTTAAAAGTTTATAGATTTTGTCTTCGGTATCTAATCCACTCGTACAGCCAAGAGAAAGTATTTTGGTTACTTGGGCTTCTTTTGCTCTTTTAATAACTTCGTCGCGATCGGTATCAAATACGTCAAGATCAAGATGTGCATGACTATCAATCATTGCTATCGTTCGCAGCTCCTGTTGGGTTTTTATGAGGATTAAAGGATTTTATTTTTTGTTGCGTGGTTTTTTCTGTCGTTTCATCTCGCTCGCGATAGTTATCCTCAATTCTTCGTAAGGTTTCGCGTCCCAGTATTTTTTCTGGAGATTCTTCAACTGCCGCTTGAATGACTTTTTTAATACCACAGGCAGAAATCATCTTCAGTGTCCCGTCTTTAGTTTCGATTGTTACTTGCTGTGGCAGAATATTAAGGTACTTAACTTTGCATTCTCCATCTTCTGTTTCAACGATGTCATTCACCTTGGGCAATCCTTTCGAGCATTTACAATAGGTCTCGTCTTCATAGGAAAGACAGCATTTCAGTTTACCGCAGAGGCCCGTGAGCTTTGTGGGGTTCATTGAAAGGCCTTGATGCTTAGGCATATCAATTGAGATAGGGCTGAATTTATTGATGTATCGATTGCAGCAGAGTTGCTGTCCGCAGGTGCCAACTCCACCAAGCATTTTTGTCTCTTCACGAGCTGCTATTTGCATCATTTGAACTCGTGTATGAAATTCTTGCGCTAAATCTTTGACTAATTCTCGGAAGTCGACTCTGCTATCCGCGGTATAATAAAACGTTGCTTGTGAGCCATTGGAAAGAAATTCAACTTTGGTGAGTTTCATCGTAAGATTTCGTTGTTTTATTTTTTCGAGACAAAACTCAAATGCTCGTTTTTCGTGTTTTTCATTTCGCTCTTCGCGTTCAAGATCCTCTTTAGAGGCAACACGTAAAACGCGATCATATGCTTGTGAATCATTAAGATTAATTAAAAGCGAAACTTTTCCAACCCGCAGGCCATCTTTAGTTTGCGTTACAATATGATCTCCAATACGCACTTTTGCATCAGTTACATTTACGTTTTCAGGACGAATACTACTGCGAAATTTTACCTTAGCTATTCTCATATAATCTCCTTAATTTTAGGTGTAGATTGGTTAATGTTAATGGTATATTACAATTTTCTTTAATTCTTTTCTCGAGTGAAAGCGTATAATCAATAACCTCAAATAGTTTAGTTTCCTTGAGCTGACCTATCGGTAAAGCACGGGCCTGATTTTTATTATCACTGAGATTATTGAGTGTAAAGAGTATATTTTTTAATACAATAACCATGTGCTGAATGTATTCGCGTAAATTTTCTTTATCTTTGATTTTGGAAATACACTCTGCAAGTGTATCAGCTTGTTTATAATCAAAAGCATATTCGCGACTTTCTTTGTTCTTCGGTGGCATATCTTGCGGCAATGGTGATTGTGCTTTCAGTATACAACTCCGTGACTGAATGGTTGGAATTATTTTTGATTTACTATGTGCAATAAAAAAGAAAATAGTCTGAAGAGGCGGTTCTTCTATTGTTTTCAAAAGGGCATTTTGTGCTTGTATATTCATCATGTCTGCATCATCAATGACAATAATCTTATATCGCGCTTCACAGGGGGCATAATCAAGAAATGTTATTATGTCCCGTGCTTCTGCAATACGAATCGTTTCTTTCACCGGCGTAATGATACGTATGTCTGGATGAATGCCTTTGTTTATTTTAATACACCCATTACACTCATTACAATACTTAAGGCTATAACTATTTTCATTAGTTTTACACTGAAGCGTTTTAACAATTTCATTAACGAGCTGCCTTTTGCCGACGCCTTTTTTCCCATAGATAAGATAAGAGCTATAGACGATTCCTTTTGAGATTGTTTTTTCAAAAAAATCGAAGAGATTATGATGTTGAGTGGGAACTAACTTCACGATGCTATTTTCTTTACTATCACATCTATAATAGTTTTGTGGAGAACCTCTCTATCATTTACTCCATTAACTACATGTATCCGATGTGGATGTTGTTTGGCAAGTTCTAAGTAGCCTTGGCGGACCTTTTTATGAAATTCTTGTGCCTCTATTTCAAAACGATCATGTTTTTTGAAAGCAATACGGTCAAATGCTTTATCGGGATCAATGTCGAAAAGAATAGTTAAATCAGGTGTAAGATTTAAACTCGCAAAAGCGTTGAGCGATTCGATGTCATATAATGATAAGCCTCTGCCGTAGCCTTGATAGGCAAATGATGAATCTGCAAAGCGATCACAGAGAATAATAGTATTCAATTTTAGTTCTTTTAAAATTACTTCTTCGACATGTTGCGCACGAGAGGCCAAAAGTAAAAGTAATTCACTTCGAGGAAGCAGTCCTTTCATGTTCGTATCTAAAAGAAGTTCACGAATTTTTTCTGAAGCCCGTGTCCCTCCCGGTTCTTTGGTGAGAAGTACCTTGTAGCCATCTTTAACAAGTTTCTCATATGCCAATTTTATCTGGGTGCTCTTTCCCGATCCTTCAATTCCTTCAAATGTAATAAAAAAGCCTTTATGCATCTTGAGTTGTAGTGTATAACAAAAAATACAAAGATTGCAAAAATTATATCAGTGTTTAAGGTACAGGAGAACATATATCTCGTAATGGTTCAGTTAATCGAGTGAGTTAGGGAGTAGGCATATTACAAAAAAGTATTCCTATCGACGTCGCTTCCATAATACTATTAAGAACAGACAGCGCGCTCGATAGGAATACTTTTTTGTAATATGCCTACTCCCTAATAACTGAAGCATTACTATATCTCCTCTCTAATCATTGATAGATTACATTTTAAGTATATATGGCGTTATTTAGAAACATTCTTATCTTTTTTTCGGTACTTGGCCCATCACTCATTACGACTATGGCCGGCAATGATGGGGGCGGTATTGTTACGTATTCTCTTGGCGGAGCGAAACTTGGCTATGCAGTGCTTATCATCTTGCCATTTTTGACAATCCTTTATGGTATTACTCAAGAAATGGGATCTCGAATTGCTATTGTTACGGGCAAAGGATTAGGTGATTTGATTCGAGAATCATTTGGATTACGCACTTCTTTTGTTATTTTCGTTTTGCTTCTTGTTGCTAATTTTGGAACGTTACTTACAAACGTCGCTGCTCTAAAAACTTCGAGCCAAATGCTTGGTATTCCTGCGACTCCGTTCATTATTTTTATGATTATTGTATGCTTTAAGCTTGTCACTATTACCAAATATGAAAAAAGTCAGAAAATATTTTTGACGGGAATTATTTTTTATCTCGCGTATGTTTTTTCCGCCATCCAAGCAAAGCCAGATTGGAGCAAAGCAGTGACGAGTTTAGTCGTCCCCGATGGCAGTATTTTTTCAAAAGAGTCTCTTATTCTTCTCATTGCTCTTTTAGGAACAACAATTACGCCATGGGGACAGTTTTTTGTACAAAGCTACATGAAAGATAAAAATGTTCCCGTACGAAAATTGCCTTTTGCAAAACTTGAAGCATATCTTGGGGCAGTTACATCTAATGTATTCACCTTCTTTATGATCGTTGCGACTGCAGCCACACTTTTTATTCATCATATTCCGCTTAACTCGGGGGAACAAGCCGCTTTGGCGATCAAACCATTTGCGGGGAGTTTCGCGAGCCTTTTATTTTCACTTGGTCTTGTGAATGCTTCAATCATTGGTATGATTGTTGTGTCTCTAACATCCGCTTATGCATTTACCGAATTCTTCGGATTTGCGGGATCACTCGATGATCCCTATTCGAAGGGTAAAATATTCTATGGTATTTTTCTTTTTAATCTCATGCTTGCCGCGCTTCTTGTCATTACTCCATTTTTTCCGTTGTTCGACATTGTCCTCTACACGCAATCATTAAATGGTATACTTCTTCCCATTTTTTTCTATTTCATCCTTAAAATTGTAAACAATAGTGAGCTCATGGGGAAGCATACCAATAGTAGATTTTACAATGTTTTCGCCATTGTTTCTTCGCTCTTGATTATTGTTGCATCAGCTGTTGCGATTATTACGGGATTTGTAGCGGTATAGAAAAAATCTTAAGATTTGCTGCTCCATGCCTTGTATATTCATTTTGGAAGAGCCGGTATTTTTTCTCGTATCTTTGGTATTCCTACTTTAAGTCCTCCATGAGTAAGCAGTGAAAGAGCCGGTATAACTAACAAGGAGAGGCCTTGATCTTTTATACGAAACTCCTTCCTTTGATAGCGAGCTAAGAGATACTCTGAAAGAAAAACTGTTCCCATATCAACTGTAGCATAAGTCAGCATCCGGCCTCCAGTCTTTCCGGCAAGCAATGCTATGAGGCGTAAGTCTGCAAATTTAGCAAAAATCGCTCCCAGTCCGAAGTCAGAAACGAGAGTAGTGATAACAGATTCAGGAATAAGACGTATCAATTGCGCTTTATTTTCTTTCGCTCGTTCTTCAGTATATGCTTCTTTAAGTGTATTAAAGACCGGAAGACTCAATGTCCTTTGTGCAAGGTCAAAATAGCCAAGCTTTTTGAGTCCTTCAATGACGCCTTGAGTGGTTTTAATAAACTTTTCTATATCATCATGGATTTGAATTTTACCAGTCAGTGAATCAAAAATTTTTTGATTCACTATACCTATGTCTAATTGCTGTTTATATGCCTCTTCTAGTTCTTTATCGAGTGTTTGTGTAAGGCTCGTAAAATCAATAGTATCCAATATTTTTTCAGCAAAAAGGTCTTGAAGATATTTATGGAGTAAGTGATAGAGAGAAAATGTATACATAACTTTTTCAGTTTTATAATAAGGACAATTTTCGTCCGTTTCTCGACTACAGAGATTCGCCTCGTTTCCTTGTAATTGATCAATGACAACGTTATGTAATACTTCGAGTCCATTATGAAAAAAAATTGTATCGATGACCGGTGATGGCTGTTGTGTATCTTCTTTTACCACATGTAACTCAACGAAGATTATGTAACTTCGAGGTTTGCAGGTAATATTTCCATAAACATTAATATTTTGTATTGCTTTAACAATTAAGTCCCACGATGCCTGAGTTCCTCCGGGAACTTCATGTGCTACAAAAAAATTATCTAAGGTTCCATCATTCTTACATACAGCATACGTGAATTGTTTTTTTTTAACATCAAAATATTGTTTTGCTTCTTCTTCCGAGATACTAAGCACAATAGGCGCAATATAGAGATGAGGTTCATTGATCGATACTACGGAACTAACCCTATGTGTTTCAATCGGTGTGTGAAGAATAAATCCTCCTTCGATAGTATCTTTTCCATCCCAATTTCCACTAAAGCTTGCTATAGTATCCATTCGTTGTTGTTCACTTTCTGGAATAGAAAAACGCAAGGGGAATGACATAATGAAGTAGGGAAGAACATTGTCGCCAAACATGGCCTTTGCACTGACGTCTACGTCGGTTTCTTCTGGTATATCATGGTTCATGGAGCGTAGTTGTCCCTTCACAAGATGTGTTGATTCGTATAGTGAACCATTTTGTGCTTCTATAGGTTCATTCTGCGTGAGTTCCAGATTTAATTCAATCTGATCTTCTTTATCACAACGCTCTACAATAGTCTTTTCCGGACATTCGCACTGTAGATGAGCCTTTGTAAATTTTTGAGCATAACGATCACGTGCGCACCATGTTCCAACGAGTTTCTTAATATCATACTGTGCATAAACAATTTTTACTGCTGGTTGTTTTATTGGCTGTTCAATGACCTCTTTTACCTCTTTTTTTGGAGGCGCTTTTAGTTGGGATGCTGATTTTATTGGCGTTTTTTTAGATTCTTTCTTTTTCGTACTTTTTAAGGAACGTGGCTTTGTAACTTCTGGGTTCTTGTTTGTTACTTTTTTCTTCGTAGGCTTTGCAGTAGTTGTTTTCTTTGATTTTGGTTTTGATTGAGATTGTGTCTTCGCTTGAGTTTTTTTAAGCGATTTGGTTTTTTCTTTTGGAAAGAAGCTTTGTGCGAAGATTTGATTATTCAAAAGAAGTAGAAAAAGTAGATATACGAGAGTAGAGAATATTTTCTTTTGTCGAAGGGTCATGCGTTATTCTAACTTTCTATGGTTGGGTGTATCTTGTTCCCCATTACTAATGGAGCTTAGTAGCTATCTTCATACTGTATGTTTAAGGTAGTTTTCTTTGTCAAGGCCAAACTTATTCCCAAGGGGGTGGTTCGGTTAATGGGGTGAGGTAAGATAAAGAGTAGGCACGTGCTTGACAAACGCAATAGTTCTGTATTAGACATGACTTTTGTTAAAATAAGGAGACTTATGGCAAATATAGAATCAGCGATTAAAAGGGCACGTCAGAATGTAAAAAAGGCAGCTCATAATCGTAAGTATAAAACAACAGCCAAAGAAAGCATAAAAAATGTTACGAAGGCTATTTCTTCAGGGAAAAAAGACGACGTAACGATGCTTCTCAATGTATCAAAGAAAAATATTTTAAGTAGCGCATCAAAAGGCATTATTCATAAAAAAACTGCTGCTCGTAAAATTTCCCGCCTTCAGAGAAAAGTTAATTCATTTTTGAAAACTGCTTAGTCGCGCAGATTTTTCTCATTATCTCGGTCATCATTATTTTTGGATTTATTCTCGATGTTTTTAATTGTGAATCTATAAAAGATAATTCTGCAAAAATGTTTTCCAATTCCGGTACTGAAAAATTTTTCAAAGCTTCAAGAAATTTTTTTTGAAAAAATGCATTGATTTTTAATTTTTCGCAAATGACTTTTTGCTGTAGCCCTTCGGCTGCATAGAGTTGTCCCAATACTATTTGATACAATGCCCGATACATCATGGTCATGATATAAAGCGGAGCTTCTTTTTGATCGAGTAATTTATTGAAATAAAAAATTGATGCCTTTAAATCTTTTTTTGTAAGCGCATCGGTAAATTCAAAAATGCTTACTGTTTTTGAGTTACTGATAAGCGTTTCTATATCTTTAACTTCAATTGTTGCTTGGTCTTTTATAAAACAGGCAATTTTTTCAATTTCTTTATCGAGTCGTCCGAGCTCTACACCTATTTGTGTACGCAGAAATTCAATTGCTTTTGGAGAAATCTTTTTTTTATGTTTTTTTGCAATAGAGATAATCCATGGAGAAAGCTGTGACTCATAAGGGTTAGCTAGTTTATATGCTTTATAGTTTTCTTTTGGTAATGAGGATACAAAACGAAATTTTATAGCATTTTCAGCGATCAAAATAAGTAATAAGCCTTTAGAGGGATTCTCAATGAAACTTTGTACTATTTCAAAAATTTCTTTCGAAGCTTTTTCCATTTCATGAATAATAATGAGTTTATGCTCTGAATTAATGGGATAGCTTCTGAGTGATGTATGCAACTCATTACTTTCAAGAGTTTCAGCGTTAAATTCTTCGAGATTAAAAACGAGTGTATCAGCAGAAAGAACTCGTTTTTTTAGTATATGTATACATTCTTCGCGAATATACAAAGAATCTCCAGAAAAAATAAATGTCGAAGGCAATGCTGCCGAGGCGAGTTGAGTAAGGTCTTCTAGGTAGAAATTTTTGAAAGCCATAATAGTTTATTTACTTTTTATTCTTTGAACACTAAAATACATACATTTGGTAATGTAAAGAGTAAAATTATGAAACAGATAGTGTCATCCCCGCGAAAGCGGGGATCCAGTCTTAATAAATTTTGTTTCTGGATTCCCGCCTTCGCGGGAATAACACCGCTCAGGAATTTCTTTCCGCTATTATCTATTTTCTTTTTTTTGTTACATTCTGAAGGATTCTCATATGAGTTACTGTTCCCAAACAAAGTAATTCACCTTGCATTTGCTGAAAAAATTGCCGCATCCAATAGTTGGGAAGAAGAGTTTGAAGATGCAGCTCAGAAAAAGAATCCTGATAAAAAATCTCCCGATAAACAACCTTCAGAGACCGGAAAGAAGAATCAGCCCGATGATAATCTCACCGAAAAGATTTATGAAACCCAATCTCGATTAGCGGTTCCTGAAAAGTCAGTGTATCTTGCATCAATACTTTCGCTCTTTGTTGGATTTGGATTGGGCAATTTTTATGCGGAAGATCCTTTCCCTGGATATATTGCTATGATTACCGAACTTGTCGGCGTTGCGGTTCTTGCTGCGGGGATTGGTACCTATTACTACGAAGAAGATACAAACTTGTCTGATAATGTTATTGCCCCAAGCGAAGGACTTATGATTGGAGGAGGGGTGCTCTTTATTGGAATGAGACTCTATTCCACAATTAACGCCGGTTTTGCCGCACATGCCTATAATAAGCGCAACAGAATTAAAACACTCGGAGTTAATCCCTATTATCGAAGATATAATGGAAGCGATAGCATGGGTTTAGCTTTTAACTTTTAATGTATGGATGATCGTTCTTCATGGTTTATCACGCTCGGACGACTTGCAGCTACAGGAATTGAAGTCGTCGCATGTGTTCTTGTCTGTCTTTTTATTGGCTCAAAACTCGATGGCTACTTTTCTACATCTCCCATTTTTATATTGCTTTTTTCGCTATTTGGTTTAGGAGGAATGGTGAAAATTATTTTTTATAACGTAGGCCAGTCCTCTAATAAAGGCGAAGAAGACAAGCAATGATCAATGTAAAACGTATCCATATAATCAATAGCGTTCTGTATCTTTTATTTTTAATCATCAGCGCTTTCTTTTCAAAACCCATTATTATCGGTATAGCTATTGGAGGAGCGCTTTCTGTCCTTAATTTTTTCTTTATAGAAACATTCATAGGGAAATCATTCATAAACGATAAAAAAATAGGCTTGAAATTCTTTTTCTATTTCATTAAATTAACCGGACTTTTATCGCTTATATATGTTTCTATTGTGTATATAGAGCTTAACGCGATAGCCTTTGTGATAGGGTTATCGATACTTTTTATCTCAATAGTTTTTGAAAGTATTTTGAGGAGTTATAGTACAAATGCGGATTCAAAATGATAACAAGGCGGCAAGGAGGAAGCGACGCAAGCGTATGTATATAATACGCTGAGGAGCTTCCGACGAAGCCAACGAAGTTAACGTTTGAATCCGCATTTGTAGAAAAAAAGATAATGCATCACGGATTTAATTGGCTAAACATATTACCAGGATTTAATACATTATCCATCCCTGTGGCGGGTACAGTTTTTGTCTTCGCACTTATCGTTATTTTTACAATTGTATTTCGCGTAAGTCTTAAAAAAAATAAAAATCATATTGTTCCGACAGAAAAATGTACACTCCACAATATTTTTGAAATAGCATATGAAGGAATTATGAACCTTCTTAAAACTGTTATTGGGGAAAAAGAAGGACCGCATTTTTTCCCTCTTATTGGAGGAACATTTGTATTTATTTTCCTTTCAAATCTTTTAGGTGTTATTCCAGGCTTTACGCCTCCAACCGATGCTCTTACTACAAATGCAGCCTGCGCGGTAGTGATATTTATAGCAACTCATTACTATGGAATTAAGGCTCATAAAGGCGGTTATATAAAACACTTTACCGGTCCTTTTTGGTGGCTTGCTGTTATTTTTGTTCCCATTGAAATTATTAGCCATCTAGCACGGCCTTTTTCTCTAACACTCAGACTATATGGAAATATGTTGGGTGATCATACCGTGCTGGGGATTTTTTCCGAGCTTGTTCCTTTAGTAGTTCCTATTGTTTTTTTGGCATTAGGTGTATTTGTTTCTTTTATACAAGCATTTATCTTTTCAATGCTTTCAATGCTGTATATTGGAAATGCGATAGCCCACGAACATTAAAAGAATGCAGGTTGTTATATAGATTTTAACTAATTAATTATAAGGAGTGTAGAATGAAAAAGTTTTTTAGTGTACTACTTACTAGTGTTATTACTCTGTGTATTCCCGTAATTGCTTTTGCTGAGGAAGTTACTACTACGGCTACAAATGATGGAGCTTCAAAGTTTTATGCTCTAGCAGCTGGCTTTGGTATTGCAATTGCAGCTTTCGGTGGTGCAATTGGCCAATCAAAAGCTATTGCCGCAGCTCTTGAAGGAATTTCACGCAATCCAAGCGCTTCGGGTAAGATTCAAACACCTATGATCATTGGTTTGGCTTTGATTGAATCTCTCGTTATTTACGCTTTTGTTATTTCGTTCTTTCTTTTAAATAAGATTTAATTTCATATAAATGATAGAATCTTTCAAAGGAGTAATTACGAAACAAGAGAATTACCGTTCGATCTTTTCTACTGCAACGAGTGAAGAACGCAATGAAAATTTTAAAAGCTATTGGAATTTCTCACAAGATCATTCGGGTAGATTGATAGAAAGTGAAAAAGATCTTGAAAAAAAGAGAGCTAAGCTCCGATTTTTTCAGGAAAAGCCGGTAAGATCACGAAAACCTCTTGCAAACCCCGAGCTTTTTTATGCCAACTATGTACATCTTAAAGATGATCCTAAAATCTTTGATAAGAAAACATTGCTCCTGACGTGTATTTATAAATTTGCCCGTCATGAATGGGTAGGTATTAGCGGAGCATGGGATGCAATTCCCTCGCTTGCAGAATCAAAAAATATTACTGAAAAAATTAGCCGCGTCCATTTGGCAGAGGAATTTTGCCATGTGCGTTTCTTTCATGAAATGTTTCGGACCTTTCATCTTGATGAGGTCAAATGGGTGCCGCTTGGGCCACTGATGCAAAAAGTGTATCAGCTTTTTCCCTACGTACCCGAGATGCTGATGGCGCCACCGGCTTTTGTAACTGAGCTTATGGGTATTACCTTTTATCAACATGTCGATGCACTGCTTGATGAAGTTTTTTATGATGAACCCGAAGCAAAAACACGCATACGCGAGCTTCTTCATGAGATTATGGTTGATGAATTAGCCCATATTGGTCAACGTCGTAACTTCATTGGGTCCTGGGGCATACGTGTAGCAAAGCTTATGGTTTCTCCTTTGTATCGACTCTTTTATAAAGATATTCCCGAAAGTTCACTGCTCTTTGATATTGATTCAATGGTACACGACGGTCTTTCATTTGATTATAACAATGTTTCTCAAGAACTTCTCGAACGCAGCTGGATTCCTTCCTACTGTAAGCTCTCGTCAGTGGACAATTGATACTAAGTTGCATTCAAACGCTAACTGCGTTGGCTTCGTCGTCGGCTCCTCAACGTACTATTACGTACGTTTGCGTCGCCTTCTCCTTGCCGACGTTTATCATTTTGAATGCAACTTAGTATAGTAGTACCTTACGTATTTTTCCCAAATGCTTTACCGCAATAGTTCGGTTCTAGATCCTGAAATTTTGTAAGAATTTTTGTTCTATCATTTCTTATAATTTCTTGTGCAATAGAATGGATATGAGAGACATCGATCGTATGTCCATTATGAATAAAATAGTCATTCAAAAGATGTTTATAGAGAAGAGCTCCATCGCCGAGAAAAATACAATTTTTTGGTGAATCCATTTCTTTTTTGACTAACTCAAGAAAGCAAGAAGGAGCGTATTTGTTATCTTGGATCTTTTGAGTGTACTGTCCATCTCTATATAAAAATCCTGCTCCGTAGATTTCATTTTGTCGCGCATCGATCATAGGACACATGAGCGTATTTTCTTTTTGAATAGTATATGCTAAGGCATGAAGCGTTGAAATGGGAATAATTGGTTTTTGTAAAGACCATGCAAGTGTTTTGATTGTCATAAGTCCAATGCGCAGGCCAGTATATGAGCCGGGCCCAATCGTAAGAGCAAAATAATCAATTTCATTAATTTCTGATTTATTTTCTTGTGTGATTTTTGAGATATCATAAACAAGATACATCGACAGCCGACGTTCTCGTGAATAGTGTATCTCACGGACTTTTTTGTCGTTACTAAATAAAGCTAAAGAAGCTTCGAGTTGTGAACTGTCGAGTGTGAGAATATTCAT
>JAHFAK010000125.1 GCA_023250585.1 Deltaproteobacteria bacterium
TTTTATCAGACTTGAATTAAGGAGGTTTGAAGATGGTATTACTTGGTATCAACAAAAGTGGGATATCGTCAGAGACTCAGTAAAAAATCATCTTGCTATGTCAACTGCGTAAGATCTCCATTATTAAAACCTGCTGTTTAAGAATTTTTTTTCTTGGTGTAGATCCGTTTTGTAACTCGGGTAGCACTAGACTCTTCAGGTATATGATTTATTTAATTAGATAAAGCTACTGCCTGTCAAATCTTTTCTCTTCTACAAATCTCCAAGTAAATCTTATTTATTTCAGATTCAATTTCTTTAGTTTTACTGATATCAGAATAGTTTTTATGTGCAAGTTTTGACAAACTTACGAGCTTTTTGTGAGCCTCATTTTTCTCGGAATAATAAGGTATAAATATAGGCGGTCTTATTTTAAAACTCCTTGAGTCTGAGGAATTTATAATAAAATCATGAGTTATTGGTGCATTAAGGATTGCACAGATAAAATGAGCTTCATTTGAAGTTATTAGACTTCCATCTTCTCTTTCTGAAATCGACACTGCATGGTTTTGAAACACAGGTCTTTTGAGTCCTCCCCAGCTAGTTATAACTTCTTCAACTACAGTTGCTTGCCACTTTGTGTTATCACGAAAAGCTACATAGCTTTTAGCAAAGCTATATTTACCAACCCGTGCAAGGGCATAAAATTCTTGATCCCTTTTCCCTATTATTTTTTCATTGTACGTAGTTTGAGCATCAATTGATTTCTTATTATTAATTAGATATTTGGCTAAGTATGGAGCCTTCTTACGTAAATCAATAAGCCTTAAAGGTACCCTTGTACTAAATGATTCCTCATAAGGGAAAGGCACTAGAAATGAAGGGGTATCTTCTATGTGCCAACGTTTAATATTTATCCCTTTTATTAATGGGTGTACATATTTTTTTTCAAGTAATACATCTTGTGCAGCGATTTTATGTTTTGAACGATCATTCTGATAGTTCTTTAAATAGATTTCATCACTACGTTTTGGCATATCTGGATCTATTTCAAACAAGAAGAGTTCTTGCGGATAAAACTCAATACCCTCTCTACCAATATAATTGGATACACCAGAAATTATTCTAAAATGTTCTAGTGCTGTTGAAGTGTCAGCATATGAGAAGTTCGTACTTGTTTTAATACATTGTCCAAGGACTTTATGTTCTACTTTAAAAAAATCTTTAACTTGGTCAAAACGATTATATTGGTTTATCTTATCTATTGTATATTCTGATTTTTTTAGAAACATAGACACAGGTATACCTTTTGTATAATCAGCTTTGTTTGATGAAATAAAATAGGTAAGGAATTTGTGTTGGACAGGTTGAAATGGATGACCAGATTTAGTCCAATCAAATATCTTTTGAAAGTATAATCTTCTACCATTTGATTGATAAAAATTCCTAAAGCCCTCATATGTTTGAAGAAGCATAAGATTTTGTGGCATTAAGAATCCTAAAACTCCTTTTTCAGAGAGCCAATTATCTGCCGCAACGTTTGCTATTAATGCACAAATATTCAAATTAATTCCACCTGTGAGTCTATCCCCTGAAAAAAGATGTCGCTCAATACACAAAGACTTAATACGATTCCTGTATCCTTCTGGTAAATTACGCCAATCGATCCAAGGTGGGTTGCCTGCTATGATGTCAAACTTTCCCAGGCTTGCAGTAGTTAAGAAATTAGTTACGATTCTAGCCCATATTCCATTCCATTCGTTTCGCTCTAATTCTATAAACTTTTTCGCAAGTTCATCAATTTTTTTAGCTATTGCAGGAATCAAATCTTCTGGCTTCGCAAGTCCTTTAATTTTTTCAGAAACAGCTTGCCAATCTAATGATTTTATATCAAATTCAACTTCAGTCATTACTTTCGAAAATTGATCAGTCTTTTTAACAACGCTTTTTGGCAAAACAATATCAATATATCCTTTCAAAGTTTTAATATGGTATCTAAGGCAGGATATATTTTCAATTTCTAATGGCTCAGGGACATAAGATGAATCACCAAGGTAAACCGGAATATTAAATTGTAGCCCTTCTTCAATCAAGTGAGCAGTATTTATAAAATAATTAACTCTCCCAGTTAAAACCGATAATGGATTCAGATCAATCCCTTTTACACGATCCAATACCATTTTAAGGCGGTTAGTTTTCTCCTCAGACTGTGTTTCTTCAAGAACTCGTTGAATAGCGGCTATTAAAAACGTACCAGAGCCTAAGGTTGGGTCAAGCAATTTCCATAAAGTTTTTTTATTTTGCAAGATAGCATCTTCAACCAAATTATCTGCGAGCCAAGATGGTGTATAGAATTCACCCAAACTGTGTCTAACTTTAGAAGGTACTATTCGTTGGTATAGTTCTTTAAAAAGGTCGTGTGTTTTTACTTGTTCATGCACAAGAACTTTATCCTCATATTTAGAAAGTAATGCAATAACCTCTATTATTTTATTGTAAATCTGTTTATTCCATTGTTGAGTTGAAGAATACCATGAAAAATAATCACCTTCTAATAAATTGTTTATTCCTATAGTTCTAAAGATTTCTCCATCTTCAAGAGATTGCATTTTCATTTGAAGAACAGTATTTTTGGCTTGTGCAAGATTGCCAAATTCAACAGTATTCTTATTGAAGTAAACTTTGCTAACAACTTTGAAAGCTATCAATTTGACTATAATCGCATAAGTGGTTTGTAATGAATACAAAGCCAGATATTCTTGTTTATTTGTTTTTATTTCCACATCAACTGCCTCGGCAAGCGACTGCCTCCTTTCTTGGATGTCCTTTTGTTGCGAAGTATCATCATGCGAAAGTTTAAATAGTTCTTGCCATTCTTCAAACAACATTTTTGTTTTAGGTTGTAATTTCTTAAGAAGAGTAACGTAAAATATTTTTGTTAGCTGTTTAGCCAAATTATCATCTAGTGGTTCGCAAAAATCTCGAATAAGATTATCTGAGGTTAGTGCAATCTGTTCTAATAAAACTATGGTTTTTATAACTCGATCTAAAATTATTGGGGAGATTTGTCCCCACGCTTCTGTATATATTTTCCCACCTTCATTTCTAATAAATCTGCAATGAATGCCATCAGTAACTAAACCAAGATAATCGGTTGGATATTTTGCATTTAAGCCATGTAAATATTCTTCAATCTGCCGAGAAGCTTTCGTTTTCTGAGAAGAAGTTCTAAGTTTGCTACTATGCTTGAACTCAATAACAAAAGCACCATACTTACTATCAATTCTTCCCTTTGTAACATGCCTTTCAGTACCAATGAGTTTTTCTTTCTCTGGATAATATTTAAGCCCAAGTTCATTATTGATAAAAGAAAAAAGATTTAATTCAAAACTACTTACAACTGATGCTTCATTATCAGCCGTTTCAGATTTTCTCTTAATATCAAGAGTTAATGTTGCCAATTTTTTTCGATAATCGGGTGAAAATAGTTTTTCTGTAAAAATTTGGATTCCTGCCATATATCTACATTAATAAATCATCAACATGAAGTAAAATCGCTTATATTTTATACTTCTTAATAAGTTAATCAATTATATACCAAGGAGGTTATCTACATGATTGTCTCTGCAGGCAATATATTTAATAAGTGTAAATGATTACAAATCACCAAAACAAATCCAACCAATTCCTTGATGAAAGTTTTCTAATATTTTTAATTCAGCTATCAGTTAGTTGGTATATAAACCCAAATGCTTTAAAAGACTTGATCATGGACAAAGAAAAACTTGAATGGGTAAAAGAAGGGCTAAGAGATAGTCATAATGAAGAAAAGAAAATTAGGGAAGAAATTATTTAGAACTTGAAAATGAATTGAGGCTTGTAAGAGAAAGACTTGATAAGTTATATATCGATAAGCTAGAGGGAAAAATTACTGAGGATTTTTGGAGTCGCACAAGTGATAACTGGCTTAAAAGACAACATGAACTGACAAGTACTATCGAACAACATAAAAATGCAAACATTGAATATCTCAATGATGGTATTTCCTTGCTAGATAAGGCAAATAACTTATATAAAGAATATAGGCTCAAGGAAGAAATTGATGAAAAGAGAAAACTTTTAAATATTGTAGTTTCGAACTCGGTATTAAATGGCTCAAACCTAGTTGTAGAGTACAACGAACCGTTTTTAATTTTCTCAAATATCACAAACACTGGAAACTGGCGGGGCCGACGAGACTCGAACTCGCGACCTCATGCGTGACAGGCATGCGTTCTAACCAACTGAACTACGACCCCTTTTTTGTATAGCGCTCCGCCCAGCCCTTTCTGGGAAAGAGCTGGGCTCCACTTTTATCGATGTCACTTTACGATGTTCTGGTTTTTCGCTTACGGAAAAACCTTCACTTGAAATTTGGTTTAAAGATTTAAAGAATCAGGATTCAACAAAATCATAATTATTATATCTTATTGATTGATATTACTTGTTTTAAGCCCAATTTTATTTCTTACGCGTTATAGAAAAATCTTTTCTATAAAAAACCGTTAGAATAATACATTATGCGAATCGTAATTACAGGCGGAGCGGGATTTATAGGTTCACACCTTGTAGAAAAATTTCTTTCTCTTGATCATCAGGTTGTTGTTATTGATAATTTGATTACAGGAAAATCTGAGAACTTAACTCTCCATAAAAATTTGATTTTTATAGAACAAAATATTTGTAAATATACTGAAGTAGAAGGAAAAGTAGACTGGGTTATGCATTTTGCCAGCCCGGCTTCACCAATTGATTTTAAAAAATTACCCATTCAAATTTTAAAAGTCGGCTCAAGCGGTACGATAAATGCTCTTGGCATTGCAAAAGTAAAAAAAGCAAAGTTTTTTCTTGCCAGCACTTCTGAAGTTTATGGAGATCCCCTGGAACACCCTCAGAAAGAGACTTATGTAGGAAATGTAGATCCAATTTCTGAGAGATCTGTTTATGATGAAGCAAAACGCTTTGCTGAAGCTACTACTATGGCATATCACAGATTTCATAAAATTGACACTAGGATTATCCGTATCTTTAACACCTATGGTCCCCGTATGCGTCCTGAAGATGGAAGAGTTATTTCAAATTTTATTAGCCAAGCTCTTACAAATAAACCAATTACAGTTTATGGCGATGGTACTCAAACAAGAAGCTTTCAGTATGTGACTGACTTGGTCGAAGGTGTGGTTCGTTTAATGGATGTAGATTTTTATGATCCGGTAAACCTTGGAAACCCTATTGAATATACTATTTTAGACCTGGCAAAAATTATTAAAAAACTTACAAGTTCAAACAGCGAAATTGTTTTTAAACCGTTGCCTGAAGCAGATCCAAAACGCAGAAGACCAGACATATCCAGAGCAAAACAAATGTTAAAATGGGAGCCAAAAATCTCTCTGGAAGATGGTTTAATGAAAATGATTGAATATTACAAGCCATTATTACAATTACAAAAGTAGGGACATACCAATGTGTTTGCCCGTTCGTTATGAGAAGAAGTATGAAAATCCTAATCTCAGCAGATCTTGAAGGTGTAAATGGTGTAGCTCACACTGATCAAATTTATCCTGAAGGGAAATATTATAAAGAGACTTTGATCAGATGGTCAAAAGAATTAAATGCAATTGTAGATGGTTTACATGAAGCCGGAGTAAAAGAAATAGTTATAAACGATTCTCATAATCACTCTCGAAACCTAGAT
>JAHFAK010000126.1 GCA_023250585.1 Deltaproteobacteria bacterium
TGCTTCGGAATACTACAATATGAAAGAGATTCTTAAAAAAATTCGAAAAAATCATTGTGCATTTGCAAGCCTCATCGTTATTGCACTTCTCTATTTTATTGTACTTTTTGCCCCATTTCTTGCTCCATATAGTTATGACAATCAAGCACGAGAATATGGATTTTATCCTCCACAGCTTCTTAAAATTCATGTATTGACTGAGCAGGGGACGCTCACTCGGCCTTTTATCTACGGCATACACGATACTTCCAAAAAATATCCATTGCATTTTTTTGAACGCGGAGATCCGTATCTTTTATTTGGTTTTATTCCTACTTCAATTCATTTATTTTTAGTCGATGTTCCAGCTCGCCTTTATCTTTTTGGTTCTGATCAGTTTGGAAGAGATATTTTTTCTCGCATACTCTATGGATCACAGATCTCATTGACGGTTGGATTAGTGGGAATTTTTATTTCCATTATCTTAGCAATGATTATCGGAAGCATTTCAGGATTTTTTGGCGGTAACATTGATTTTTTTACGATGCGTATCATTGAAATTATTATTGCAATTCCAAGTTTTTATTTATTGATTGCGCTTCGAGGTGTTTTCCCACTGACGCTTTCGTCAATTACGGTTTATTGTATCACCGTAATTGTTCTCTCATTTATTGGATGGACAAACATGGCACGCGTAATCCGAGGATTAGTACTCAGTATTCGCACAAGAGACTACATTATTGCTGCACGTGTTTTGGGAATGAGCAATTGTGATATTATCATGAAACATATCTTACCCAATACCTATAGCTATATTATTGTTGCTGCTACACTTTCTATTCCTTATTATATTTTAGGCGAAGTTTCGTTATCTTTTTTGGGCCTTGGGATTTCTGAGCCAGAACCTAGTTGGGGAAATATGTTAACAGTAGCGCAAAACATTCGATATCTTTCGAGCTATCCATGGATTCTTGCGCCGGGCTTTTTTATTTTTATTACCATACTTGCTTTCAACTTTTTAGGAGATGGCCTGCGAGATGCTTTGGATCCCCGAGAATAAGTAATCCCATAGGTTATAAGGGAGTAGGTATGTTCTCAAAAAGTATTTCTATCGAGCGCGCTTCCATAATACTATTAAGAACAGGAAAGCGCGCTCGATAGAAATACTTTTTGAGAACATACCTACTCCCTTACTCCCGCATTAACTGAGCTGTTACGAGAATAACACTTTACATTTTTTTAACTAACTCCTAAAACTTAACCCTTAAATCTTGATAAAGTGCCCTCATAGTTCAATGGATAAAACGCGGGATTCCTAATCCCGAACTACAGGTTCGATTCCTGTTGGGGGCAAAGAACAATCATAGGTGGAAAAAAATATTTTTTTCAGTATTCTATTCTACATTGAGTAATTCTACGTCAAATATAAGCGTTGCATTTGGGGGAATAACTCCGCCGGCGCCACGTGCACCATAGCCTAGTTCTGGTGGAATCGTGAGTTTGCGTTTACCACCGACCTGCATTGACATGACTCCTTCATCCCAACCTTTGATGACTTGGCCAACACCGATCGTGAATGAGAATGGCTCGCCACGAGTACGAGAACTATCGAAGGTTGTTCCATTCGTCAGTGTTCCTACATAATGAACGGTTACTTTCTTTCCAGGAGCCGGTGTTGCTCCTTTTCCGGTAACAAGATCGACATACTGTAATCCAGATTCAGTTTTCATAACAACTCCTTCTTGTTGGTGAGCAGTTTTTTTTTGATAGAAAAAATACGCAACACCAATAATTACTGTGATAAGTACAATAATAAACGGCATTTTTTTCATACATAATCCTTTCTATAATTTTTAAAAAGTATTCTTGCGTATTTTCATAATCACTGCAAGTACTAAACATTATTTATAATATATCAATAAAAATGCTAATAATTATAGCTAGTTAATTTATCCTGCTTGATTAATGTCCGCGTAGGAGCTATAGAACAATGCAGTATTTATTAGTAAATAATATGGAGGGTGCAATTATGAAATCAAGACTATTCTTTTTAATGGTGAGTTTTATCTCCGTGGTATGTCTATCAAGCCTCGGTTATACTAAAGCTAAGGCAACAATTTCAGGTTGCAAGGTTACCATTAAGCAAGGTACATTAAACGGTACACGATCAATGATTATTAAATATAAAGAGGATAATGGCGACAATGAAGTGGATAAAGAAGCTTCAGAGGTTTTACAAGAATTCTTAGTGAGTAGTTTTATTCAAAAGAAGAATGCTGATGCACATGTCGTTGAACTTCTTGATTGGGAGTTAGAAGATATTGAACATTTAAAGGATAAAAAGGTAAAAACTCCAGATGGGGAAGAATATCTTATTGATGGCATTAATTCATTACATAATAATGCAGCAGCTTTTCGTGCGACAGTTTTACTTTTAGTCAAATATCGTGGTCAAGAACAGGAGATCCGTATTACCAAAGAATTTATTACTCAGGTACCAAAAAATGGTAACCACGTACAATTTGTATTTGAGTTTCAAGATGCATTAGCTACATATTTCTCTGTCTATAACATTGATGAGAGTTTCAAACGAGGAGATTATCTATACGATCCAGCATATAAACTTTTACAATCAGGTAATTATAAAAAAAATGTGAAAGCGGAGTTAGATGAACTCATGCAATTAAATAAAGACAGTTACGTCATTGAGTTAATACCCAAGGTAATAGGAGAAGAAATTGCAGTAACCGTACCTCAGCCCAATGGTATCATAAAAACTGAGTATTTTTCTCAAATTACCATAAAGATACCTGGATCAAGTGATTCCGTTTATGAAAAAAAGAATAAACTCAAAGATGTTATGGTATATACTCAAGATATTCAACCTGATGAAATAAAATTTCATGGTCTTTTGCTTAGAGTTCAGCAAAAAGGTACACCATGGAAGTTTTCTATCAAGAAAGATGAGCTATTCACAGAGCCTGAGACGATTATAGGTAATATAACTGGGGCAGAATTCGATATTTTATATGCACGGTTGTTAGAACAAGAGATGCGGAAACTTGCCCGTACAGCAGCTGTCCCAAATTCCTAGTTCTTACTTCTTTCCTAAATCTCTATGCTCCGTTTTAACATAATAGTTCTTCTTGGTAAAATAATCTTTGAGATACTCAACGGTTACTACTGATCTATGCTTACCTCCGGTGCAGCCAATTGCAATCGAAAGATTTAATTTCCCTTCGGCTTCGTGTTTGGGAAGTGTATAATCTAAAAGTCGCATAAAATGATCGAGGAAAATTTTGGTTGTATCTTCTTCGAGGACAAATTTTTTTACTTTGTGATCAAGGCCCGTATGATTTTTAAGGCTTTTAACAAAATAAGGATTTGGTAAAAATCTGACATCAAAGACAATATCGGCATCATGAGGAGTTCCGTGTTTATAACCAAAAGAAATAAGATGGATATAGAGTAATTTATTTTTAGTTTTAAATTTATGATACGTAATATTCTTTACATCATGGACGTTGAGCTTTGAGCTATCAATAGTAAGATTTGCATATCTTCTCACAGGTTCAAGAAGTTTTTTTTCTTTGTTAAGTGCTTTTTCAAGATTACCCTCAAAGAGGGGATGTCGACGTCTCGTTTCACTGTAACGATTCATGAGTACATCCTTTGATGCTTCGACAAAAATTACTTTTATGCTGTAATTACTTTTAAGCATTTCTAGATGGCTCGTAAATTTTTTTGTAAAATCTTTTCCACGAACATCCATCCCTAATGCAATTTTTTTTATTTCTCTGTAGCTTGGTGATTTTATTCGTATGAGATTTGTGATTAATTTAAGAGGAAAGTTATCAAAGCAGTGATACCCCAAATCTTCGAGTGCTTTCAAGACCGTTGTTTTTCCTGCACCTGATAGTCCTGTTACAATAATTATTTCTTTAAGATTTTTCATGTTTCTCTTTCTCAACAGTGTGGTTAGGTAGGAGATATATGTGTTCTTTTTTATTTTCTGTCGAGCGCGCTTACCCCGTTCTTAATAATTTTATGGAAGCGACGTCGACAGAAAATAAAAAAGAACACATATATCTCCTACCTCAATTCATTTACGTTTTTCCAAATAAACTTAAATCAATTTTAATGCCTTTCCGTTTTAAATTTTCATAAAAGGTTGGCACAATGCCTGTCGGTTTTAATTCACAAGAAATTGAGCCATCTTCATGAATATGTATATCTTGCAAATGAAATATATCACTTGTAGAAATTATGTCTTGTTCTAATCCTGTGATTTCAGTGATTTTAACAATTCGTCGTTTGCCATCTGCAAATCGTTCAAGATGAATAATCAGTGTAAGAGCGCTGGAAATTTGGTGTCGTATTGCTTTAATTGGAATATCAATACCATTTATGACAACCATTGTTTCAAGTCGAGAAAATACATCACGGGGTGAGTTTGAATGAATGGTAGTGATTGATCCCTCATGTCCGGTGTTCATTGCTTGAAGCATATCGAGTGCTTCAGGCCCTCTACACTCGCCAATAATGATTCGATCTGGTCTCATACGCAGAGCATTTATAACCAGCTGTTGTAGTGTAATTTTCTGGTTTTTATCATCAAAAGATTTTTTTGCTTCAAGACGAACTACATGTGGCTGACCCAGTTTTAATTCCGCAGTATCTTCAATCGTAATGATACGTTCATTTGGTGAAATAAAAGATGAGAGAAAATTAAGAAGGGTTGTTTTTCCTGAACTTGTTCCACCAGAAATAAGTATGCTTATTTTATTCTGAACACATGTTTTTAAAAAACGTGCAGCTGATTTAGTGAGCGTTTCAGTTTCAACCAACGATTCTTCAGAAAAAGGCAGTGGCATAAATTTTCGAATTGTTACATTTGGTCCATCAATAGCTACAGGATTCATAACGACATTCATACGTGAACCATCGTTAAGTCGTGCATCGATAAGAAACATATCTTTTGAGCGTGTAGTGCCTGATTGAGCAAGAAGTCTATCAATTGCCAAAGTTAAAGAACTCAGACCTGCAAATCGTTTATTCGTTTTTATGAGTTTTCCCTGTTTCTCAATATAGAGAGCATTAAGTCCGTTAATAATGATTTCTGAAATATCATTGTCAGAAAGAAAATGAGTAATTGGACCATAGGCAAGATATTCATTCTGCATATCTTGTAGAAATTCGGTATTGTGAATATTTTCTTTTGCTAATTCTTCTTGTATCAGGTGGGTAAAATCTTTAGCCGTTAGTTTATAAAGAGACACATTTTTATCTTTTATACTTTTTTGAATTTTTCGATACAGTTTTTCATACTCAGAAAAACTATAGGAATCTTTTTCAAGTGGCTCAATAAAAGATACGTCTTCTTTTAAATGTTCAATCCTCTCGCCAATGGGATCTGATTTAAATTTTCTTCCGGTAATTTCTTCATCGCGAGGATATGAAAAAAATATTTCCGTTGAACCTATAATCAATTTTTCATTACTTTTTAAAGATATCTCCTGATTTAAAACAGTATTTTTATACAAAATTTTTCCTGAATTCTTGAGATCTTTTACCTTAAAAGAAAATTCAGGAGCGATCATAATTCGTAATTGAATACCTTCTAAATCTTTACCTTCGCAACGGATATGATTTTTGAAATCTCCTCCGATTGTAGTAACTTCCTTGTGAACTTTTATAGATTCAAGAGAACCAT
>JAHFAK010000127.1 GCA_023250585.1 Deltaproteobacteria bacterium
ATCAGACGCAATGAGTAAAGACTTACAAAAACGTGGATTTAAATTCGTCGGCAGTACCATTTGTTATGCCTTCATGCAAGCCGCTGGGATGGTAAATGATCATCTCGTGAGTTGTTTTCGCTATAATCAATTGATTTAACTTTTGTAATCCCTCAGAAGGTGGAAGGTGTAAAAGAACCAGATTTCGAGCGTGGTCCCTCACGTGTCATTGCGAGGAGGGCACGTTTTCTTGTCCGACGAAGCAATCCCAAGCAAATTCGGGATAAACTCCGCAATCGTGGATATGTAAGAAGAGATTGCTTCAAACCCTTCAGGTTTTCGCAATGACAGTCGATTTGGACATTTTAGTTTCCTATCGCTCTTTTTCAGAAAATGCAGCTCTCTCTTGATTCTTTCACACCTTCTCAGTTGATGGGAGAGATTAAGTAATTTCTCTATAGAACTGGATCCCGCGGTCAAGCCGCGGGATCCATCTTCATTTTTCCCATTAACTGAGCTGGTAATAACTTTTTGTCTTTACCCTTGCATTATTGTACAAAATTTTGTACAATAATTTGTATGAGAGAATGTTTAGATATTTTTAGTTCAAAAGCAAAAATTAAGATTCTACGAACATTATATTATCAATGTGATCCTATTCCTCTTCGACAGATCGCTTATATTTCTGGATTAGCAGTATTTTCAGTTCAACATGCGCTTAAACAACTAGAAAAGGATCATCTTATCCTGAAAAGAAAGAAGCATAAACATACCGTCTATGAAATAAATAGAAAAAGTGCATACTATAATTTTTTAAACAATCTTTTTTTGATTGAAATGAAACATACGATTTCTACAAGGGCTGAACACTATCATAAAAAAGCTCACAAAACACTCCTTTTTATCCAATCAACTCTTAACCTTTTCCAAACGATCAAAAGAAAGAATGTATGAATATCCAAGTCTTCTTTAAAAAAGTTATTACAATTTTACAAACTAAGAATGTCCGTTTTGCCTTAGCTGGAGGATTTGCAAGCTCACTTTATAGAAAAGAAGAAAGGACTACAAAAGATTTAGATTTCCTTATTTTAGCTCAATCAGATACGCTTGAAATTGCTTCTACAATTATTCACGAATGTGATTTAATCCCTCACTATATAAGAAAAGCAAGTTTAGAAGGCGGACCAATGTTTGCTATAAAAAGAAATAACACACCTCCATATATTGTTGCAGGGAGATCATCGCATGAAGAAAATACCATAGGTCTAGATTTTATTCTTCCAGTAATGCCATGGTTTGAAAGTGCATTAGTACGAGCAGAACTTAACTCAATTGATTTCGGTTTTGGAAAGATACCCTGTATAACTGTCGAGGATGTCATACTTTCAAAATTTTATTCTTTAAAAAATAATTCTCAAAGATTTAATGATTTAGATGATTTAAAATCGATTTTTGAAAGAGATCAAAATATTGATATTGCCTATATTTGCGGCCAAATGCAAAAATTAAAGGTCACCGTTCCAGAAGCAATTAAAAATTTTATTCCTAAACCAATTCTTTTGGCTTCTAAAAAAATTCGAAAAGATTTGAGGGCGCGTTAATTAACTACAAAACTCATATTCCTCTTTGTTGTTTTATCTCTTCGATAGGAATAAAAACTTGTGTCGCAATAGGTACATTGGGACAGATCTTCAATGGTAGTTACTCCCCCATCATATAATTGTTTTTTTATTGCAGCTTTGAGATCCGCAAAAATTTTATTGTTTCTGTACTCAATAGGAATATATGCTTTGGTAAATCGTTCAACTAATTCACTGCCAATTTCAAAACAGCATTTATGAATAGCAGGAAAAATAATAGCTGATAAATCTTGAGCGCCAAGCTCTCGTAATTTTTTTATGCCCTTGCCAACAATATTTATTTCTGTCCCACGCCAGCCGCTATGAAAAATTCCTGCAATCGATTTTTTTGTGTCACGAATTACTACGGAAAAACAATCAGCTGTATAGATTAATGCCCCATGCTTTTCTTTAGTAATAATGATTCCATCCCCTGCTCCACCTGATTGGTCGATACATAAAACATCTCCATGAACAAGTTTGGCGGTATGAATTTCTTTGAGATTATATTCTTTTGACAAATATGGTTTAAAGGAATCACGTTCTACTTTTCCATCAAGGCTTTTTACAAAACCAGCATGTTTATCTTTTGAAAAAATAATTTCCATTTACGTCTCCTTATGTATTGGATAATATTATATCCATGATTTTATATGAAGTAAATCTCTCTATTTCAAAGGATATTTTTTCCGAATTTAATGTATGGCTCAAACCGCATGTAGAAGAAATACTTGGATTTAAAGGATTTAAGCACGCACATATTTTTCATGATCAACAAAACGATAATCCTCATTTTGTTACGTTAATCGTTCAATATGAAATTGCTTCAATTCAAGATCTCGATGAATATCTTGAAAAGCATGCGCCAAGAATGCGCGCTGATGGTGTTAATCGATTTGGAAATAAATTTTCTGCCACGCGAAGAATACTTCACTTGCAACAATCATTAAAAAAATAATGCTTTAACAATACCATAAACAAGCGGAAGAAAAATTCCCGGCAGCATATTGGCAAGACGCAATTTTTTTATCTCGAGTAAATTTAATCCAATACCAATAATTAATAATCCGCCTACCGCAGTCATTTGGCTAATGATCACTTCAGTTAAAAATGGTTTTATAAATGATGCAGTTAAAACGAGTGCTCCTTGATACATTATAACCGACACTGACGAAAATGCGACGCCAATTCCAATACCAGCGCTGTATATTAATGAAAAAATTCCATCGAGCACTGCTTTGGTATAAAGGATTTCATAATTTCCGGTAAGGCCGCTTTCAAGCGATCCAAGAATAGCCATTGCGCCCACACAATATATAATACTTGCAGAAACAAAACCTTTAACAAAATTATCTGATGATTTGCTCAACCGCTTTTCTAATACACTACCAATACGCTCAAGCTGCCGTTCAAGATTTAAGAATTCACCGATTAAAGTCCCGATGGTCATGCTCAAGGCAATGACAAGAAAATCTTTTGACTTAAGTGCATTGTTCAAGCCGACAATCAATGTACATAACCCAAGAGCAAAGACAATCGGCTGTTTATACTGTTCAGCTATTTTCTTTTTTAAAAAAACGCCGATACAGCTTGCAAGCACAATTGCCAGAGCATTAACTAAAACTCCACGCATGGTGTTTCCTTTCTATAGACTCTTGACCTCTTTATAAGTATACACTAACAATTATAATGAGAATCAATGGAAAAAGACTCGCATGAATAGTCAATTGTATCGTAAAATTCTATCAACTACATTTCCTGTTGCATTGGGGTATATTCCCTTTGGAATGGCGTGGGGTATTTTGTTTTCTCATTTGGGATATCATTGGATATATAGCGGTCTTTTTGGTTTTTGCATCTATGCTGGTACAGCTCAATTTATGGCAATAGGACTTTTGGCAGCCCATTCAGGTTTATTGGAAGTATTTGTAAGCACGTTAATCATCAATTCACGACACATTTTTTATGGAATCTCATTTATTCGGAAATATAAAGTTTCATCACTTCACAAACTCTATCTAGCTTTTGGCCTTACTGATGAAACGTATGCACTTCTCACAACAACACCAGAGCCTAACGAGAATAAAATAAATTATTATACCCTGATCACACTTTTTAATCATGTCTATTGGACGCTCGGATGCTTATTTGGTGGCCTTCTCGGCTCGCTTTTGAATTTACATATCAAAGGACTTGAATTTATTATGCCTGCTCTCTTTATTGTTCTTACCCTCGAACAATATTTCAAAAATAGATCCGCACTTCTCATAGTCTCGGCTACAACGATAGGAATTCTTACTATTGTTTTTTTGAAAAGCTATATGCTTCTCTCAGCTATGATCATTGCATCTCTTGTTCTTGTAGTTCATGGTAAACAAAAAGCCTGGGAGCTAACATGATTGCATTCATTATAACGATGAGTATTGCAACACTCATCACACGAAATTTTTCATTTATCTTTTTAAAAAATTATAAGGACCATCCCTGCCTACTTTTTCTTGGCCATCATTTACCGCTCATGGTAATGCCTATCCTTGTTCTTTATTGTTTTAGAGAGCTTTCATTCAATACATTTCCTTTTGGTCTACCAGAATTTATTGCAAGCACGTGTGTTATTATATGTCATATATGGAAGCGAAATATCTTGCTGAGTATTTTAGGTGGAACGACCATGTATATTTTGATCCAGAATAGTATACTGTAGCACGTCATTCTATAGCTTCTTCTGATAATACAAGAGAGATATTTTTGATTATCCTATAAATTTGATAATATGCATTTATTTTGCTAAAAATCTCCTATAATAATGGGGCCACAAAAACAAATAAAGGCAAGAGCATATTTAGACATTCTTTTACCCTTACACTAATTCCATTAATAAATCAGTAGCATTTTGCAATAGAATACCATGTGAAGATTCTTTATCTTTAATATTTTTTTTAGTTACTTGAACTGCTTTGATAGTACTAAAATATTTATCTTTATAATATATGAGATTTTTTGAAAATTCTTCCTGGGAAAGTTTTGCTTCCACAAGCAATATCGGCAATCTATTTTTAATAAGAACAAAATCGATTTCTCTTTGCTCCTTATCTCTAATAAAATTAAGTTCATATCTATCGCCTTCTGTGTCTTCCTTAAAATGAGCATACTTTAATAAATGACATGCAATAAGATTTTCAAAACGAATTCCAGGATCATCAATTTCAGCTATATCAAAAAAATATATTTTATATTCTTTTTTAATTGCACGACTTAAACTCTTTGAATAAGGTCTTACTTTAAAAACTACATACATTCTTTCGAGAATATCAATCCAGGATTCTATGGTGTGAGGAGAAACGTGCAAATCTTCTGCAAGAGATCGTATTGATAATGTAGACCCAACTCTTTCTTTTAGTAAAAAAACTAACAACTCTAAAGCAGAAATATTCCTAATACTTTCAAGAGTAACAACGTCATCTCTTAAAATACGATCCATCTTATCTTTTCGCCATCTTTTTGATTCGATTTCGCTTCCTGACATTAAAGGTTCAGGAAATCCACCAAAATTATAAATACTATTTAATGCTTCAAAAGGCGAAGCAACACTATGTGATAATTCTTTTACACTTATAGGATGCAACCGATAATGATAGTATCGTCCCATCATCGAATCACCATGTTTTCGAAATATATCTAACCGTGCACTTCCCGTTACTAAAACAGAAGGTTTATTTCCTTCTGTATCATAGACACCTTTAAGCCAATTCTTCCAACGATGAAATTTATGTAATTCATCAAAAACAACTAATTTTTCATTCTTTAACCATTCTCTTTTTAAAATAATTTTTTTATGATTATCATCATCCCAATTTAAATAATTTTTACAATTGAATGTATCTAAAATATGTCTCGCAATGGTTGTTTTTCCTACTTGTCTTGGCCCAGCCAAAAAAACCATTTTTTTTTCTAAATCTTTTATTATATAATCTTCTAGATATCTTTTCATTCTTACTATTAT
>JAHFAK010000128.1 GCA_023250585.1 Deltaproteobacteria bacterium
TTTTTTGAAACTTCTATAATGCTTTTTTTCGTTCCTTCAATTTCAAGAAATGATCCGATTTGCGGCAGGGTATCAATACAAATTTTTGTTTTTTTATACATGTAGAATTCTCGAATTTTTTCTTTCCCTCCGCTCACCTTAAAACCTAAAGCCTCTAAACATTGTTTTGCTTTTTGAAAATCACTTACCTTAACTTCTATTTCTTCTCTGATCTTAAAATATTTTGATTTTCTTGTTTTTTCCTTGATACTTAGAATTCCTGCAGTATCTATTTTTCTAAGCCGACATAGAATTTCATTTTTTAAAAGTCGTTGCTCATAGGTATCAAAATAGATATCAACTTCTTTTTTCTTGGAAACTTTTATTGCTCTGATAATTTTGAGCGTATGTCTTACAATGTTTGCATCAAGTATTTTAAATTTTATTTCAATTTCCATGCAAAGATTATAGCAAGTACATTAAAAGTCACAAGCATCTCCAATTTTATCGCCATCAGAATCTTTTTGATCTGCATTTGGAACTAGTGGACAATTATCATTTACATTAGTTTTTCCATCTCCATCCATATCATTATCACTACTATTTACTTTGCCATCTCCATCTATGTCATTATCACAGTAGTTACCCTTTCCATCGTTATCTGTATCTTCTTGTTTAGGATTAGGAGTATCGGGACAATTATCGACATTACCACAAATGTTGTCTCCATCACTATCATTTTGAGCATCATGGATACATGTATCACAACTATTGCCCATACCATCGTTATCATCGTCCTTCTGATCAGCATTAGAAACAGTAGGACAATTATCAGATTCATCAGGGACTCCATCACCATCGGCATCTGTCAATGAATCTTCACAAGGATCTGGATCATCTGGACAGATATCACATACATCGCCAACTTTATCACCATCTTTATCGCTTTGATCGCTATTTGATGCTTGAGGACAGTTGTCATTTGTATCAGGAACTCCATCCCCATCAGCATCATTCTCTTCTGGATTACACGTATCATTAGGATCTTGCGGGCAAGAGTCACAAACATCTCCTCGCTTATCTCCGTCTGAATCTTTCTGGTCAGTATTTGCTATGCTTACGCAATTGTCACACACATCTCCTACTTTATCGCTATCAGAATCTTTTTGATCGGCATTTGCTGTATTAACACAATTATCAGCATTATTAGTAATTCCATCTTTATCAGAATCAAGGCTGCTGTCACATGCATCGCCAACTCCATTGCCATTCGTATCAGCTTGATCGGGATTAGCAGTGTCAGGACAGTTATCTAAATCGCCACAAATGTTATCGCCATCGCTATCATTTTGAGCATCATGGATACATCCATCACACATATCGCCTTTTTTATCTCCATCAGCATCTTCTTGGCCTGAATTAGCAGCGTTCTGACAGTTATCACTGCCATCGGGAACTCCATCACCATCACTGTCAGAGGTTGACGAAGGGGGATTTTCAGTGACAGGAACTTGCAGAAGCATTTTTACCGGCACATCGGTATTGTCTGCAACATCTACAGCAATATCTTCGCTTTTGTATAAGAGTTTTCCATCAATATTATAAAGCTCTCCATGTCCTGCATAATGCCCCGATGATCCATCTATACGATGATAATCAACTCCGTCCGTGGCAAAATTTTCATTTTTTTCTAATGTATCAGTAACGACTTCATCGCTTGAGATGTCATTCTGAGTGAACGTGTACATTACTTTTAATCCAACGACATTATTTCGTTCTTGGGTATTATCGTAAGAAATCTTGAGAAGAATTTCGTGTTCAGCATCTTCTTGAGGTTGTCCTACTTGACCTTCGTCTGTATCTCCGCAAATAAATCCGAATGAAAGAATTACAATAATAAAAGCAAGGATAATAAGAAAAACAAAAAACCATCCTTTTTTTCCTAAAAATGGAATACCATCATCTTTGAGCACGATCATATCTTCCTCCTCCGTGTTTAATCGCTTAAATAATAGTGTATGAGTTTGTGGAACTTTATCCTTGATTACGTAGTTCCATTAAAAACTCTAGTGTTGTAGGTTCAAAAACACCTACCCATACTATTTCACTCTCATACAAAAGATTTAAACTTTTATTTAATACAACAAGTTTTAAGTTATACTCACCGCTCGGTAGTTGGGTTATAATGGAGCTAAAGCTTTCATTCACACCAACATACAATGTTTCATTACCTTGCTCATTCACGTTGAGATCATAATAGATAGCTTTCAGTTCATACCCTGCCGCACTTTGTAGAGGAACATCATAGGTAAGATTGACCGTAACGAGCATTTTATCGGCAGTCATTAGAAAGCTGTCCGTTTTGCCTACGTGATCGTCACTCCCACACAAAAAACCAAATGAAAAAATAACGCACCCACATGCAATAGTTATGAGACTCAATAAGATGTAGCTGCGCACGTTTAAATATTTTTTACTCATATATCCTCCTGCCCTTTATTGTCGCTGTAACTCCTGAAAAATCTTAAACGTATATTTGTATGAAGCACTTTCTTTTTTGTATGAATCACTTTCTTTATCGCCATCAATGACCTTCTCTACTGTAATATTTTTTGTATATTCCTTTGG
The DNA here is from genome assembly GCA_023250585.1 of Deltaproteobacteria bacterium. Taxonomy (GTDB): domain Bacteria; phylum Bdellovibrionota_F; class JAHFAK01; order JAHFAK01; family JAHFAK01; genus JAHFAK01. Next base: position 2,608 of record JAHFAK010000128.1, read on the forward strand.
AATCATTACTGGTGAGAAGAAAACAATCGCGGTATCTTTCCAGCTCTGAATGCACGCCGTTGAATCATTTGCCCCACAAATGGTCGAAATTTCTTTATCACCAAAAATAATTTTCGAACCTTGTAATCCCTCAGTTAAATTACAAAAATTTATTCCGCTCATTTCTACTTTCACTCGGAGAGCGTAATATTCTTTACCCAAAGCAACAGAGGAAATGGCCATTGTTTTAGTATGGTTAGGACATATATCACATATATCTCCAAGGCCATCTTTATCAGAATCTTTCTGATCTTCATTTGCCTGGCTCGGGCAATTATCACAGCTATCTCCAGTAAAATCAGAATCTTTATCTGCCTGATCGTTATTTGAAATATAATCACAATCATCGCACGCATCACCAAACTGATCGCCATCGCTATTTTTTTGATCTTTATTTGCTGTATTAGGGCAGTTATCGCAGGCATCGCCAATTGAATCCCCATCTTGATCTTGCTGGTTTTCATTTCCTACTAACGGACAATTATCCGAATCATTACGATAGCCATCTCCATCAGAGTCAACAGCTTCACACGCGTCTCCTATGCCATCTCCATCATCATATCCATTACTATCACTTTGATCAGCATTAGAAATTGATGAACAATTATCGCAGGCATCGCCGATGCCATCTTCATCACTATCAGTTTGATCAGCATTCGCTAGATTTGGGCAATCATCTACGTCATCTGTTATACTATCTTGATCTGTGTCAGGTTTTTCTTCTGGAATGGTTTGCTCTTTACTTTCTGATACGTCTTCCGATGAGCTTTCGGCTGACGCTCCATTTGAATTCTCATTTTCGTTGTTGTTGAGCGCAAGCATAGAAACAGGGATGATTACGGCGTCAGTGTTATCAGCAGAAACCTCAAAAGAAACCGACTTTTCTATTCGATACAACAATTCATTCTCTTCTCCATAGAGTTCAAGAAGCTTTACAGCATAGCTGCCGGGAGGAAAATTAAGATAAATGACATCATATCCTGCTTCCTCGAATTCAGGATTAATATAGAAATCTTCCTTATCTACGGTGAATGTATCTTGAGCACCACGTGCATCAATATAATTAACATGTAGAGTATAGAAGAAAGCTTTTAAACGTTCTGTAGAATTATCATAAGAAAGATGTAATTCAATTACTTCCGGTGTTTTATCATAAAGGACTTTGAGAAAAATTGTGTTTGTTCCGCAAATAAATCCGAATGAAAGAATTACAAAGAAAAAAGCGAGAAGAATTAAAATGAGATGACTATAAATTGTCCTCTCATAATTTTTAAGCGTTTGTTGAATATCCATATCTTCCTATAACATCCTCTATTTATTAGTTTAACATAAAAAAACTAAGGTTACAATGGTATATTATTGAAAGAGCTTAAAACTGCACAAAGAATTATTGAGGAATTAAAACAAAAAAAATTGGTATAAAATATTGAAATTATTAAATAAATCAATGATTAATAGAAATGAAAGCTATGAAATAACGGGATATACGCTCACTTTTTTTCTTTTGGAATCGAGCTGTTCAAAGGTAACATGACCTTCGACAAGTGAATAAATGGTGAAATCTTTAGCAAGTTTAACATTACGACCAGGATGAACTTTGGTACCAACTTGACGAATAATTATATTACCCGGTTTTACCAATTCGCCACCAAATCTTTTAACGCCACGTCGTTGTCCTGCACTATCTCGTCCGTTACGAGTACTTCCTTGTCCTTTCTTATGCGCCATCTGCTGTGCCCTCCACTGCTGATTTCTTTGCTCGCGCCGAAGTTATGCTAATCTTTTCGATAAGAACTTCCGTGAAATCCTGTCGATGCCCCTTCTTTTTCATAAAGGTTTTACGACGTTTTTTCTTAAACACAATGATCTTCTTACCTCGATCATGATTAATAACCGTAGCAGTTACCGATGCTCCCTTAACATAAGGAGTTCCTATATGAATTTCGTTATCAGTATTAAGCAAAAGTATAGAATCAAACTTAATCTTTTTATGTATCTCGGTTTCCTGTTTATCGAGCTTAACCTTTGATCCTTCAGTAACATTAAATTGCTTTCCACAAGCTTCTACAATTGCGTACATTGATATCTCCAATTTATAATAATAGTGAGAATTATGGCGGATTCATAACCAAGTTGAGTCTTGTTGTCAAGCATGTTCTTGCCCTAACCATACCCCCAGTTTTGAACGTAATGCCTACTCCCTAACTCACCCCATTAACTGAGCCATTACTTTTGAACGATACTTTGACTCACATTACTTATTTCTTTAGTATCGAAAGAAATTAATAGAAAGGATCTCTTATGGAAGTACTTACTGATTTTCCAAAACTTTATTGTCCATTTATTCGTAAAACATTCAAAGTTAATAAAGAAGATTGGAAAAAATACGGACACGAATATCAGCTCAGAACTCCCGAAGTATATTTGGTATTGAACAAAATTACTCCAGGATTTGAATGGGTGTTTGAAGAAAAAGATACGCAAGCAATTGAAAAACTGAATGGCACCAATATTAAATTGAAAACAGAAAAAGGAAGACTGATAGCATTTCAGAATAGAAAAAATGTCATTGATCCTCTACAGATCATCCATGGGAGAACTCATTTAATTGAAGGGGTATTCAGAGCAATTGGAAAAGAGTATGTTAAAGGTGATGGTGAACAAGCCGGAGAGCTTATGGGCCCAAAACTTCAGGGCAATCCTTATAAGCTTGATTTTCATGTGTGGTATCCATTTGAACGAGCGCGCGATTTTTTGATCTATAAATCATTTCATGAGCATGAACGGACATTTGATAATTTCAGTTCGTGGTTTAAAGATTTTTTGCGCAGTAGATTCTATATGAAAGAACATAAATGTCCTCTTGAAGAATCGGTCTTTGCCGAAGGCGTTGTCTTTTATAATAAACGTCTCCAAGAAGCTGAAAAAACCTATCAAGCAAAACT
>JAHFAK010000021.1:0-11595 GCA_023250585.1 Deltaproteobacteria bacterium
CCCCTTGAAGTAGACAACAAAAATCCCGATCTCTATCGCGTTGCTGTTACTTCATTTACAAACGAATGCGATGTTACGCCCTGTGGAACTCTTGAGCCAAAAGAAAAAGATGCATCAGAAACTGCGTCTGAAACTCAAGTGTATATTTGGAAAACTGTTATGGGCGAAACGGGAAATGATAATGTATTGTACGATCGCTCACGCCCTATTACTTTCAAATGGAAATACACCAATTCAAATCAAGAATGTGATGATGTGAGTTTTACGAAAATTATAACTCCGATGAATATCATTCCTCCGGCGGGAAAACTCGTCATTGCATCGGGTACATTTGATTCAGGAAAGACAATTCCATTACCGGAAGCACCTAATTACAGCATCAACAAAAATATGTGTTTTGGAATTCATGCTCCACAAGAAATGAGATCACCTAAATATAGAGCAGATACCGAAGATGATTGTTCTTATTGGAGTGAAGTTGGTCACGCAGCAGGAACCATATGGACTATTTATTTAGGCGTAGAAGCATTTGTAGGGCTTCTAGTCCTTCTCCCGGGATTGGGATGGGTTGGAGGTCTTATAATAACTATAATAGCAACAGCAGTTGCTGTTGTGGCCACCATATTATTTGCATTATATTGCCTTACAGCCACTATATGGGGTGGGTGTGTTTGTAATGACGACGTCGCATTCAGATTCGGTCACCATCTCAAAGGATTTGGTTATGATACTGCTATTTCTCAAACCTACTATATAGCCCCAAATGATCAATCCAATTTTTGGTGGGATACAACAAGCAGTAAAACTGAAGCTATAAAAGAATTCCCTCCTGAAGGATACAAAATTAACTATATATCCATTTGTTACCCAGATGCTAAGGATTCGAGTATTATCGGGGCAGAACAATTTAAAGATAGACTTGTCCCTAGCGTAGATCCAGCTTCTTATCCCTATGTCTCAGAAAATTATACACCGCAAGAGCTAGGGCTCATTAAACCAAACGAATTCATATTATTTGCTGATAACCATCTTTTTCCTGAGCAAACTCCACTTGGAATAGCAGAAAAAACAGCGGAAGGAGAATCGGCTGACAATTATGAATTTGGATATCTTAATGTACTCTCATATATGCTTTCCCCACGATTTCATTTTGATGAATCAACATTTCGAATGGGTATAAATAATGGATTCGCCAATAGTGTATATAGACCCTTTTTCCTTTTTAATAACGAACCTTATAAATCTGAGGACAATGAATGGATTTGGTATTTTGATGCTCCCAATTACAATGATAGCTCTACGATTGCAGGATTTATAGCGAATGAATATTTAATTGCGATTAATAAGAAATATAATAAGTATTTGAGAGTGATTGCCAGCGATATAGACGTATTAACATCAGGAGGTGTTGTTACGCTGCCTGAAGGATTCACTTCATCTGAATGCCATTATATACCAAGCATATTGAAGATTAATACCAAAGAACTCTACGATCCAAAAGAATCTGAATTTACGTGGGGTCCTAAAATTGACGTTGTGAAAAATGATACGGATAGTTCTCTCAACGATAATCAAATCAAGATACATTCGTGCTTGCAAAAATGTACTCAAAACGGGCCGTGTGATTGGGTGAACGATTGTGTTGATTCAAATATTAACCCGGAATTCTATATCCACAATGCGGTGAGCCTCTTAATGATATGCTCGAAATTTAAAAATTAAAACGTTTTCATTCTTTACAATTAAAACCCCCTTTAGTATTAAGTTTTGATGGAATAAAATACCATATAACTAGACTCAAAAATTCTAGAAAAATTATTCGAAAAGGATCACGTAAAAAAGGCTATTGAAAGATCATTAATCATGAAAATAATAAACAAAATTCTTGATGGTAAAGCAGTCAGTCAGCAGATTAAAGCTGAAATTACAGAAATAGTTTCAAAACTATCAAGTCCTCCAAAGTTGTCAGTTATCCTTGTGGGCAACAACTTTGCATCAAGTGTTTACGTAAAAAATAAAAGCCAAGCCTGCATTGTATGTGGTATTCAATCAGAGGTTATTACATTAGATGAAAATATTTCAGAAGCAGAACTTCTCAAAAAAATTCATGAGCTCAACCAAGATAACCACACTCACGGAATCTTAGTACAGCTTCCATTACCAAAACAGATCCGGGAAGATAGAATCATTGAAAATATTGACCCACGCAAAGATGTTGATGGTTTTCATCCCCTCAATGTTGGGCATCTCTTTCTCAAAAAGGCAATGCTCGAACCCTGTACTCCGGTGGGGGTAATTGAAATACTCAAACGATATGCTCTACCAATTGCAGGAAAACATGTTGTCATCATTGGACGAAGTAATATTGTTGGTAAACCCTTAGGTATAATGTTTCTGAGAGAGAATGCAACAGTGACGTATTGCCATTCAAAAACGAGAGACCTCCCTTCCGTTGCACAGACAGCAGACATTCTTATTGCAGCTATTGGGAAAGCACAATTTGTCACTGATGAATTCGTTAAAACAAATGCAGTAATTATCGATGTTGGAATTAATCGACTCCCCAATGGAAAATTAGCAGGCGATGTTGATTTTGAAAAAGTATCCCCAAAAGTATCTGCAATTACACCCGTGCCAGGAGGTGTAGGCCCGATGACCATTGCAATCCTCCTTAAAAATACGCTGAAAGCATATCAAAATATCATGCACAAAAAGTAACAGCTCAGTTAATGGGGGAGTTAGAGGGTACGTATGTTCCCAAAAAGAATTTCTATCGAGCGCGCTTACCCCGTTCTTAATAGTTTTATGGAAGCGACGTCGAGATACATACTTTTTGAGAACATACGCACACCCTAATAACTGAGAAGGTGTGAAAAAATCAAGGAGAGCTCCATTTTCTGAAAAAGAGCGATAGGAAACTGAAATGTCCAAATCGACTGTCATTGCGAAAACCTGAAGGGTTTGAAGCAATCTCTTCCTACATATGCACGATTACGAGTTTATCCCGAACCTGCTTGAGATTGCTTCGTCGGACAAGAAGACGTGTCCTCCTCGCAATGACAGGTGAGGGACCACGTTCGAAATCTGATTCTTTCACACCTTCTGAGGGATTACCAAAAACAGTAATGTAAATTTTACATATTTACGATATAATTGAAGGCTTATGTCCGCTCTACAGTTCCAACAGCATTTATATTTATTAATTATTTCAATTAGTTACCTTTTATTCTTTTTCCTCATATTGGCATAAGGCTTGCTCTATTTAATTATTAGAGGAGCTCGTACTCCTCTCCAAAGGAGTAAAATTATGCAGAAAAAGCTATTAATCATTTTTTTATTACTGAGCAGTATAGCTTTAGTTAACTGTGGAGGTCGTGGTAGCACAGAAAAAAATGAAGAAGGCGATCCTTCTGATGAAGTTGTGATTCCAAAACTTGCCATCATTTTGACATTTCCCCCTGATAGCGCTGATAGTGGCTATTACGATATTACGTATACCTTACAAAATATTCCTAAAGCTCAAGGACCATTTACAAAAGTTGCTTATTCAAAATCAGAAGCATCAAGCCATGAGTTAACAGATATCAGTGTTTCAGGAACCCGAAATATCAGTGTAAAAATTGGAGATGCCAATGGTGTTGGAATATTTCAAGGACAAGGAGTAATCAGTAAGACAAGTACTACGGTAACAATAACGCTTGAAAAAATTTCTCCTCATGATGCTGACCCATCTGAGTGTGCTGCATTTAGCGCAAAAATTAAGAAGTTAACTGCAGATAAAATAATTGTCGATCCAAATGCAAGCATTGCTATAAAATCAGACATCGAAAATACGGCAAGTAACGACATAGTCTATGCATGGAGTACACAAAAAGGAACCGTAAATCCTACCGATGATCAAGATACAACATTCTCCGCGCCAAATTCAACGGTTCAAGAAGTCGTCGTTGTAACACTTAAAATAAAGCCTAAAGATGCTGGTGAGGTCAGTTGCGATGATGAAAAAATCAGCATAACAGTGAGGCCGCCTACTACTACGCCTCCTCCACCTCCGGGAGACGCAACAATACAAGTGACGGTAGCAGCATCAAAGAGCATCAATGGGATACCTACGCTTACCCCTATCTACCCTAAAGCAAATTTTGAAGCAACGGTAACAAGCGCTGTAAGCCCACTCAGCTATGCATGGTTTAAAGACGCAACACAAGAAACATCCATGGGTACTGCGCAAAATGCTTCGTATACTGCTCCAGCCGACATATTCACGAAGCTCCAAACTGAACATCCCAATGAACTGTATTGCCTTGAAGCTAAATTCAAACTTACCGTTATGCCCCTCAATAAATCTTCTGAAGAAAAATCAGTATGGATCTGCAACCAAGACATCGAAATGCTCGGGGTCTGTGATGCGGTAGCAATCACTATGAAACCATTTGATTCAGAAAATATCACTGATGATGCGCAGTTGACATATACAATAAGCTTAGCAATCAACAACCAAAATTCAGAGGTATATACGCCATCGATCACTGAATTTAAATCAACGTGTGGATCTGAAACCTGCGGGCTATTAACCCCGATAGTTGAAACTGTACCGACAGCTGAAACTGAAGAATATTCATGGAATACGACCGATGATTCAGAAAAAAATATTCTTTATAATCGATCACGTGAAATAACTTTTTCATTGAAATACACATTGCTTAATTTTGAATGCACTCCCGTTGCTTTTGATTATAAAGTAATTTCGCAAAATATTATTCCGCCAGTTGGAAATCTAGTATTTCACAGCGAAAAAATTCTTGCAGGACAAACCATTCCTCTCCCGAATATCTTAAAAGATACAAATGCGAATGAGATAGATAAAAAATGTTTTGCGCTCTATTCCCAGGCAGAAGCACGAACACCGAAACAAGATATAGATGAAATAGATTCAAAGTTCCGTTATGGATTTAAAGTAGAAGCTTCTGGCTTTAATGACCCATTAGTACCCTATTTTTGGATCGGTGAACATTCATATTACTATGCCACTGACAAAGGACCTGCTTATTGGTGGAATTATATGGATGGATCTTCTACTCCTTATATCAAAGATACATTAGCCGAAGAGTCGCCACCGATTAACTATGATTTTTATACTCTTTCAGCATGTTTCGATAGTAGTAATGATAGCTATTATGTTAAACATGAAGCTCCGGTAATAAATCAATCTATTACGATAGATGAGGTTACTCACTATGCATATTATCTTCCAAAAGATGAAGAATTAGTTTATTTTCTGCCAGAAGAATTCTTGATATATTACACAAATAACATTCTTCCAGGAGATGAAATTGGACCATCAACAGTATCGACGGGCGATAATCAAGCTACTACTACCGACAACTTTGATTTTGGATCATTATATACCTTAAATTATATGCTGACTCCTCTCCTCGATTTTGATGAAGGAGATTACGTAGATGAGTCTGATACCTGGGGTATACGCAATCTCTCGGTAACTATTAATGATCAAAACTTATATTTGCCACAGGTTTATTATTCAAGGAGTGGTCATAGTGAAGCATGGTGGCCGCAGGATGCGCGAAGCTCTTCTGATTACCCACAGCTACCTATAACTGAAGAAAGCGATGACTATGCAGGTTTTCGTGCCGAGTATTCATTAATTGGAATCGATAAAAAATACACGAACCATATTAAAGTTTTCAATACAACCATCAACTTACTCTCTGCTGAAAAAGATTCTCAGGCATTGTTGGCCGATGCACAAGAATTTGATCTAGCCAAAGAATGCTCCATTCTACCGTTTATCAACGAACTCACGATGAGTCCAAATCATCCGGGCGCCAATGATCCATTTGAAGATAATTTCACCTATAATTACAAAGTATCGGTAAACAATGTTACCAGTAATTCTCTCGATGTTAACGCTTGTTTACAAATGTGTGTTGGAGAAGATGAAGGCGGCGAAGATAGAAATACCTATAGCAAAGATTGCGTAGATCCTAAAGTAGAGCCAGATTATTACAGTGCTGCTTCCGTTAATCTTCTCGTCATCTGTTCGCATTTTTATTACCCAGAAGAAAGAGAGCCAGAACAGGTCAACAAATAAGAGAGATATATGAATATACAAAAAAATTTATTCACTTTACTATTATTACTCATGAGCGTAACTATGCTGGGCTGTAGTGGCTGCGGCAGAAATCATGATGAGAAAGAAGCAAATGATGAAATCGCAGGAGAAGAGATCACATTTCCTGAATACAAAGTAAGCTTAGCATTTCCTGCAGAAGCTATCGATAGTGGCTATTACAATATATCAATTAAAATTGGAGATAAAGGTCCATTTACTCGCGAAGTACATTCTCTCAAAGATGCTACAGGGCCTCATGTGCTGAAAGATATCAAAACAAAAAATTTAGCAACTATTGATGTAAAAGTTTTCGATGAAAAAGTTATAAAAATATTTGAGGGAACGGGAGTTGTTACAAAAGACATCCCCGAAGTAACGATTAGTTTAACTGCCGTGTCTGCTGAAGACCAAGATGAACAAGCCGCCGCATGTAAGGAATTTACCGCAAATATTTCGAGCTTAACGATTGTCAAATTAGATCCTGAGCCCGGAGAAGTAATTGATGTAAGTGCGGTTATTGATAATCCCAATAAAAGTGAAATCCATGTTGAATGGAGTTCAAGTGCAGAAAATGGAAGTTTTGGAGATGTTTCAAAACTCAATACCACATTTACCACTCCGAGTTCGGTTGCCACAAATCCCTATGCAATAAAATTAAAACTTAAAATCGGACCGATTGATAGCGATGGATTCTGCAAGGAAAAACCACAAAACATTAATGTTATTCAGAATGATGATAATACTCCATCGGATGAAATTAAACTTATCATTACTACTCCTGATGGAACGTATAGCGACCATCCAGCTGTAGAACTTAATGAATCAACTCCAGAAAAAATAATTAAACTCGAAGCTGTTGCAAAAAATGGGGTAACTTATAATTGGGAAGAAGATGGAATTCTTATAGGTTCAGATTACAATAAAAAGGAATGGACAAAAAATATTTCCTGGGATCCAAACAAATCCGAATTCGATGGTTGCTACATTATAAAATACAAAGTCACTATTCTCGATAAAGATAACAAAGAAATTGGAGCTCCAACGGAAGATTTGTATGTGTGTCCATTCTTGCCCGATCCTGCAAGCCATTGTAATGCGGTGACGCTTCATCCCCCTGTTTATACTCCTGTTAAAGGGGAAGAATCGCATCTCAAATATCTTGTGTATCTTTCGGTCGAAAAAAATGGAGATGAAAACGACGCTACAGAATTCTTAAAAAATTCACGTGAACCACTTGTAGATATTCCTGAAGAAACAATTGATGGTCAGTATAAACTCAAAATAGATTCATTCGAAATTTCATGTCCATTAGGAGATGAATCGCAAACCAAATGTGGAAATTATAGTTATAATGATTTTATCAATAATCAATTCAATTTTGTTTGGGAAACCGAAACACCCGCTGAGTATAGAGATACAGAAGGAGATTTTCTTATTTATAATCGATCGAGACAAATTACTACTTACTACAAATATAACGTTGATGGAGATCTCTGCCCACCGGTTGCTTTTAAAGAATATGCTCTGAATATTGCTCCGCCAGTTGGAAGGCTTAAATTTATTGCGAATATCATGAAGTCAGGAGAATGGATCCCTTATCCAGAACATTTACAAAATATATCTGGCAAGAATGATCAATTCGATTGCCGAACGAAAGTTGAAAATAATGGACCGTGGAAAGATGAAAATGAAAAAGAATGGTGTACCGCAATTCTTGAAGGCATGGAAGAAAGTACGAAAGAACAATGCTTTGGTATTGTCAGTCCCGGAGAATTTCGTTCGCCACGCTATAAAGTAAAATCTGATACGCTCGAAACATTTGCATATGGATTTAAACTAGAAGGCTATGGTATGCGACAAAATATACGACAGTCATTTTATTTAACGACGCCAATAAATTATGGAGATAATGGCTATTGGTGGTATGCCGGCGATCCATTTACAAAAGATATAAGTTCTATTCCCGGTGATTACTCCATCTATTACCTTGGCGCTTGTTATGATTTCGACGACAAAGCATCTGATTATGTCGCTGTACAAAAATCTGAGCCAAGTACTATTGTTGACAAAAATACTCCTGAGGAATCATTGCTTCTCTATAAACCCGGCGAATTCTTTCTTATGGAAGATAATCATCTCGAAATATTTGATACACTTATTACCGATAATAATAACACATCAGAATATGACACCAATGATATGCAACTCGCCTACTATTATACACCGGTTTATATGAAAACCTATCCGCTTATTGGATTTGATTCAGGTTATGCAGGAAATGATGATTATGGATATTTAAACAATTACATCGAATGTACGGAAGCTGAACTTCCGGAATTTTATGCATATTATGCGAACGAAGAAAATCAAGGAATATACGAATGCGATCTTTCCAATCCTGATTCACCAATCGTCAGAATTTACAGTCCAGAAATTCAACGAGACGGCACCGATGAAGACGTAGGCAAACGTCGATCGAGTATAGACTTTAGAGCAATTCAAGCAGGATTTGGTTTTGCGAATAAATATAATAATCACGTTATTACTGTTGAGCTTGATGAATCAAATTTAAAAAACTCTCAGATTTTAACATTCCCTAAAACTCTAACAGATAAAGGTTTTACAAAAGACGAATGTTTTATTCTTCCTCAATTACTTAATGTCATTACAGAGCCGGCTTATAATTATGTTCCGGATAAAAATGCCTACTCATGGAATTATAAATTGGAAATGGCAACAAATAATGATGATCCATTTGCGAAAGAATCCGCGATAACATTAGAAGACAATGAAATTGCAATGAGGACCTGTATCCAAAAATGCGGAATATCTTCAAATAATACCGGAGGAAACGTAGATCACACAAAAGATTCATGCGACTGGGTAAAAGATTGTATAGCTCCGGGAAGCTATGACGATATCACTCCCGAACCTGACTATTATAAAGAAAACACCGCAAGTGCTATTGTTGTTTGTTCAAAATTCTATGATCCAAAGACAGTGAGCCCTTAAGAAAAAAACAACCACGCTGCTTAGTGAAACTTTTTCATACCATTAAAAAAATTATTCATTTTCTGTGCCATATATACTAAATTTATTTTACAACTAATTAATATCATTAATCTATTTTTCAATAAATTTTGGTACCTTTTTTGCACTTAATTATTAATGTAATGCATAATTTTAACCCGGAGTAACCTATGAAAAATTATTTTTATGGACTATCTTTATGTAGTGTAATTTTATTCTTTACTGCATGCGGGGAAAATATTGAAACTCCCCAAATTGGAACTGAAGAAGAAATGCTAAAAGAGAAAAATTCTCTGACGGCTTCGGTAATGAAAGATAGTTTCGTACAGAGAAGTAATCTTACAAAATTAAATATTACACCAGACCACAATGTTCTTTTGCTTAATCTTTTTAACGATACGATTATTCATACAATGCGAAGTCGTGTAGAAATAAGAGACAATGGCTTTAGCTGGTTTGGAAAAATAGAGGGTATTGAAGGAAGTGATGTTATTCTGGTGGTAACTCATGATGGCCATATTACCGGAAATATTAACGCAGTTACTCACTTCTATCATATTCAACCATCTCATGATGGGCTTCATCTTATTACCGAAGTTGATCGAGGGAAATTTAATGATCACGATGGAGAACGAAAGACCCCACGACGATCTCCTCCTAAAGCAATGTCGAGTTTACCCTGTCAACCAAATGGCGTTGATGATGATCTTGAAAACTGTGCATTGGTAAATGATTTACTTACTGAAGATGATGCGGGTGAACACGGTAATACGGGAAGTACAGGCAACACAGGAGGAAGTCCTCCTTCAAATTATACCGTATCAATCCTTATTGTGTATTCTGATGATGCAGAACAAGACTCTAATGGAAATATGGCCTCGGAAGCTCAATTAGCGATCGATGAAGCTAATCAAGCTCTCCTTAATAGCATGGTAAATACGGAGAAACAAAAAGTGTCATTTAAACTCGCAGCTATTAAATCCATTTCATATACAGAAACAGGCGATGCTAGTAAAACGCTCAATGATCTTGAAAACCCTTCTGATGGTAAAATAGATACCATTCATCAATGGAGGGATTATTATAAAGCAGATATCGTAAGTTTTTGGGTAAAAAATATTGATTGGTGTGGACAGGGCAATCAAATGCCTTCTCTTTCAAGCTATCCTTCACGAGCATTTAATGTGGTAATGCGGTCCTGCGGGACAAATTACTATACGTTATCTCACGAAGTTGGTCATAATATGGGGCTCAATCATGATCAGTATGTAAATGATAGTGATGATGCAACTTACTATGCCTACGGGTTTATTCAGAAAGGTTCTTTCAGAACAATGCTTGCCTATCCCGATGAATGTTATGATTCAAATAAAAATTGTCCAAAAATTCTTTATTTCTCTAATCCAACCGTCCGTGTGAATGGACTGCCTACTGGAATATGGGATACTAAAAATAAAATCTATTCATACAATGCAGATGTAATACGAAATTCATTTCCTATTGTAGCTGCATATAGGTAGCAATCATCTGTTATATGATATTCTTGAATTAAACAATAGCTTTGATGAGCAGGGGAATTTAATGAAATTGAGAAGAAAATTTGATACTCGTATTGAACCCCATCCTTTTAGCCAATTAGATCTTAAAAGAAAAAATCCCTTTATCGCCGAAATTTTAAAATCTTCAATGAAAATTAACTAATTTTACCTTTACAAAACATATCCCCTATATTAATTTCGCAAGGTTATGAGTAAAACTACTCTCTATGACGAGCATATAAAATGTGGCGCAAAGATGGTTCCTTTTGCTGGATTTCTTATGCCTATAAAATATTCCGGTGAGCTTGTTGAACATAAAAATGTCCGTGAACACGCAGGAATTTTTGATGTAAGCCACATGGGAGAAATCGAAATTATAGGGAAAGATGCTCTCGCTTTTTGCCAGAAAATCACCTGCAATGATGCAAGCAAACTCACGCCAGGAAAAATTCAGTACACAGTTTTATGCAATGAAAAAGGCGGTGCAGTTGATGATTGCACGCTGTATATGTTTTCCGAAAATCACTACATGTTTTGTGTCAATGCAGCTAATATAGAAAAAGATTATTTATTCATGAAAGCACATAAATTTGGTTCGCTAGAAATAATCAATAAAAGTAACGACTATGATCTCTTAGCGTTGCAAGGACCTCATTCAGAAACTATTCTACAAAAAATTATCGATATCCCATTAAGAAATTTAAAATCTTTTTGGTTTACGCGGGGAAAAGTCTTTAAGCAAGACATAATTATTTCTCGAACTGGATATACCGGCGAAGATGGATTTGAACTCTATATTCATCCAAGCGAATCAAAAAAATTATGGCAACTCCTTCTTGAAAAAGGACAAGCTGAACAGCTTTTACCAATAGGACTCGGCGCAAGAGACACATT
>JAHFAK010000021.1:11695-23289 GCA_023250585.1 Deltaproteobacteria bacterium
TACACAAAAGACCATGAATGGGCAAAAACTGATGGATCTCTCATCACCGTTGGAATAACTGAATTCGCGCAGGACTCTCTCGGCGATGTTGTATTTGTTGAACTTCCAAAAGTTGGGACTACCATCGAAAAAGGCAAACAGTTTGGTGTTGTTGAATCAGTAAAGGCAGTATCAGATCTTTTTGCGCCAATTTCCGGCACCGTTACTGAGATCAATGCAACGATTATTGAGCAACCTGAATTAATCAATAAAGATCCTTATGAAAAAGCGTGGATGATAAAAGTACAACCAAAGGACATGGGCGAACTAGAAAAACTGATGAATTCCAGTGACTACGCCGCAATGTTAAAGGAGAAATAAAATGTGCTGATGCACTGATGTGCGTACGTGCTGATGTTGAAAAAGAAATTATTTTAATATCAGCACTTCCGCACAATCTTAACATCAGCACAAATTTAAACATATGAAGTACATTCCACTTACCGAAAACGATAAAAAAGAAATTCTTGCCGAACTTGGAAAAAAAAATACTGCTGACCTGTATAAAAATATTCCCAGCGAATTGATTCTGGGTAAACCGCTCGATATTCCGAATGCAATGAGTGAAGATGAGTTACATGAGTACTTCAATGCATTAGCATCAAAGAATACGAGCACAAAAGATACGCTTTCATTTTTAGGAGCTGGAAGCTATGATCATTCAATTCCATCTATTGTAAATCATCTGTCCGGCCGTTCTGAATTCTATACAAGCTATACACCCTATCAACCTGAGATAAGCCAAGGAACATTGCAAGCACTCTTTGAATTTCAAAGTATGATTGCAGGACTCTTCTCCATGGATGTTGCGAATGCTTCCATGTATGACGGGGCAATGGCCGCAGCCGAAGCAGTTTTGATGGCACATCGAATTTCAAAAAAAACGACTGTTTTACTTTCGGAGGGAATTCATCCTCATGTTCGTGAAACTATTAAAACATACACTCGCGGGTTACTTGAATTAGATACATTACCAATTCATAAAGACAAAGGAATAACCGATCATACGACCTTAACAAAAAAATTAAATGACAGTGTTGCCTGCGTAGTCGTTCAATATCCAAACTTCTTTGGAAGTATTGAAGAATTAGAAGAGATACGCAAACTGACTCCCCATACACTGCTCGTAACTGTTACTTTAGAGCCAACAAGTTTGGGATTACTGAAAGGTCCCGGTGAATGTGGTGTAGATATTGCATGCGGCGAAGGCATGAGCTTAGGTATTCCATTACAATTTGGTGGACCTTATGTTGGTCTCTTTACTGCAAAAGAAGAATACGTACGTCAAATGCCGGGAAGGCTTATTGGACTTACAAAAGATGCGGATAGCAATCGTAGTTTTTGTATTACACTGTCTACTCGCGAACAACATATTCGACGAGAAAAAGCTACATCAAATATATGCACGAATCAATCGCTGTGCGCATTACGAGTAGCAATATATCTTGCGACTCTTGGTAAACAAGGCCTACGTGAAGTCGCTCAACAAAATTACGATAATGCACATTATGCATATGATCGTCTAACTGCAATTAAAGGAATTACAACACTCTTTCATAATAACGCGCACTTTTTTAATGAATTTGGAATTGCTATTCGAAAGGAAAAAAACGAACTCTTTTCTCTGCTCAAACAAAAAAGAATTTTTCCAGGATTTATTTGTCCCGAATTAAGTACCAAAGATAGCACATCGCTTATCGTTAATGTTACGGAAAAACATTCTAAAGAAAAAATAGATTACTTGATTGAAACAATGAAAAAGGTGATGGAATGATTACAGCAAAGTTACAAGAACCACTTTTATCAGAACTTTCCCAAGCGGGAAAACAAGCATATACGTTACGTAAATCTTCCATTAAAGAATATCACAAAAATCTTGATGGAAAATTTACACGTACAGATGTCGACTTGCCTGAGCTTTCTGAAGTTGAGGTAGTACGTCATTTTACTCGCCTTTCAACAAAAAACTACGGTGTCGATACTGGCATGTATCCACTCGGCTCATGTACGATGAAGTATAATCCTAAAATCAATGAAGACATAGCAGCTAAAGAAGGCTTAGCCTATTCCCATCCACTTTTTGGCGAAGAACAAGCTCAAGGAAGTTTAGAAATTATTTATACATTACAAGAGCTCTTGAAAACGATTACAGGCTTTTCTCATATCACCTTAAATCCCATGGCAGGTGCACAAGCAGAGCTGGCGGGAATCTTAATTACTCGCGCTTATTTTGAAGACAAAAAAGAAAAGCGCCATACGATATTGGTTCCCGATCTTGCTCATGGCACAAATCCTGCAAGTGCAGCATTAGGAAATTTTAAAACTCAAGAAATTAAATGCGGCAAGCAAGGAATATTAGAAGCATCACTTGTTGAGCAGTATATGACTAATGATATTGCTGCTCTCATGATTACTAATCCCAATACCCTTGGACTCTTTGAAGAAGAAATACTCAAAATCACAAAAATAGTTCATGATCATGGCGGCCTTGTGTATATGGACGGGGCAAACTTAAATGCGCTTCTCGGCATTACAAAAATTGCTCCTATGGGCGTTGATCTCATGCACATTAATTTGCATAAAACCTTCTCAACTCCTCATGGTGGAGGTGGACCAGGTGCAGGTCCATTATGCGTGAATGAAAAATTATCTCCATATTTACCTATTCCACTCGTAACAAAAAATGGAACTACGTATTCATTAATAACAGAAACAAAAAAATCTATTGGACGGATGGGGCTCTTTCAGGGAAATTTTGGAATTTTGGTGAGAGCGCTCACGTATATTCTTTCGCTCGGAAATGAAAACATAAAAAAAGTAAGCGAGGCTGCCATTATTGCGGCTAATTACATCAAAGAGCATCTCAAAAATGATTACCATTTGCCATACACCAAAGACTGTATGCATGAATGCATTTTTACTGATAAATTCCAAAAAGAAAATGGTGTAACCACGCTCAATATTGCCAAGTCATTACTTGATTATGGAATACATCCTCCTACGGTTTATTTTCCTCTCGTGGTGAGTGGGGCTCTCATGATTGAACCCACTGAATGTGAATCGAAAAGAAATCTCGATCATTTCATTAGTGTCATGAAAGAACTTGCAGCTGATGCAAAAACTAATCCAGACAAACTAAAAAACGCCCCTCGTGAAACCCCAGTAAAACGTGTCGATGAAGTGAATGCAGTAAAAAATCTTGTTCTGACATGGAAGAAGATTATTTCGTAGTGTTCCGTATTATTCTTAAGTAACTAAAGAAAAAACTAAGATCAATTCATGGATGTATTTTTTCTTTTCTATTCTTTAAAATAGAAAATATTCTAGGTAAGTCACGAATGTTATTCTCCATAAAGTTTTCTTGTTCAAATATACTCCATGAACAATATTGAATGGAATCTCCGTTTTGAAAAGTAACAGTAAGTTCTAAGGCACCAGCTTTAAGTGCATGAATCATGAATTGTCCGCATTGACATTTATCGTTATTTGTATATCCAGAAAAATTGTGCTCAACAATCTGACCTTGAGAAGTGACATATCTAACAACAACTGGCATAAAATAGACATCTTTTTTCTGATCCATACGATTTGACTCCCACTTAGAATTAACAGGCACAAACGCGAAGATACCACTTGGAGATCTTACAAAGAAGTTAACATTACCTTGAACAGAATAAACCCTACGATCTTGTTCTAACCTTTTATACACTTCAATATCTCCAGTTGAAAACGCCCAATCAACCGGATGAGTATGAATATCTAAAACAAGATCATTAAAGTCTCGATAGGTAATTATTCCCTCTCTTGGGTTCATCCCATTCACAAGGAAAGCGAAATTACGATTAGTGAGAACAATATTTTTCTCATTCTGTTCAATACCCTGTATAAAGTCTCTTTTTAATGAGGAAATAGTTATAGGCTGAGCTAATAGAACTGGAGGAGATACTGATTGCATATCAATAAATGACAATGCTTCTGAGAGTAACATTTTTTCCTCTTGCCACACTTGCAATAGATTATCTCTGTTAAAACTATATGCTCGCTGTACGGCACTCGTTACTATATAACTAAAAGGTCTTAAACTCATTGATTTATTAAAAATATAATTGAGGAGTTTCCTAATTTCCTCTACCTTCATGGACTCGACGAGTTCTGTTAACCTGTCCCAAATAATTAGATATTGCCAACCGAGAACCTGTGCATTTTCAACTCGATCAGTATTAAGCTTTCCACCCAAAAATGCCTTAATATCAGGATGAGATTCGATTTGACGTGACGCTTCGTAGATGAGTTCTATAAACGTCTTTGGATCCATTGTTTTAATAATAAGTTCGTTCAATAATTTCCCATTCAAGTAAATGGAGTAAGAATTATAATATCGATCATGCTTTGGAATAAGAATTTGATGAGCAAATGCTATAGTAATAGACTGATTTGAAGATAAAACTCGTTTTTCTATTCGAACCTTCCAACCTTGTATCAACTTATGCAAATTAAATACCCAGCCACATTTATTGGTGGCAAAGGCGAATGAAGAAATATCCACGGAACTTAAAAATATTACACAAATGAAATATATTTGAAAATGAACTCGTCTCACCCGTAACCCCATGTTCTGTTATTTATAATTTACCAAATTTATTAGCACGGCGCGATATTTTTGTCAAGGTCAAACATGGAGCTAAATAAAGAAAAATATCTCTCTCATATAACTTATTTATCACTTGTAGTATAATGTCTATAATAGAAATATAATTGCGATAAAAATATTGAAATATTAAGGCAAAATGGTCATTTTTTAAAGTTACTTTCTTAGTAAAATGATATTGACTTTTTCATATAATTTGATATATTTATAGATATATTTATGTATATACTAAATTTTGCTAAAATTGTACAAAAACAACAAAAGAAAATCCCAAAAGGGGATTTAGAGAAAATGAAGGAAATTATACTCAGCTTAAGAGAGAACCCACGACCTTTGAAAACGAAGAAGTTAGTTGGAGGTAACGATGAATACAGAATTCGCTATGGTAATTACCGAATCTTATATTCAATTGATGATAAGAAGAAAGAAGTTATCGTATATGGAATTTTGGATAGAAAGGAGGCATATCGATGAAAACAATTTCAGTAAAATTTGATAATTATATTTTAAGCCTCATTAATGAAGAAGCTAAAGATAAGAAAGTAACTCGTATGGAAATCATTCGTGCAGCTGTTATTAATTATCTTTTGAATCGAGGTGATGCAGATGATTTACGTTATATTGAATCGCATCGAAATGATGAATTATATTCCTTCGAACAGACATTTAAGGGTTAAAATCAATAGTTACTATTTTGTAAAAATCATTTACAATGCTTTGAAGAATATTTAGAATAATTCCATGAAAATTCGTTTTTGGGGAGTACGCGGAAGCATCGCTACTCCAGGCAAAGAGACGGCAAAATTTGGCGGGAATACTTCCTGTATTGAAGTACAATGCGGGGACAAACTTCTCATTTTTGATGGCGGTACGGGGTTACGTCTTCTGGGAAATCATTTTGCACAAACAGATCTTCATCAAGCATATATATTTTTTTCTCACTTTCATTGGGACCACATCCAAGGATTTCCTTTTTTTATGCCGGTTTATAATCCAAAAAATTCCTTTGTTCTTTTTGGTGAAAACAAACTTGCCAATACGCTTGAAGAAACATTGAGTGGCCAAATGGCTCAGCCCAATTTTCCCGTAGCGTTGAAGCAATTGCCCGGTCGACTTACGTTTGAACACACCGAAAGCAATGCTCAATTTACTATTGGAAATGATATAACGATTCAAACCTGTCCTCTTAATCATCCCAGTGGAGCCACCTCATTTAAAATAACGTACAAAAACAAAGTTTTTGTATACGCTTCCGATCATGAACATACCGACAAATTGGATGAGCGACTTGTTCAACATTCAGAAAACGCCGATGTGCTCGTCTATGATTCCACATATACTGAAGAAGAATATTATGGAGTTACGGGCCAATCCAAAAAAGGCTGGGGACATTCAACCTGGAATGAAGGGGTAAAAGTAGCCAAGGCCGCAAAAGCGAAAAAATTTGTTCTTTTCCACCACGACCCTTTACATGATGACAAATTTATTTCATCAATTGAAAAAAAAGCAAAGAAGGCCCATAAAGATTCCATTGCCGCTCACGAAGGCTTAGAGATAAAGCTCTAAGAGTATCAGAATTTTGTTTGCTCCTAAGCTCATTTTTAATCAAATAAACAAAAAAAATTCTATTTTTTATTTATAAGTACCTACTATTATTTATCTATTTTACTTATTAAAAAATAATCGTTCAGTTTCGTTAACTTTTATGCTGCATTTCAGCATAACTGTATGATATCTAAGAAAATTAACCTAATAATTTTAATGAGTTAGGTCGTAAGTATTTATTAGTTGCAAATTGGTGTGCCTGTGGTAATCCAATGGGTATATAGTATAAGATCTAATAATATAGAAGGGATGAGAGATGTATCATAAAAAAATAAAACATTTGAATGTGCGTATTAAATGTGTCCTTTTCATTATATGCGGATTGCTCGTTAGTAATTCTCATAATGTTTATGCCACTGATGATCTTAGTTTTATTGAGGGAGAACAGAATATACAGAAACGTGATTTAGAAGATCCCTTATGCGGGAGGATTATTAAGCCTGATGAAGTTCTAGGAAAAGTCTACAAAATCTATTGGCCATTAGATAGGAATAGAGCTATTAAATAAATTCATTGAACTAAATAGGGAGGACAAAACATATGTTTTTTAATCAAAAAATATCCATACTCATCTTACTGAGCTTCTTACTGTATTGCAGTTGTAAATCACACGAGAGTTCTACAAAAGAAACTCCTGTACAAACTGCATCGAATTCTAATCCTGCTGCATCTCAGACAAGTAAGAAAGATCCTTTCATCGAAGCGCTAACTGGAACATGGTGCAGCCAAGGATGGTATGATGACGAGTTAAATAACAATAAGAAGTCTCCTGCATATTTTATAAAGAAAGAAAATTGTGAGGATAAAACTGATTATGACATCATACGAATGTCTGATGTAGAAAAGGAGGGAGATCACTATTACCCGCATACTGCACTATATGATATAACACCTTATTATAGAGCTAGATATAAAAATAAGAATGATGAAGAATTTGATCCAGCGAAGATTACAATAATGAAATGTACCCAAAATGACTTTGAATTTATTTTTCTCACTAAACGTCAACTCCACTTTACTGGAACATTTTCTCAAGATAAAAAAACTATAAATGGATATTACTACCTATTCTGACTATAATTAGAAATAAAAAGTTTATTTGGAAGACTCATATAAAAAGATTATTTCTCATCTTTTTATTTATTATTCTTCCTTCCTGATTTCCTCCTCATGTATTATCACTGTTTTCATTAGAAATTATTTGCTTAAATACCTGAAAATCAGAGGTGAGATTATTTTCTGTGATGATTTCGTGTGCTTTATTCAAGTAGGCTTGGGACTCTTCTTCTTGACCCTCAGATAACAAAATTTTTGATTTCGCGAGGTATGTCTTGGCAATAAGCTCAATATGATTTAATTCCCGCACTCGTTCTTCTGTTTCTTGCAGTAAATCTTTTGCACCAGCAAGATCTTCATTTTTATGGGCCATAATTAAAGCAAGATGAAGAGTACTCGAGGCTATACCTTCTTTCCAAGATATTTCACGTGAACTTTCAAGGCCTTTATGAAAGAAAGAAGCTGCAGTCTCAAAATCATGTTGAATTAAATAAACCTCTCCAAGGTTATTCAAACTAAAACAAATACCCAGCTTATCTTCTATTTCCGATGAAAGACGTAAACTCTTTTTTGCGTATTCAATGGCTTTATCAAATTTGGCAATTTTGTAGCAAGCGGCAGAAATATTAGTAAGAACAACAGCAATCGCTAATTTGTTTTTTTGTTCCTTTCGAAGCGCCAGTGTTTTTTTATAGCATTCAAGCGCCTTGGTATGCTCGCCTTGATTTTGATAGGATATTCCTAAACTGTTCAAATACATACTTTCTAAATGTGGATCATGAATCGCTTCTGCCTGTTGTAACCCTTGTTCAAAAAGCTCTAACGCTTTGGTATGATTATTCATCAATCGATAAATTGCGGCTTGCGCATGCAAAAATTCCACCGTTTCTTTTTGATTATTTGCTTTGCTCGAAAGACTCATTGCTTCTTGGATAAAATGTAGAGCCTTGTCATAGTTGCCTTGAATATTATTAATGCGAGCTATTTGATGATAGGTCTTGGGAACAAAATCCTGTATGTTATGACTTTGAGACAGTGCAAGTGATTCATTAAAGCTCGTCATAGAAACATCAAGCTTACCCATGATCTGATTAATAATGCCAACTTTATAATTGAGCTCTATGAGTTTTAGATATCTATCTTTCAAAAGATTTTGGTGATTAAGAAAACACGCTATAGCTTCGATATAGTATCGGTTCGCTTCACTGAGAAGATATACTTTATATGCGCAATCACCTGCTTTTATCAAATAATCAAAAGCTTTGAGAGCGTCATTACTCTTACTATAATGATATGCTAGAATATTTATATGTTCTTCTTCTCCGTCTTTGTATTTTTCTGAAAGATACTCCGCGCAACGTTTATGCATCTCTTCTTTATAATGGGCGGTTAAACTTTTATAGATAATCTCATGCATAAGAACTGTAGTGATATGATACATGCGCTCGTGAGATTCTTCTTTTTTGCTTATAATGCCCAATGATTGTAACTCACTCAGATTATCTTCAAGCTTGGGATTATTATCTGAAAGCATCTTTAATTCATCGAAGCTAAACTCCTGACCGATAACGGATATTTGCCGTAAGACAGTCTTGAGATGCTTATCAAGTGCGTCAACACGAGCCGCAAGTAAACTATAAATAGTATCAGGAATAACAACACTCGTACTACCTTCAATAAGAGAATACTTATTATCAACAATAGAGAGCTTTTTAGTATCCAAAAGACTTTTTATTATCTCGCCTGCAAATAAAGGATTTCCCGATGATTTAGTAAATATTTTACTGAGCGTGCTATCAGCTAATGGAATATCAGAGGTAAAAATCTGCGCATAATCTCTCAGAGTATTCTGGCTAAAAGGTGTCAACGGGATGATT
The DNA here is from genome assembly GCA_023250585.1 of Deltaproteobacteria bacterium. GTDB lineage: Bacteria > Bdellovibrionota_F > JAHFAK01 > JAHFAK01 > JAHFAK01 > JAHFAK01. Next base: position 20,921 of record JAHFAK010000021.1, read on the forward strand.
ACTTCGAGAGGATCTTTATTTTTCCATGCATAAGAAAAATTCGATCGATATGTTTTAATCATAACAATTTGAGGAAGAGCTCCTTCAGCCAATAACATATCAATTGCCTCGAGCGACAACTCATCCGCGAAATTAAGATCTTCAAATACCAGCAGGGTTTTTTGATTTGCTATACCAAGAACAATCTTTCGTAAGGCAACGCAAATAACGAGTTTTTGTTGCACCGGAGAAAGAGATTCCAAGGCTTCGCTTTTGTAGCGTAATGATAAAATACTTTTGATTGCATCCAATTCTGTTTTGGTTAAACCAAAGCCTTCGAGTTCGCCTATCTTGAGTGAAATGCTTTCTGGATCAGTAGTATCAATAGAAAGAAGCTGAACAATAAGTTCCTTAAAAATTCCATAGGGAGTCTTAATAGAAGGATGAAACACTTGAATAAATGTCTGAATATTGAGGACACTAGCTTTCCGAGCAATCTCACGAATAAAAGCGGTTTTTCCAATTCCTGCTTCACCAGTAATTATAATATTTTTTCCTGTTTTTAAAGTTATTTCCGAAAAAGCTTTTTCACATAACGCTCCTTCTGTTTCTCTACCAATAAATGTTTGCTGCAGTTCACTTACGCTGGTATACGATTTTTGTTTTTTGCGTGTATCAATTAAACTAAAAACCTTATTTCCATTTTTTTCTATTTCCTTAATTTCAAATTGATCCATGGCCATTTGTTTAACTGCTCCGCCCAATAATATTTCTCGATCGGAAGTATAGGTAATTAAGTTTTTCACTCGTTGTTCGGGACCATCTGAAATGGTAAAACTTTTTAAATCCTCGTCCTTAAAACTCACAACAACGCTTCCAAAATCCAATGCCATTTTTAATTCTATGTGTGGATCCTGAGCGAGTGACTGAATATACTCTTTTACTTGCAATGTTGCAGAGATCGCACGATATACATCATCTTCTCTGTTTTGTGGAAGTCCAAAAAGAGCGACAAGCTCTCGGTCTTGCAATCGATAAATGACGCCTCCATTTTTTTGGACAATTCCCAAAATTTCCTTAAACAAGGTAAGGATTTGTTCACGATGATTATCTTCCAAAGACAACGATTCAATATCGATATGAATAACCGCAACCTTTTTCCGCTCTGCAAATGGAGTTGGCTCTAAACCCATAATAAACGTTTTATCTTCACTGGCATTGTCTTTTGTGTGGCCATAAATTTCTGATGAAAATAAATTTTTAATATACTGAGATACGAGAAATGAATCGATCCGTTGATTGGAATTAACAATAAAACCCATAGTATCCTTATAAAGCGCCAAGGCGTTATCATATCGGTCGTTTGGATCAATAGCCGTGGCTTTGAGTAAAATTTTATACAGCTCTTCAGGCAATGTTTTGAGTAATTTTTTATCAAGCTTTGGATCTATATCGCTTATATCCTTATCGAGCTCGAGTAAATTTTTATCTTTAACTTTTCCAAGTGGAAGCTGCTTAAAAAGCAATTCATAGAGCACAATACCTGCGGAAAAAATATCAGATTTATGGGTTAAGGGTTTTCCTAAAAGCTGCTCGGGTGACATATATGCATACTTGCCAACGAAAATATCATTACCAATTGGAAATGCTCTGTTTGAAGCATTCGCTATACCAAAATCAATGATTTTAACTTCACCTTCAAAGGACACAATGACATTTCGCGGGCTAATGTCTCTATGGATGATACTCAGTTTTTTTCCATTAGAATCAGAGACGTTATGAAGATAGTGCAGACCACGAGCAAGTTCAGCCACAAGATAACACGCAATCTCATATGGAAATGAATCTACTTTTTCAATAATGGCTCGAAGATCTCTTCCATGAATAAATTCCATGGCAAGATAATAGGTATCTGCAATGCGGTTGAATTCATATACTTGAGCTATATTACTGTGATTGAGAGATACGATTATTTTTGCTTCATCAACGAGCATGTCGATAAAAGTCTTTGTTTGTGAGAGTTTTGGAAGAATGCGCTTGATAGCAAAGAGCTTCTCAAATCCTTGAAGGCCAAATGACTTAGCCTTATAGACTTCTCCCATTCCTCCATGAGAAATCTTATCAAGCAAGAGATATTTACCAAATACTTGCGGCTTATACATGGTATATTTTTATCCTTATTTAAAAGCATACCATAAATGATGCTAAAAGTCACTATCAATGGAATTTTACTCGTAATCCCTCAGTTATTAGGAAGTAGGTAATTTCTCTATGGAACTGGATCCCGCGGTCAAGCCGCGGGATGACAATTTGAGAGTGTTTCCCGTTTGTCATCCCGTGGCTTGACCACGGGATCCATCTTCATTTTTCCCATTTAACTGAGCTATTAC
>JAHFAK010000129.1 GCA_023250585.1 Deltaproteobacteria bacterium
CAGTATCTCATGAGATAGAAATTAATAGAGAGTCCTATGAATCATTCATAAAGTATCCAATAAAAATACAAATTTTTGAAGAATTACTTTCACAAAAGGAGGTTTTAAAATGAAAAAATAGTTCTCTTACTGTTTTATTCATATTTTCTTTGCAATAACTCCGAAACTTTCTCATCCGTCAAACCGAAGATCATCAGGAAAATCAAACCGATGGACAAGGTACATTTTTAAACCAAAATTTGACAATTTTCCCTAAATCAGGATATACATTTCTTTGTAAACTTATCGATGGGAGGCTAATATGCGAAAATTATCTGCTTTTATTTTACTCTTTATCTTTTCTCTTTTTATCATGTCTGCCACACAAATCTATTACATACGAAATTTTAATGCGAATGTCGTTCCTTATAATGATAGTACTGGCGAAGGGACCTATCTTAAGTACTATCCCCTTGATGATAGCAACATTGGTTATAGTGAAACCCCTATTCTTGCAGGTGCCACCGGAGATTATGTTTGGAATGAATATCGAATTACTACCATGCGCTCAGGTGCCAAAGTTCTTAAAGATACAAGTTTGAATGTGATATATGATCTCACCGATGCTAGTGTAGATGTAGGGAATTATTATGTCGTGAATGAACATGATAGTGATGACTTTGTTAAAGAAGTAATTTATAAATATTATTTCGAAGATGATATAGATCAAAAAATAGCTACTGCACAACAGAAACTCAAAGAATGGTTTGGTACGCCATATAATTCTTCTGATCCTCTCAATGAATTCTATGAACGAGTTTTTATTTATAGCGATGATGCATCTTTAAGCAAAGATCCTTCGCAACCAGATGATAATGAATATGAAGTCATTACCCCAGCATTTCTTATGCCCTATAAAGAATATAACAATGGAGCTCAGCTTGTTATGCATAGAGATAGCATGCCCATCTATTTATTTGAAGAAGTTGTTGCAGCAACAAACCCTAATCCAGATACAATGAGTGAAATATCAAAAATTGACTGGCATGCAGTCGTTGATATCAAACATCGTGCAAGTAACCTTTGGTAATTACCTCGATATACATTGATTAACCATTTGTAATAACTTCTTATTATACAAATCTACAATACCATCGTTATTTTGATCATTAATGTGTCTGAATTCAGTGTCTTTAAATGCTTGTAACTCTGAATTTTTCTTATACATCATATAATTGTATGATGTTTTATTTAAATGATACTCCTCTTTACTGTCCTTAATCCTAGAAAAAAGACTATAATCAGCTGTCATAACCTGTCGATCAAGGATATCATATTTTCCGCTTCTCATAACAATAGCTGTGGAAATAACTCTGCTTTGAGGAAGCTTTGTATCCAACGTTATATCACACATATAGGTCTGTGATCCTTGGTTTTGTTTAATGATCTTTGCCGGAAAATACTTGTATGTCTCAAACGTTCCCTCAGTCATCTGAGTTACCACGCATCCTCGTTCAGGCGGTACTCGAGGTACACCATTTTTAAACAGATCCTTCCACCGAGGATCTTGAACCTTACCCTTCTCTACATACTGCTGCATACACGGAAGTGGAAGCGGTGAAGTTGTTTGACCTGGTTTTGGATTTGTATCTGATGAACACGTACCACTTGGTCCACAATTACCCGATGATGAACTTCCACTTACCTCAAACGTCATCTGTACACTACTTGAAGCTAAGTTAGAAAACGTATATGCAGTTGCCCATGCTGAGAGATTTATTCCTAATCGTAAATCATCTCGGGTTAATATACCCGGATCATCTGTTCGAGTAATAATCTCTGCTTTATAATTATCTCGGTTACTAATATCAGTACGAGTAATCATATCATTGAGAACATATATATTTAAAATATCTGCTGCATCTATAGTCTTTCCTGATATTAAGGCTATCCTAAAATCTGAAGTAATCTCTCCTGCAAATGCTCCCGAGTCATCATACACATTAAAGCAATCCATATCAGGACATTGATACTGCACATTCACCTTCATCGTCGATGGATCGGATGGACTATCATTCTTGGCATTCCCCGTAGGTGTTGTATCACACACATCTCCGCTTCCATCATGATCACCATCTTCTTGATTAGGATTGCTTACATACGGACAATTATCCTTCTCATTCGCCTTCCCATCTCCATCAAGATCTTCATCACATGCATTGCCTGTACCATCACTATCTGTATCTTCTTGCAATGTGTTTTGTATATCTGAACAATTATCATCGGTATTAAGAACCCCATCTTCGTCTTTATCCTCTGGATTACATGCAGTATTGTCTACATTATACGGACATGGATCTTCTGAATCAGAAATTCCATCTTCGTCTTTATCATCATCACACACATCCCCGAATGAATCTCCATCTCCATTTGATTGATCTTTATTTACTTTGTTTGGACAATTATCAGCAGTATCTATAATCCCGTCATTATCAGTATCTTGGCATGCATCTCCTATCCCATTACTATCACTATCTGCCTGATCTGGATTAGCAATTGCGCTACACACATCTCGCCCATCTACTACTCCATCTCCGTCTGTGTCTTCATTCGGATCGAATGTGGCTAATTGATTACTCTCACTCTCGAGAGCATTCTTTGATTCATCATCATCCCCTCCGCAAAAAGGGATTCCTAACGAAAACAAAAGTATGATAGTACTTATCGAAATGAATATAAGCGATATAATCGATATCCGGTAGTAGGGGCAATTCTTTCTTCTGTGTTCTTTTAATTCAAGATTCATACTACATTCTCTCCACGAAAATATTTACATACACATTTATTCATATTCATAACATACCACAATTAATGATAATTTGCATTAAAAATAATAATAGAATTCAGAAATTACATTATTTTATAATAATTTCAATTGGTTAATGACTTTCTGGAAAACTCGTATTTCAGAGGTTTCTTAATGAAAATACAAAATTACCTGATAAATATCGAGGGCAATATAGAGAATGATAAGAAGCACAATGAGTTCACGAACAAAAATGAAAAATTTATGAAGAGCAAGTGAAATAATTCCAATAACCGTCAGCACATATTTAACCGCTAAAAAATAGTAGTTGTGAAATAAAAAAGCATTGAGCAAAGGATTGATCTCTCGATAACCGCGCTTAATATGATAAAGAGTAAAAAGAGAATCCATCACCGATAAAACAATGATCAGAAGAATAACTACCCAATATTTTCCTCCAACCCGATCGACATAGTAATTGGCCTGGGGATCTTCTGTTCGTCGATGTGCTTTGCGTCGTCCCCAAAAAGTATAGCGACTGATAAACTGCGTCGGCCGTTTTCGGCGATCGACCCGTTTTCGTTCAGTTACTTCATCATCAGTTATTGGAGGTTGATTACCTATTGTATCTTTTAAATCTTCGCTCATAATTACTCCTCTAATATTTCAGTACCCAACATCAGAACTTCGCATACCTTCGTTACTCCTCGTCTCGTCATTGCGGCGTATTATTTCATACGCCTCATTCCTCGACTTCGTCGCGCCTCGGTCTGCTCGTTCTGATGTTGGGTACTGACAATTACTTATGTTATTGTGTTTAATTCATGATCAATAAGTTTTTCCAATTCACGTTTAATTTTACCTTTAAATAAAATATATCTCAATGGAAGAACAAGCTTTAACGTAACTTCTTCTTTTCCAAGCACTACTTCTCCACTTACATGCGATGAATGAATCTCTGCCCTTTTTTTTGTAGTATCCCATTTCAAATCAAAATCATGATCTTGTAAATGAGTATTTCGTAACTTCTGAATAAAATCATTAATACGTCGGGGAATATCTTGTAATCCTCCGGGAATTTTTTTTGTAATACTAATTTCAGACATATACTTTTTTTCGGGAAGCAGAAAAAGTATCCTTGCTTCGTTGCTTACGCTTCGCTCAACCCAAATAACTGTTTCGAAACTTTATATCCTTGAATTCGCGCTTCATTGTAAAATGATGGCAATATCCCTGTAGGAATATGCTTGCCAATTACTTTTCCATCTTCTTCGACTCGCTCTGGTTTGAAAATAAAAATATCATTAATAAGATAATTCCCATGTTCATCGAGATCTATGATTTCTGAAATATGGGTGAGTTTTCGTGAGCCATCGCGGAGTCTTCCCGCTTGCACCACAATATCAATAGCAGAAGCAATTTGCATTTTAATTGCTAAATGAGGCAACTCTACATCGCTCATCAGACACAAGGTTTCGAGTCGTCCCATTGTTTGCCTGGGATCATTTGCATGCACCGTCGTCATAGAACCACTATGTCCGGTATTCATCGCTTGTAATAAATCTAATGCTTCACCCCCACGGACTTCGCCAATAACAATGCGATCAGGACGCATACGCAGTGATGATTTAATTAATTCTCGCAAAGATACTTCACCCTTTCCATCTTTATCAGGCGCTTTTGTTTCCATTGGCACCACATGCTCTTGTTGCAGCTGCAGTTCAGCCGAATCCTCGATGGTAATAATTCGTTCATTCTGAGGAATGAGTGACGAAATTACATTGAGGAGTGTTGTTTTTCCTGAACTTGTACCACCAGAAACAACGATATTTTTTTTGAGTTCAATCGCAAGTTTCAAAAACTTTGCGCATTCAAGACTGAGAGAACCAAATTGAATAAGGTCTTTGATTGATAACGTATCTTTTGAAAATTTTCGAATTGCCATATACGCACCTCGGCGAGCACACGGAGGAATTACAATATGAATACGAGAACCATCAGGCAGTCGAGCATCAAGCGTTGGCCGTTCTTCATTAATTACTCGCCCCATATACTGGGCCACGCTTCTAATTGCGGCCATCAGCTCATCCTCACTTCCAAAATGTTCAGGAACTTTATAGATCTTTCCCTTGCGTTCAATGTAAATCTGCGATGGCCCATTGATCATGATTTCTGAAACGGTTTCATCATCGAGATATTGAACCACTGGTTTTAATAATGCTTTTGTTGCTTGTGCAATTACGCTCATAAACGGCCTCTATCAATAGTATATCAAATTTAGAGATGTTTTCCAAATGTAATGTACGAAAGACAGTAATAGCTCAGTAAATGGGAAAAATGAAGATGGATCCCGTGGTCAAGCCACGGGATGACAAACGGGAAACACTCTCACATTGTCATCCCGCGGCTTGACCGCGGGATCCAGTTCCATAGAAAAATTACTTATTCCTCCATTTACTGAGCTGTTACGAAAGACATGAGACATGTCTCATGTCTTCTTTCAACAATTCATCATACGATTTCGTAATTCCTTTTCGATAATCAAAACCCAATTTTTTTGAAACTTCTATAATGCTTTTTTTCGTTCCTTCAATTTCAAGAAATGATCCGATTTGCGGCAGGGTATCAATACAAATTTTTGTTTTTTTATACATGTAGAATTCTCGAATTTTT
>JAHFAK010000130.1 GCA_023250585.1 Deltaproteobacteria bacterium
GAAAGTACCACAGAAAATATACCGCACAAGCGGAAAGGTGCCCGGCAACTTCCGGTCGAAAAATGACCGGAAGTTGCCGGGCACCTTTCCGCTTGTGTAAGGGTGAAACAGTGAGGTAAGAGCTCACTCATGGCAGTCTTGAGAGAGACGATGCGGTAAACCCCATCTGGTGCAAGACTAAACAGGAAGAGTTTTTCACAATTGTTGAAAAGCAAGCGGTTACTCGCCGTATTTCCAGGTAAGTCGCAAAGATCTTCATAGCAATATGAAGACAAGATAAATGGCCATTCTAGACAAAACTCGGCTTATAGGTCTAGCCCTAAAGCACATTCAAATGATAACGAGGCTTCGTCGGAATCTCCTCAGCGTACTACTTACGTACGCTTGCGTCGTTTTCTCCTCGCCGCCTCGTTATCATTTGAATGTGCTTTAGGGCTAATTATTCATACCAATAACTGTTCCGTCTTCGTTAGTAAAGCCACTGCGAACATGCAAAACTACACCAAATTTTTTTGCTAGTTCAATTGATTTTTCATGAAGCACAACTGAACCGCGCCTTATTATTGCTAATGCATCATCATAGGAAACATACTGAAGCTTTTTTGCCTGAAGATTTTTTTTTGGATCTTCAGTATAAATTCCATTCACATCTTTAAAAAGCTCACAGCGCTTCGCCTTAAAATGTGCAGCTAAGGCAACAGCTGTTGTATCAGAGCCTCCTCTTCCTAAGGTTGTAATCTCTTTTTCAAAACTTACACCTTGAAAGCCAGCAATAATAACAACTTTTTCTTCGAGCAAGGATTCTTTAATTCTTTCCCCGCGAATATCAATAATGTCTGCTTCTGTATGATTTGAATTTGTAATAATTCCACCCTGTGATCCCGTTAAAGAGAGTGCAGGAATATGATGGGCATTAATTGCCATTGAAAGAAGCGCCATTGATATGCGTTCTCCTGCAGTCAAAAGCATATCAAGCTCACGTCTCTTTGGATCAAGGGTTATTTGATTTGCTTGTTCAAGTAAATGATCGGTAGTATCACCCATAGCTGAAACAACAACGAGAAGATTATATCCTTGTTGCTTAGTTTCTATAACCCTCTTTGCCACTCGCTTAATATCATCAATGGAAGCAAGACATGCTCCGCCATATTTTTGAACTATAATTTCTTTCATATAATAACGTATTAAGGGGTTGAGTTATATGTTTCAACAACTTTATGTATATCATAATTCTATATTTTTGTTGCACATATGATTATTTTAATCTTGTCTTTTAAAACATCTATCACAAATTAGCAATTACTGTAACAGCTCAGAAGGTGTGAAAAAATCAAGGAGAGCTCCATTTTCTGAAAAAGAGCGATAGGAAACTGAAATGTCCAAATCGACTGTCATTGCGAAAACCTGAAGGGTTTGAAGCAATCTCTTCTTACATATGCAGGATTGCGGAGTTTATTCCGAACCTGCTTGAGATTGCTTCGTCGGGCAAGAAAACGTGCCCTCCTCGCAATGACAGAAGACCGTACATTGTCATTTCGAACGAAATGAGAAATCTGATTCTTTCACACCTTCTCAGTAAATGGGAAAAATGAAGATGGATCCCGTGGGGGATGACAAACGGGAAACACTCTCAAATTGTCATCCGCGACTTGACCGCGGGATCCAGTTCCATAGAAAAATTACTTACACAAAGAGAAGATACACGCATAAACAAAAAATACAATAATTTAAACATGTTACGAACTACTCCCCTTCAGTAATTCTTTTAAAAATCTACTCTAGCTAAATATCTGAAAATTAGGTATAATAATAGTGAGGAGTTTTTGTGCAAAATATGACATGTCCATATTGTTCCGCAACAATTTTAAGTATCAGTAATTTTTGTTCCGAATGTGGGAAACAAGTTGCTTATCAAAAATACTGCTATCATTGCGGAATGCCTTATACAGTTGGAATAAATTTCTGTGGGCATTGTGGAACAAATCTTCACATAGTTATTCAAACGCTCAATGATATTGCACAAGGACCACAAATACCTGCTGTATTCCAAACCAATGATACATCTATTACAGCACAAAAAGAGCAAACAGCAGAAATACCTCAAGCTCAAAAGACTATACCAAAACCAATTACTCAAACATCTGAAGTCGCGATAAAAACACACGTCAACCTTCAACAAAAAGATATAACTCAAGCTGAAACAGCTCCGGTAAAATCTGCCGACGATCCTTCTTCATCCAGTCAAATTGGTTTCAGTGATGAATTTGCAAAGTTTATGCCCAAACATATTGTTGATCAAATTCTTCACAAAAGCTCGTTACAAGAAGAAATGAAAAACGTTGCTGTTATGTTCGCGGACGTCAGCGGTTTTACAGCGATGAGTGAAAATATGGATCCCGAAGAAGTTACAAACATTATGAACAAATGCTTTCAGCTTCTCGTCGATCTTGTTAATAAATATGAAGGCACGGTTAATAAATTCATCGGCGATTGCGTTATGACTATCTTTGGAGCTCCCATTGCACATGAAAATGATAGTGAACGTGCTGTTCGATGCGCACTCGATATGATCAAATCAATTGAAGCTTTCAATAAAACAACAAATATCAATGTTCCTATTGGAATTAGTATTGGAATTAATGCGGGAAAAGTTTTTGCGGGAATTGTTGGATCAGCGATGCGCAAGGAATATACGGTTATGGGAGATACGGTTAATCTCGCACAGCGCCTTGAAAGCATTGCAACGAAGGGAAGAATTATCGTTGGTCAGAACGTATATAAAGCAACGAAAGATCTTTTTGAATATATTGACTTAGAACCTGTTGCTGTCAAAGGCAAGAAAGAAAAAGTACAATCGTACGAAGTTGTTTCTGAAAAAAAATCAGAGTCCGGAAAAGCGGTTGAATATGGATGGACGCTTGTTAATAGAACTCAAGAACTTCAAAAATTTGATCATATCCTTGAAAAATTCGAAAAGCCAATTGGGCAAATCTTATATGTTTCCGGAGAAGCTGGTATTGGGAAAAGCAGAATTATGAAAGAATTGACGGGGATTTTTGCCAAAAGATATCCGGATTCGTATGTGATTAAATGTCATGCGGCTTCTCATACGACGGAACTGACATATTATATTTTTCAAAATTTCATTCGAATACTATGCAATATCACCAATGACGATAGTGAAAACGTAATGAAAGAGAAAATTAAAACGCTACAAAAATATACTCTCGATATGAATGAAATTCACTTTATTGGTTTAATCCTGTATTTAAAATATGAAGACAGCAACGTACAATTCTTTGATGAAGCAAAAAAGAAATTATCTATCTTTTTAGCAATAAAAAAACTCATTGCTCATCTCACACAGGAAAAGCCTTTAGCCTTTGTGCTAGATAACTTGCAGTGGATAGACCTTCTAAGTAAAGAGCTTCTCGACTTTATTATCGAAGATATTCGTAATAATCATATTATTTTATTTTTGTGTTCTCGTTTCGATTACAGTAAAGTTATTGAAGAAGATGATTCAATTAATGTCCTAACATTAACTCCATTTAATAAAGAAGAAACGTATAACCTCATTGAAGAAATCTTAGGTGCAAAGGATCTTCCCGAAACATTGAAAGAAGCAGTATGGTCTCGTTCTATAGGTAATCCACTCTTTACCGAAGAAATTATTAAATCATTTGTTGATGATAAAAAAATAGTTAAGAATGCCGAAGGAAAATGGCTAATCGATCAGAAGATTAATTTATCAGAAATTCCCCATACTATTCATGGAATCATTGCTTCTCGTGTTGATCGCCTCGATGAAAAAACAAAAATTCTTCTCCAACATCTTTCAGTTATTGGAAGAGAATTTCGCTATTCAATAGCAAAAGAAGTTATGAAAGACTTTCCAAGTCTCAATGATGAACTGATCAAACTGGCTCACAAACAAATGATTTTTGAAAAAGCAAAATCTCCAGATACGGTTTATATTTTTAAAAGCCTTCTTCTCGTTGAAGTAAGCTACGGCAGCATTCTTAAAAAGAAGCTCAAAGAATTTCATGAAAAAGTGGGTAATGCGATTGAGAAAATAAATGCAGATCGTCTTGAAGAACATTATGAACTCTTAGCTCATCATTTCAGCAAAACTGACTGCTATGAAAAGGCAATTAATTATTTAGAAAAATCAGCAGAGAAACTTGCCAGTGAATGTCAGTTGGAAGGTGCAAATAACTATTATCGAACCGCCATTGAATTTATAAAAAGAGCTCTCGAAAACAATGTCATTGATGTAAAAATTGGCAAAGAAAAACAAATGAATAATCTCTACAGATCTATTGATATTGCGCTTAAACAGGGTGATTTGGATTACAGTGAAAAATCGTGTGGTGATCTGCTTACGCTTGCCGAAGCAAATAAAGATAAGACTTTCTCTTCGAAAGCAAAAATTGGATTGGGCCGATTCCACTTCTTTAAAGGAAATTTCGATGATTCAATTAATTATCTCAAAGAGGCGTTACATATCACTCAAGAAGAAGGCTTGGATGAAATATCTTCAAAAACAATGGGTTTTCTGGGAGATATTTATGAACGAAAAGGTGAAAGCGATCTTTCGATTGTAACGCTTGAAGAAGGAATTAAGATTGCTGAAAAAATTAATAATCAACGATTGCTTGGTGAACTCAATAAACGAATCGGGACATCATATCTTTTTAAAGGTACATACGATAAAGCCCTCGACTATTACAATAAAGCCATTGATTATGCAAAACAAGTCAATGATAAAACAACGATGTCGGGAATTTTAGGAAATATTGGAATAGTCTATAGTTTTCAAAAAGATTTTAATCAATGTCTCGACTACTATAATAAAGCTCTTGAGCTGTGTCGTGAAATCGGAGATAAAATTGGTATTTCACGAAATCTGCATAATATTGGAGAAGTATATTATGAAAATCAAAAATATAAAGAAGCATTAAAAAACTTTCAGGAATCTTTGCCTGTATCAGAAGAAACGGGCTGGAGAGAAGGCTACGCTAACAATTTAATCTATGTTGGTTTCCTTAAATTTTTACAAAATGAAAATGCCACAGAAGGAAAAGAAATGCTTCATAAAGGAATTGAGATATCAGAAAAATATAATTTCAACCGCGCAATTCCCATGGGTCGTTACTTATTAGGTAAAATAAATATTGAAGAAAAAAATATCGACGAAGCAAAACAAGAATTTGATAAGGCAATGAAAATTGCAAATAGTACAGGGTTTAAAAAACTCATCGATGATATAAATGTAGAACTGAAAAAATTAGCTGCTTAAGCCGCCTTCATCCAATCCCCAAAGCCTGCATTTTTTTATACAACCTATTCCTAGATATACCTAATTCTTTAGAAGTCTTCATCCTATGCCAGTTATTCTTAACTAACAATCGTTCAAGCAATTCCTTCTCATATGCCATGATC
>JAHFAK010000131.1 GCA_023250585.1 Deltaproteobacteria bacterium
TTTCTTTTTTGATGCAAGATCATTGGCAATATCATCAATTCGCTGAACAGCTCCACGAATGAGTAAACGCTTCTCTTCCGATAACTCAGGAAGTTCACGGGTAATCGAATTTAATGCTGAGAGTGGCGAACGTATGTCGTGTGCTGCTTGAGCGGCAATACTCATCATTGCTATAGCTTTTTGATGCTTGAGAATTTCAAAAACTGCTTCATTATGTCTTTTTACTACTTCTGAAACACGAGCTACTACTTCACTAAGCTCTTTAAACTTAAGTTTTGGAGGTTCTGCTGATCTTTGGTTTTCAAGGACTTGTTGTAACCAGATTACTAGCTGATTAAGACTATTAGGAACTTCTATTGAAGCTATTCGTGCAAGCCTTAATACTAAAATCACAAAGACACCGAATAATACGAGGAATATCATACCAGTCATTTTAAGAAAATCTGAAACAAAATCCCTGTTACTCATTAGTTTTGTTTTAAAATAGTAACCATATATTGTTTTATTTTCTTTTATTGGAGCTATAATAGCTAGAGCTTTACCGTCAGTACTATTACAACTCGAAATAATATCTTTGACGGTACATTGTCGAAACTTTTTAGGAATTTCAGAGTTCTCAAAGATTATTTGTGATAGTTCTAGTTTTTCTTTTTTTTTGAAATATGTAAGCAAAAGATTAATTCCCGACATCTGTTCTGGAATAAGATATGGTATAATAAGTTCCTTTACTTGTGAAGGTGTTGAAGCTAATAGTTTATCTTTTAAAGTTTCTTCGGCAATTTTAGATTGAAATGTATAATAAGCATAAAATCCACTGCTAGCTATTAAAGAAACAGTTAATAGGGTTACAGAAATAAGACGAACTATTCTTGTCTTAATAGAAATACCATGTTGCTGAAAATTTTTTAAATTTTTAGCCTTTTTTTGGGTGTAAAATTTCATCTATAATAAATCCCGTTTGAGTCGAGCGAAAAACTATTATGGTTTTTAATGGCGCTTTGTTTTGTTGAAATAAGAATAAACCAGAAACACCCCTAAATGATTTAATCCTCGTGAGTTCTCGCTCAATTTCTAATCGAGAAAAAGTTTTTGCTTTAAGAAGAATCTTTCCTAATATCCTCATACTATCATAGGCTAGAACAGCTGAGTCTGTTGGAGTATTTCTATATTTTGATTGATAGCGTTTTACAAACTCTTTTGACTCTTTTGTTGGTAATTTGCTATGCCAATGAGCTGTCATATAACCATGAAATTTTTTTATATATGGATTTTTAAAAAAATCTGCTCCAAGATTTCTCCACCCATCGCCACCTAAGAACGGCTTTGTAATACCATTTTTTAATAATGTTTTGATAATATGCCCTGACGTTAACTCTTGGTTGGGAATAAATATGGCATCAATGTTTTTTATATTTTTAACGATATCTCTAGCAATATAAGTAAAATCGTTTTCTTGTTCAAGAACCTCATAGTTTTTTTCTATTCTCCCTCCTTTTCTTTTAAATTCTTTAGAAAAAGCATTGTTCATGTCGTTACAATATGCACAATTAGCAATAACTATGGAAACAACTTTTTTACATTTTAATTTTTGCAGAGCTATAGTTGCTAAGATTTCTCCTTGATATGAATTATTAAATGTTCCCTGGTGAATATATTCTCCCATCTGACCTAAACGATCTGCTGACGCACTTGGTGTTAACATAGGCACATGATATTTCTGATGAAGTGGAGCTGCCATCAAGGCATGGTCAGAATATTCATATCCTACTACAGCAACGACGTTATCTTTTACTGCTTGTTTAACGACTTTTCTTACTTCTATGAGATTAGATCCATAGTCATATTCCAACAAAGCTAATTGAATGTTACGTTTCTCGAACTCTTTATACATATCCTCAATAGCAAAATTAATTCCATTACGAACACTATTCCCAAAAGGGTTATAAGAGTTAGATGTTACATCCGAAAAATTCGAAGCAACTCCAATTTTAACCATTCTTTTTTCTTTGTTAATGGAGAATACAGCCTGTGTAGAACATGTTATGAGTACAAAAAGAATAATGATCTTATTCATTAATGACCTCCTTACCGTTACTGTGCAACATAACCTCCATCAACTGAAACAAGGGTCCCCGTTATAAAAGATGCTTTATCGCTGCATAAAAAGTGTATGAGATGTGCAACCTCTTCTGAACTTCCAATACGCTTTAAGGGGTGCTTTTCTTTTAATTGAGCTAATAAGTCTTCTTTGCTTCCACTTCCAAATTTCTCTAAGTAACTTCTGAGTGCACCATCGCACAGAGGTGTATCAATTGCTCCTGGACAAACACAATTTACTCGTATCCCATACTCTGCATAATCCAAGGCCGTACTCTTTGTTAATTGTCCAATAGCTCCTTTTGTTGCTCCATAAATTGCGCTCTTTTTTTTGCCGATGAGTGATTGATCTGATCCTACTAAAACAATTGAGCCATGGCCTTGCTGTCTCACGATCGGCAACACACATTTTAATACATAAAATACTCCCTTGAAATTTGTTGAAAGAACTCGTTCAAAGGTTTCTAAATCAGTATCTTCTATTGAGCCTGAAAAATGAATACCGGCACATGCTACAAGACAATCAATTTTTTCTTCCTTTGATGAAATTTCTTTAATTGCGTTTTCTATCTGAGCATAGCTTCGGACATCGCATTCGAAAAAGGTTACCGTATCTCTTGAAACTCGAGGAGGTATAATATCGAGTATATAAACCCGAGCCCCGTCAGCTACAAACTCATGAACAGCTGCTGCTCCAATACCTGAAGCACCTCCTGAAATGATAACTGTCTTTTCTTTGAAACTCATACTTTTACTCCCATGATACTCACACTTTCACGTCCATCATAACGTATAGGTGCAGGAAAATGTATTTGATTAATATACCCGATTTTTTCAACCATTAATCCGGCTTCGATAAAAATTCGTTCTAAAATGTCTCTATCTAAAAAGTGAATTTGCTGAGGTAAATTTTTGCCAAAGCCGGCATCTTCATATTCGGAAACATTGTCTATCCAGCCAGGCCATTTAATACCCTGTTTTTTCCGTTCCTCATAAACACTATGAAATTTTTTGAAATTTCCAAGATACGGAGTTTCAGTAACAACACAAAGTTTACCTCCTTTAGAGAGCCATCGGATAATTTTAGCTATTCCTCGTTCAATAGTTTGCCCGTAATAAAAATGAAGAACTCGACATGCAAGAACTGCTCCTAAACTATTATCGGGAAAATCAATTTCATCGGGAAATTTCCCAACGCTGATTTGTATTCGAGATCTTTCTTCTTCGGTAAGTCCTTGAAGCAAAATTGTAAGATGTCGTTCATCAAGATCATTCGCAATAACGTGAACCTTTTTTTCCAAAGCCTTTTTACAAGTAATACCATATGCAGTCCCAATATCAAGAAAAGGGCCTGGAGCGTTTGGAGTAAAATCAATTAATGCTTGTGAAAAAGGGTCTAAATAATGGGTCATAAATCCCATACAATTAAGCGTTGGAACAAAGCCTTCAGTTGCATCTGGTATTACGAGATTACGATTCTTTTTTTTCATCACCTCATACCCCATATTTTTAGACGTTGATAGAGTCGAGTGCGACTCACCTGAAGGATGGCGGCTGCTTTAGACTTATCACCTTCCATGAGAGAAAGAGCTCGCTCGACGTAGGCTTTTTCAGCCTTGGCTACATAGTCTTTAAGTGATAAAAAATCACGTGATGATTCGGGTAATTCGAGTTCGAGTGGAACCTTGCTGGATGCGAAATACTCATTGGTATTTTTCCGAAAAATCCACTGAGGTAAATCAGATACCGTTATTTTATTGCCTGGAACTAAGATGCAGAGATTCCTCATGAGATTTTCGAGTTCTCGCACATTCCCCGGCCATGCATATTCGCAAAGGGCTATCACCGCTGTTTGGTTGCATGATATACATCTGCCTTTTCCGTACTGTTTTAAAAAACGTTCCACCAAGAGAGGAATATCGTCTTTTCGTTTTCGTAAGGGTGGAATGATAAGAGAAACAACACATAATCGATGATAGAGATCTCGTCTAAATAGACCATGTGCAACTAATGCTTCGAGGTTTTCATTGGAAGCTGCTATAACACGGAAATTGACTTTGATTGGATGTACACTTCCCACGCGAATAATTTCTTGCTCTTCAATAGCGCGTAATATTTTTGCCTGTAAATCTTTGTGGAGTGTAGAAATCTCATCGAGAAAAAGATCTCCCGTATGTGCAAGCTCAAACTTACCGATCTTTCGCTCTGTAGCTCCGGTAAACGCTCCCTTCTCATGACCGAATAATTCTGATTCTAAGAGCTCATGAGGTATAGCTGCACAATTGATGGCAACAAATGGACGCTTGTCTTGTTCTTCTTGCTCATGAATAAAGCGTGCGAATAATTCTTTTCCTGTTCCCGATTCTCCTTCAATGAGCACATGCACATCTTCACCTTTGAGTTTACGAGCTTTATTGAGTTGATACAGTAATGCATCTGATCGTCCGACAATAGATTCTGATTCTTGATGATTATCATGAGGAGAACGCTCTTCTTTGCGCTTTCGTAATGGAGAAAGCTTTTCAATGATGGCCAGTACTTCTTCTGTGGCGAAAGGTTTTACTAAGTAATCAGAAGCTCCTTCTCGAATAGCTTCGAGTAAGAGAGCTGGATCTTTATGTCCGGTTACCATGATGACATCAAGGGTATGGCGGAGTTTCTTTATTGTTCGTATAAGCTGTATTCCATTTTCTTTGCCCAATGAAATATCAAGCAATACAAGATCAATTGAATGATCATGCAAAATCTCCAAGCCACAGGCGAAATCATGAGCAGAGAACACATCACATTCATTTTTTAAGCTCACGCGAATAAAGGTGACAAATTCACGATCATCATCAATGACGAGTAGGTGCGTTTTCATATATCTCCGTTTTTGGTTATAATGCAATTGCTATGCCAATAATCTTTATTTCATAAAATCAAATAAAGACAGAAGGTTACATATTATTTAGCACAACATGGTTTGGCAATAATCCCATTTTTTGAACACATGACTAAGAATGTGTACTCAAAATAGGAAAAATCCTCTGACAACCAGAGGTATCATATCCTCAATAAACCTTTTTTATGAAAGCTGTCAATTATGATCTCCTTAATTGATAAGGCTTCGATACATATACAAAGAATATCTGATGATTGGCACGTATTTTGCTTATATACATATTTCAACTGGGGTAAACATATATAAGGAGGATTTTGTATGAAGCGAGCATTTATCACGGAACATGGGCCATTGGTACGAAGGCTATCAGAGTTACGAAAGCTCAAGGGGAGTACTATCACTATTCAC
>JAHFAK010000132.1 GCA_023250585.1 Deltaproteobacteria bacterium
TATCAAACTGACTCTTGAAAAAGTGAATTACAATCAAATCAAAGCTTCAAAACTATTGGGCATTAATCGCAATACCCTTCGCAAGAAAATTCGCGAGCTCAATATTCCCATGGAAAAATAAGGCTCATTCACCCACGGCTTAAGCCGTGGCGAACGGACGAGAAGGAGCGTCACTCCTCACCTAATTTTTATTCAGTAAGAAATCCATGACAAGTTTTTCAATCTTATCTGCAGAAGGATCTGATTGAAGCGCATAACAAGGAATTTGTAACTCTGCTTTCTCCCATAAATCACAATTATTATCAGTTATAACAAGCATCTTAACTTTTCTTGATTTCCATAATAATACTGTTCCGACATCATCCCCAAATAACTCATTTGAATTCTTTGGTTCACTACTTGTACTCGTAAAATAAACAATGCGATCTATGTTTTTATACTGAGTGTCCACAAAGGATAAATTCTTTAGGCAATTAAAACCAACCGCATCTTCGCTAAAGGTTAGCTTTCCTTGTATTTTACCAAGTATTGACTCGCCTGTTGTACTTTCCTTAGGTAGGCTCGATAATTCTTCTGCTGTAATTACTGTTCGCAATGCTCCATCTCCTTCCATTGTGATAAGAGATAGTGCTTCTTTAAATCCCTCATCTTTTAATACAAAGAACATCTCTAGAAGAGAATCTCGTATCGCATTGGAACGTCCTGCAGAATGAAAAGATTTTAAGTTTTCTAATAAAATTATTTTTTGGTTGGTCTTTATTAGTGTGAAATTAAAGACAAGCCTATCTCCTTCAATCTCTCCCTGTTTGCATGGAGTTATATTCTTATTACTATTCATCATTTTCACCCAGCTACTTGAGGGTATTTCTAATTCAGCTATACTAAAAATAGGTCTCCACGTGTAGGCTTCTTCTTGGTTGGTAATTGTTTGACAGCTACCTTCATCGACAAATACGACTATCTTCTCTTTGCCACTCAACTGATAGCCCTTAACTTTCACTTTATATTTTTTAGAAGATTCTCTATCTCCTGTAGGAAAAGAACTATGAGTCGTCTGTTGTTCTTGTGTAGAATTTTGAGAAAATGCTTTAAAATTAAATACTACATAATTCCCTTCACGTAATCCTTTTTGGCAATTGGTTAAATCTTGACCCTTAAGTATCACTTTAGCCCACGTATTGGGGACAACTCTTCTTTCTTCAATAAAAGATTGAATGAAAAAATCAGATTCTTCTGGACTCTTACCTGTCGTACAACTATTTTCATCCCTAAAAAAAACCATTTCTGTACCATCTACTCTGAATTCAATACCTTTGACTTTTATAGCATATTCTTTATTTTCTTGAGCATCCATTACAGCTTTTTCTCCCGCTGATATACTTTCAATCATACACATACTTAGTAAACATATCATCATTCTCTGTACATTATATCTCCACATAGTAAACCTCCTTCTTATATACCTATTGTTGATACTCATATGCCCCAAGGTCAATGATGTCATTGACTATCCGTGGGTTACTATCTTTGTCAAGCAGCGGTGTAATCTCATTCCACTCAGAATTATCGCCTCTATCAATACACGTTGATCCTTCTTCTAATTGGAAATCATCGCTAAAATAGGGCTTACAGGTCATATTGTTCGGAAAATCGCTTCCCGTATAGGTATCAAAATCTATAGTTTTACCATCTGAGGTAGCTAAATGTGCAGTGCTATCACCATTAAAACCATTGTATTCAAATTCAGGGAGAATAGCACCATCATTGGTATCAATGAAAACATCAACATAATTATTTACTGGATACTCATATACAATATTATTTTTTACCTTGAGGGTTGTCCCAGGGTATCTCTTTAATCTCATTGCATCCCCTATCCAAGAATCGCTTGAATCATTATTTACTAACGTATTATTCAATATAAGCATATTTGATTTCGAAGAAAATGACTGCGCAGATAGTCCTCCACCAAAGTATCCGCTGTTTCCACCAAAAACATTATTTATAAGTGAAACCTGAGAGCTATCGTGACTATTTATACATAGTCCTCCATAAGAACCTCCATGAGAGCCATTACTTTTATTATCATAAATACTATTGTTTGAAATTGTAGTAATCGAATCATCATAGCTATTAGAAGATCCTCCTCCACAATAGTCTGCAGTATTATCTTCAATAATATTATTAACCATCAACATGGTCGAATCTTTACTACTTGAAGTATATATTCCTCCTCCATTATAAGAGTTATTATTCTCAACAATATTATTTGCAATATACACTATTACATCATCATACATATATACGCCTATACCTCCTCCAAATGTATAATTATCTCCTATCTTTGACTGACGAATATTATATCGTACTTGAGTATTCTCAATAGTTACTCTACTTGCTTCTTGAGCTAGAATCTTTATACCTAAATTATTATTTGGATTTGAATCCTTCTTACCTTCAATTATTAAGCCATTCACATAAACTTTAGAATCTGCCCAAATTGCGATAAAGAGTATGTCAAAATTCGGTTGAGTGGCTTTTAAGCCGCTATTCTCATCAATGCTGATTAAAAATAATGTTTTATTTATGCTAATTTTTTTAGTTATATTTATCATTCCTTTGATATTGACACATGAATATTTACTTGAAGAACTCACTGCGTTTTGTAATGCATTTTCATCGCTCACGGTAATGCTCGTGCTACTATTATTACAATATTGCTTCTGCAATTCACAAACCCAATCATCTTGATCAGGATTAAAGTTCTGGGGACAATTGTCTTCTGAATTTTTAATTCCATCTCCATCATCATCACTTATATCCTCAGGTATAGGTACATCACTGGTATAATCATCTGCAAGTTCATCATCACTGTATGACTCACCTTTATTTTCACAGGGATCCCCTTTGCCATCACCATCGGTATCACTTTGATCTTTATTTGCGATGGTAGAACAATTATCTTTAGTATTTTCAATACCATCTCCATCCATATCAGCGTCACAGACATCGCCTGCTCCATCATTGTCTTGGTCTTTTTGATCAGCATTTGCAACATCAACACAATTATCCTGCCAATTTTGTACTCCATCTTGATCGTTATCCCCGTTATCTTGGCTGTCACACATATCACCAAGCTTATCTTGATCTTGATCGGCTTGATCTGCATTAATAATAGTAGGACAATTGTCACTCTCATCAGATATTCCATCTCCATCAGTATCTGTCTGAATACTCTTTTCGGCTCCTGCTTCTTCAAGTATACCAGTCGTAGCCTCTTCCGAAGTTGGGTCGTCAGTTCCAGCTAAGACCTGTTCAGAACTACTCGACTCACCTGTTTTCAAGGATATAATCCCATCTGAACATGCCACAGATACACAGGAAATTAAAATCAAGGGTAGTGCTTTTCGCATAGTCATCTCCTCATATAATTTATACTATGCATTATTAAGCAATTGACATGCCAAATTTTAGTTTTTGTTTTATTTACTAATAGCCTGATTGTATTAGCAAAATTTTTGAATGGGCTTAAATCTTGAAATACTTCATTTGATCTTTATACAAAATTCCACAAATAATCCTGTATCTATGAAAATTTTTCCTATTATATAAAAACAAAAAAGAGGGAAAGGGAAAGGTGCCATCCACGAATCACAGGGAGCCCCACGGCTAAAGCCGTGGTACTCTGCGAAGGCGGATAGATTTGTTGATACTCATGTTTTTGAGACCTTCTCCCGTTTAGTAAGATATTTATCATTAAGCCCAATGCCCTTTGCAATCAATTCCAGTGCTTTTTCTATATGTGCTTTGCGCGTCTCTTCTCGTTTGGCTTGCGTAATCCATTCAATATAATCGTACTGTTTAGTCTTGGTGAATTCAGTAAATTTTTTCTCTAACTTCTTTTTGTGTAATTCAGTTCTGAAATAGGTAGGTATCGTAAGAGATCTTTTCTGAGCAACTGGTTTTATGCTTTTCTCATTAATCAAAGCTGATTCGCGTAAATATTCGGCAATTTGTCGAATCAACTGC
This sequence comes from Deltaproteobacteria bacterium, assembly GCA_023250585.1. GTDB lineage: Bacteria > Bdellovibrionota_F > JAHFAK01 > JAHFAK01 > JAHFAK01 > JAHFAK01. The sequence continues at coordinate 4,030 of JAHFAK010000132.1, forward strand.
GGGCTTAAATCTTGGCCCGAAAAGAATTTAATCATACGATTACGACTATTGTCATGACCATCAGTAAAAAGCTTAAAGGAATCTTTCATAAGACCACCATTGAAAAACACAAATGAGACATGCTCCTTAAATCCCCATATGCCGCATATCATACCATGATGGTTAAAGTTTGGCCCCCATTTCCAGTCTTCTTTAATGTCTGGAAGAGTTTCATGAATAAGTTTTCTAAGCTTAAGACAGATAGTTTTCTGAAACCCTGATAAATTACTAAATGCTTCATCAATTTTCTTTTGAGCGTCTTTTCGTATAGTTGTCATAGGTTGCATTACAACATATGACAATAGAATTTTTCAATACAATATTGAATGCTAATGTACCAGCTCAATTAATGGGGAAGTTAGTGTGTAGGTATGTTCTCCCTAGTTTATTCTTTTTCAAATCCAACGACCATACCACTTCCAACTGGCAAAGACACCGGTTCATCGCCTTTGAGCCATAGGCCCATTGCTTGCGAACCTGCACCAATAGCACCACCTGCAGCAGCTCCAGCGATAGCTCCAACAATTACTCCACCAACCCCATATTTTGCGCCCACAAGAGCACCACCGAGTGCTCCAACTGTTCCACCTATTGCAGCACCTTTGCCCATTTCTTTCATATAGCGAGCTGTTGTAGGAGTAACGGCAAGTCGTCCTGATTGCATTGAATTTACTGGATATGATTGTTCAAAGTTATCTTTTTTGACTCGAATCACCGATGGAGCAAATTCGACTTTGTTTCCACCCGTAACAAAGTATCCATCGAGAATGCTCCCCTGTGGAATTTTAGTTCCATCAGATAAATTAATAGGCGCAGCTACTTTAAACGATACAGGTCCTTCCTCTACTGCCGTATTGAGCGCTGATTCTAAAAATACCGGCACACTTTTTTCAGTAATCGTTGGTCCCGTTGGATTCGTTCGTATTGGCTGTTTTGCAGCACAGGAAATGAAAAATAACACCGACATACTGTACAATAATATCTGTTTAACCATTGTATACCTCCATACTATATCGCTGAACGAACATCTTCCTTTTTATGTATTATTTGTCAAATTGATAATTTTTTGGTCAACTATCATTATTCGCTCCTTGCCCTTATTCATACTAATACTAAGTTGCATTCATAGAGGAACTAAATTATAATATTTTCTGAAAGGAGGGCATTATGCGAATAGCAACGCCAATAAGTAATAATCAAAGGAGATCAATAGGTAAATTATTAAGTAAGACAAAGAGCAAGGCTGATTTTCAGCGAGTGCAATGCATGTG
>JAHFAK010000022.1:0-12344 GCA_023250585.1 Deltaproteobacteria bacterium
AACGCTAAAACTCCTAAGGCAATCGAGTACAGCCTGGTTTCATGCGAATCTGCACGGCTTGTAGTAATGAGTGGGACTTGTGCGCCTACGACAATGCCTGCACTTTAGCAGAAAGCAGAAGGTGGGGACCGACATATGAACAACATATGAATTGTACATATGCCTACACCCCAACGGACGGGAAGTAGCGTCACACCTATTTCACACCTATTTCAATTTCACCTATTTCTATTGGGAAAATCTGAATATTTTTTGCCTTGACAAATACGATTAAGTATCGTATGCTTTATCGTATGAAAGTAACTGCCTTACTACCCGATCAATTGATTGATGAGATACGTCGTTTCACCAAAGGGAAAACACTAACAGAATCGCTCATGCTGGCGCTAAAAGAATGGCTGACATTCAAAAAATTGGCTCAGCTCAATGAAAAGATTAAGAAAAATCCTTTACAATTCAAAAAGGGATTTACCGCGGAAAAGATACGCACACTCAATCGAAAATAATGATTATTGTAGATACGTCAATTTGGATTGAATTTTTTAGAGGAAATGAGAATATTTTTTCTCCACTTAAAGGTGAACTTGAAAATCAAAATATAATCGGGCTCGAATGTGTTTTTGGAGAATTATTGCAGGGCGCACGGAACAAAAAGGAAAATAGTCTTATTATTGAGTATTGGAATACATTGACTAAACATGATGAAAAAGGCCTTTGGCTTGAAGCAGGAATGATATCAGCTGAGGAAAAATACTATTCAAAAGGAATCGGTCTTATCGATGCTTTTCTTATCGCTGCACGAAAGCGCTTCAATGCAACGCTCTGGTCGCTCGATAAAAAATTACTTTTGGTATTATCAAAACATGAAAAATACGATTCGTCATTTATGCTCAATTAACCATGTAATATAGAAAAGCCAAGGGATCGAGTTCTTACCTGATCCCTTGGTAGAAATTTTAGGCAATTATTATTTATCGGAGCTTTCTTTACTCAAACATTGTTGTACGGCGTAATCTGTTAAAGAACTAATCATTTTTTCTTTACTATACGATAGTTTTGATTTTGAGTAAGCATCATGTGCATCTCTTATAGCTTTTTCTGAACAGGTTAATTCTGCCTCAGACAAATCCTTGTGTGTAAATTGGGGAGCCAAATAGTAAAAAATTATATTTGGGCTAAAACTCCCAAGGCAATTGAATACAATCGTGTTTCATGCGAATCTGCGCGGCTTGTAGTAATGAGTGGGACTTGTGCGCCTACGACAATGCCTGCACTTTTAGGCTGGGGATCTGCCAGATACATAAGCGCTTTGTAAACGGCGTTGCCCACTTCAATGTTAGGAACAATCAGTAAATCTGCATCGCCACCGACGGAACTGATATAGCCTTTCATTTTGCATGCTTTTTTACTCAATGCTAGATCAAGAGCCATTGGGCCTTCAATAATTGCATTGGGTATTTTCATGTGTGCAAGCGCATGTGCATCTACGGTTGATTGCATTTTGGGATTTACTTTTTCAACTGCTGCAATACAGGCAATTTTGGGTTGTGTAATACCCAATTTTTCAAGTAACTCGAGTCCGTTCATCAGAATTGCTTTTTTTTGTTCGAGATTTGGATTGATATTGATCCCGCCATCAGTGAGCCCTAGAAGCTTTGGATACACGGGTGTCTCAATAAAACCTACGCTTGAAAATAATCGCCCAGTTCGTAACCCTTGTGTTTTATCAAGGCATGCGCGAATAAATGTTGCAGTTGAAACTTGTCCTTTCATGAGAAGATGAGCTGTGTTATTTCGCACAAGTGAACAGCAGACAGAAGAAGTTCTCTCAGCATCTTCTTCATTGTAGAATTCAAACCCGTTTGTTTTAATTGTATGCTCATGACAAAGTTGCTGGAGCGATTCCTTATTACCTACAAGTATTGGAGTAATGATCTTAAGGTCCGTGGCTTCTCTCAGAGCAATAAGTATCTCAGCTTCGAAAGGATTAGCAACGGCAACTCTCTTTTGTGCGCCTTGAGCTTTCTCAAGTATGTCTTTAAATGATGTCATAAATAACTATTAGTCTTTTTAAGATTTTATAAGTAATCTCTAAGATTGTCATCCCGCCTACGCAAGAATGACATCTAGTGAGTCATCTACATATTCCTTCTATATTTCCCACCAACTTCATAGAGTGCCTGTGTAATCTGTCCAAGCGAACAACATTTCGTTGCTTCCAAAAGCTCCTCAAAAAGATTTCCGCCAGCAAGTGCTTTTTGCTGTAATTGCTGAAGTTGAATTTTTGCCTGCACGGGATATGTTTTATGAAGGTTTGTAAGCATTTCAATCTGATATTTTTTTTCCGCTTCAGTCGAGCGAATCACTTCTTGGGGGATTATTGTTGGCGAACCTTCACTTGATAAAAAGGTGTTTACCCCAATGATTGGAAGTTTACCTGAATGTTTCAATGATTCATAATAGAGAGATTCATCTTGAATTTTTGCTCGTTGATACATGGATTCCATAGCTCCAAGTACCCCGCCACGGGTAGTAATCCGGTCGAATTCAGAAAGCACTGCTTCCTCAACTAAATCGGTAAGCTCTTCAATGATGAATGATCCTTGTAATGGATTTTCATTTTTTGCGAGCCCAAGTTCATGATTAATAACGAGCTGAATTGCCATTGCTCGTCGAACCGATTCTTCGGTGGGAGTTGTAATTGCTTCGTCATACGCATTTGTGTGCAGTGAATTGCAATTGTCATAAATAGCGTAGAGTGCCTGCAGTGTTGTACGAATATCATTAAAAGCAATTTCTTGGGCATGAAGCGATCGGCCAGAAGTTTGAATATGATATTTTAATTTCTGTGAGCGTTCTTGTGCGTTGTATTTCAACTTCATGGCCTTTGCCCAAATAAGACGAGCCACACGGCCAATGACCGAAAATTCAGGATCAATTCCATTTGAAAAAAAGAAAGAAAAGTTTGGAACAAATTCATCAATCTTCATTCCTCTCGAACGATAGTATTCAACATAGGTGAAGCCATTTGCGAGCGTAAATGCAAGTTGGGTAATCGGATTTGCGCCTGCTTCGGCAATATGGTAACCCGAAATAGAGACTGAATAAAAATTTCGTACATTATTTTTTGAAAAATATTCTTGAACATCACCCATTAATTTCAGTGAAAATTCTTTTGAGAAGATACACGTGTTTTGTGCTTGATCTTCTTTTAAAATATCAGCTTGCACCGTTCCTCGAACCTGCGCGAGTGTATCAAATTTTATTTTTTCATATATATCTTTTGAAAGAACTTGATCCCCGGTAGTTCCCAAAAGCATCAGCCCAAGGCCATCATTACCTTGAGGAATAGCTCCCTGGTAATGAGGCCGTGTTTTATTCTTATACAGTTCATTAATCTTTTTAATAACTGAATCGGTGAGCCCATTTTGTCGAATATATATTTCACATGCTTGATCAATCGCTACATTCATAAAAAAAGCGGTGATTGTTGGGGCAGGGCCGTTAATCGTCATTGAAACCGATGTATAGGGATCGGCAAGATTAAATCCTGAATAGAGTTTTTTTGCATCATCGAGACAGCATATTGAAACTCCTGCATTCCCAATTTTTCCATAAATATCTGGGCGTATCGCCGGGTCTTCTCCATACAGAGTTACTGAATCAAAAGCTGTAGAAAGGCGTTTTGCTTTTAGACCTCGAGAAACATAATGAAAACGTTTGTTGGTTCGCTCAGGCCCGCCTTCACCAGCAAACATTCTCGTTGGATCTTCTTCTTCCCGTTTAAAATAAAATACGCCAGCAGCAAAGGGAAATTCGCCGGGCACATTTTCTTTCAAAGTCCATTTCAAAATATCTCCCCAATTTTTGTAGCGGGGAAGAGCAATTTTGGGAATGAGTAAATGTGAGAGGGATTCAGTATGGGTTGTAATTTTGATTTCTTTAGTGCGAACTTTATACGAAAAAAATTCATTTTTATATTTCTGAACTTTTTCATTCCAAGACTCGAGAACTTCAGAATTTGGTTCATCTAATTGAGATTTTAAAGCATCAAAAAGGTTTTCTAAGTCTTTGTTTTTTTCTTTAAGCAAAGAAATCGTTGTGTGAACACTGTATAATCGATTAGCAATTGATGATTGCTCTTCTACCCATTTGTTATAGTCTCGAACCGTTTCGGCAATTTCTGAAAGATAGCGAATGCGTTCATTGGGAATAATTGAAGTAATTCCTTGTACTTCTTTTCGCAATTCTTTCGGTATCGAAATATGCATGTTTGCTTTGGTATTAAGTAATTCAAGAAGCGAGACGTATAATTGATATACCCCGTGATTATTAAATTCTGAAGCAATAGTTGGAAAAACAGGAAGCTCATGTGGTTGTGTATCAAAACGATTATGAGTCCGCTTATATTGTTTTCTAATATCTCGAAGCGCGTCTTCGGCGCCACGTTTGTCAGCTTTATTGAGTACGATCATATCGGCATAGTCGATCATATCGATTTTTTCGAGTTGCGTTGGCGCGCCAAATTCAGGTGTCATAACATAGAGAGAAAGATCGCAAAGGCCGACTATTTCGGTATCACTCTGGCCAATTCCCGATGTTTCAAGGATGATAAGATCAAAGCCAGCATTTCGAAGAAGTGCTAGTACTTCACGAGCATGAGAAGAAAGTGCCATATTCGCCTGCCGTGTTGCTTGCGAACGCATAAATACGCGAGGATTAAAAACTGAATTCATTCGGAGTCGATCACCCAGCAATGCTCCGCCTGATTTGCGTTTTGAAGGATCATACGAAAGAATTGCTATCTTTTTTTGCGGGAAATCAAAAAGAAAGCGTTGGACAATTTCGTCAATCAGTGACGATTTGCCTGAGCCTCCGGTTCCTGTGATACCAATTACCGGAACTTTGTATTTGGGATTTAGATTTAATAATTCCGATGTATTGATTCCAACTTCATTTTCAATGACTGAAATAAGTCGTGCTAAATAAGCAAAATTGTCTCTCGTAATTTTTTTCGGATCATACGTAACGTTATTTGTTATAGAAAAGTCAGTCTTTTGTACCATATCGCTAATCATGCCTTGAAGGCCTAATTTTCGCCCATCATCAGGTAAGTAAATATTTGCTATTCCATATTTTATAAGTTCATCTCTTTCTTGCGGAAGAATAACTCCGCCTCCGCCGCCGAAAATTTTGATGTGGCTATACTTCGCTTTTTGTAAAAGATCATGCATATATTTGAAGTATTCCATATGCCCACCTTGATAGGATGATATGGCAATACCTTGCACGTCTTCTTGGATAGCACACGAGACAATATCATCGACGCTGCGATTATGGCCTAGATGAATAACTTCCACTCCACTCGCCTGAAGCAATCGGCGAATAATGTTAATGGTGACATCATGACCATCAAAAAGCGATGCCGCTGTCACAAAGCGGATTTTATGTTTAGGTGTGTAGTGTTCTGTATTCAAGGTGTATTATTTTTAATGGGTGAGATTTATTTTTATACCTTCTTTTTTGGCAATTTCGAGTATAACTGATCCTGTCTTTTTTCGTATTTCATGAGTTCCTGCCGGAATTGGTTCTATTCGCGGTTCAACATGGACGGTCAATCTCCAGAGAAGCTTGTCATATTTATAAGGATTGTTATTAAAATCATCCGAAATAACAATGAGGTCAATATCGCTATACTCATGTGCTTTCCCTTTTGCGTGTGATCCAAAAAGGATTGCTCGAGGTTTTGTAATTCCATTTTGTTCAAGACATTTAAGATATTCGATTATTTTTCTTCTAATTTCTTTCTTAACCATAATTGTAAGTTCTCCACTCTTTTTAATATCATTTCTGATTCTCTTTTAGTAAGAGATTTATATAATTTATATCGAAAATCGGGATATTGTCCTTCGATTTGAAATCGATTCATCTCAGCAAGGAATTCGAGATCATCTTTTTCTACCACTACATTAGACTTCTGTGCAAGAAGAACTAAGTTATGTGTGAAAGGAGGAATTTCTCTGTGAAGTGCAACAAAATGAGCTTTTAAGATCTTTTCTAATGATAAATGAGCAAAAAAAAGACTCTCTAAGTATTTTCTATTTTTATAGAGAATTTTTGCTGTTTCGATATCGTTGTTGGATACTTGTAGCCAGTATGTCAATTGCTCTTTAATATTGATAGACATATTCATCATGCTACTTTATTTACTATAATTATGCAATTCTAAAGGAAAAGAGAAAGTAATCCCTCAGTTATTAGGGAGTAGGTAAGTTCTAAAAAAGATTTCTATCGACGTCGCTTTCCTGTTCTTAATAGTATTATGGAAGCGACGTCGATAGAAATCTTTTTTAGAACTTACCTACTCCCTAACTCACCCATTAACTCATAACTGAGCCATTACAAGAGAAATCGACCAAACGCGAATTCAAATGATGCTCATATGTCTTCATCAAGTGTTTTGTGAGGATCTAAAGAAGACAAAAATTCTGTGCATGGTAAACACTGAATTTTATCTATCATGAGACGCTCTTTTCCACGGTACAAAAGAAATGCACGAGCTTCGGGATAATCGACAAGAAAAGTTTTGATCCCCCGAAGATCTTCAGGTCGAATTTTATACGGGGAGTTTTTGAATTTCATCAATAACAATAATTCTTTTTCCTGGATTGCCTTGTATTAATTCTCGAAGTCTCTCTGGCCGAGCGCTATAGGTTCGGACTGCAAGTCCTGAGGCGACATCCGCCGAAGCTCCCGCGCATTCACCCACGGCATATGCCATGCTACTCTGCGAAGGCGGATAGATAAAAGCCTCCATATGAGGTGTGTAGTGTTCTGTATTCTTTTGTTCCATACGTGTTTTAGTGTATAGCGAGAAATAGATGAAATGTAAAAAAGAAAATAGTAATTATAATGTAACAGCTTGCAAAGGTGTGAAAGAATTAGACCAACGATACGAAAAAAAATCTGGTGGTATTCGTCATCTTTATAATCGCAAAGTTATTTCTTGATTTTTTTTTGATCAAAAATTGCTTGGGATAAAATTTTTGATTCATTTGTTTGTGGCTGACTCTTTTCATATTCACGTAAGCATGTGATTAATTTTTTTCGAAGATTTATAATTTTTTTATAAGCAGCATCAATAGTAATCGGCGATGAAGGTACAAGGAAATGACAAGCATCCTTACGTAAGATGGATCCTTGTAAACTAATGAGGAGTGTTTCGATGCATAAGCCTCCATCGATGGATGAACCGCGTTCAATTATTTCAGCAATATCGAGTATGCCTCGTTTTATGAGAATCCAATCAAGATCAAAAAGATCTTTTTCAGAACAGCGACTAACTAAACATGCAACTTTAGTAGCAAAAAGAGTTTCAAGATTTGCGACTACAATGCCATGGAGAACTCGATGTGAGCTTCCGATAGAATGCAGATGTTCATCGAGAACACTATCAATCGTAAAGCTATGATTCATAAACTTTACATCAACATGGTAATAGTTTGGTGTGTGTCGCTCATCCGAGAGCTTTGCTCCCTTATTCATTAACGATCGTATAGCTCGAATACTTAACTCTTGTGTTATTGAGTCACACGCAAAAAGATCAAGATCATCGCTCTTTCTATGTTCGGCATAATATCCAGCGAGAGCAGTTCCTCCGACCAGCCAGAGTCCCTCAGAACAACTGCCGAAAATATGCTCAAGAACAACACCTAAAGCCTTTGGTGTGGCTTTCAATGAAAGTTTCGGGAAAGGTTTTATTGTGTTTAATTGTACAACGGCCATAGGGTTTCCAGTTCTTTTCTTCGAATAGGTTTAATAAATCGTTTGTACTCTTGAAATAGTGGCACAATACTTTTTCCGATAACATGCTCTGCTTCTTTAAACCCAAGAATTTGAACGAGCCTCGCAAGCGCAGGAAGTTCGTGTTCGGAGAGTGCTTTAATAAATGATTCCATATCGGGATACAATCTATCCCACAAAAATCGATGAGAAAACCGATCAAGATTAATACGTTTCTGTAAAAATATTTCTGGAGAAAGATGTAAATGTTCTGCAAGTCGAATAATCGTTTTTGTTTCAACATTTACCCAATCCATCTCTTTTTCTTTACTAAACCACTTTGTTACTGCTGCACGAGAAATCTCTGCAAGCTTTGCTATTTGGGCTTTATTCATTTTTCGTATTTTCATTATATGTTTCACTATTTGGATATACATTCTCTTGCCTAGTATGTTAACTATAGTAAACTATTTGTAAAATTCTGTCAATAAAATTAAATGATTATCTATATAGGGTATCCGATATATCGAACAGGAGAATAAGAGATACGAGGATACAAGAACCCAAGTCATGCCACACAAAGTGGTATTAGTTTCAGTCTGTATAGAGCATCACAGACCCTTTAGATCCTAGAAAAGAGGTACTCCATATTTTACAATTTCATGAAGTATAGGAGAAATGGAATGAGGTGAGAGGTATTCCTTAAGGCCTATAGGTAATGCTTCAACTCGGGAATCAATACGAGAAACAAGGTAATTTAACTGACTTCCTTCGACAAACCGATTTTTTCCATAATCGCGAGAAATTACCGCAAGGTCGATGTCGCTATCTTTTCGCGGATTTTTCTTTGCATAGGAACCAAAGAGAATAATCACATCAGGATGAATATTATGATTGAGTAATACGCGTCTAAGTTTAATCGCTATTATTTTAATTTCTTTAATATCCATATACGAAATTGTTTTACTTTCTTTAAATATGTTTCAAAAAGTTCTTTTGTTGTTTTTTTGTAAATCATATATTTATCATCGGGATATCTACATTCGAGGTTATATTCATTTATTTCGCTCAATAATTTCTTTTCATTATCTTGTAAGGTTAATTCTGCTGATTGCGCTAAATATATTAGATTATGTGAATACGGCGCATGTTCTTTTTTCTGTTGCACAAAGTAGGCTTTTAATATTTTCTCACATGAAAGATGAAGAAAAAAAAGTGCTTCAACATATTTCTGTGATTTTTCTGCTATATCCTTTGCTGAATCGAAATTAAGGTTAGAACCCATTTTCCAATAGGCAACTAGACGTCCTATATCTCGTACTGTCATATAGAATATGTTACAGAAATAGATAAAAGAAAGCAACCTGAGAGTTCTTCTTCAAAACTAGGGGAAGGTGATACGTAATGCCTCATTTAAACTAGACATCTCATTTAATTCTTTCTAAGGTATTTGATCTATGCGCAATCGAGTTACTCAGCTTTTCAACATCGAATATCCCATCATTCAAGCGGGTATGATTTGGTGCAGTGGCTGGAAGCTTGCAACGGCGGTGAGCAATGCCGGTGGATTGGGCCTTATTGGAAGTGGCTCAATGTATCCCGATGTGTTGCGCGAGCATATTCAAAAAGCAAAAGCAGCAACGAAACGTCCGTTTGGAGTGAATGTTCCTCTTCTGTATCCTGATATTGATAAGCATATGAATATTATATTGGAAGAAGGGGTAAACGTTGTTTTTACTTCTGCGGGTAATCCAAAAACATGGACAAAATTATTAAAAGAAAAAGGGATTATCGTTGTCCATGTAATTTCCAGTGTAAAGTTTGCAGTGAAATCTCAAGAAGCTGGAGTTGATGCTGTTGTTGCTGAAGGCTTTGAAGCAGGTGGACATAATGGTGCCGAAGAAACGACAACAATGTGTTTAGTTCCCATGGTACGCGATGCTGTAACGATTCCTCTCCTTGCTGCTGGTGGAATTGGATCAGGTAGATCAATGCTTGCAGCTATGTCGCTCGGAGCTGACGGTGTTCAAGTTGGGACTCGCTTTGCCGCAAGTGTTGAGTCATCACTTCATGAAAATTTTAAACAAAAAATCAGAGAAGCAGGCGAAGGTGATACGAAACTTACACTTAAACAAATTGTTCCTGTCAGATTAATTAAGAATAAATTTTATGAACAAGTACAAGCTGCCGAAGAACGAGGAGCATCAGTTGAAGAGCTCAAAGAGCTTTTAGGACGAGGTCGTGCGAAACGCGGTATGTTTGAAGGTGATCTTGATGAAGGTGAATTAGAAATTGGCCAAATTGCCGCGAGCATTAAAGATATAAAACCAGCGAGTGAAATTCTAAAAGATATATGGAATGAATTTCTTAAAGTAAAATCGGATATATGCTCGAAGGATTTTTAATCTTTGCATAAATAGACAAAAGCAGGCGGAATATTGAGGGGTACAATCTTTCGTGAGACACTTTTAAAGTATTGTGTAAGCAATTCAGCCAAATCACGTGTATATTGAAAGAGAATAAAAATTCCATTTTTACTAAGAGATTTTGTAATTGCATTCAGTACTACTTTTCGCTGTCTATCAGAAAAATTGAGGAATGGAATTCCTGAAACAATACAGTGAGCCTTCTTTATTTTATATTTATGTAAAATCTTTGAGAGATTTTTTGCTTCTTCATTAATAATGATGAGCCGTTTATCCGGAATTTCTTTCCGTAAAATAGAGCAAAATTCTTTATTAACTTCAATGCAATATATGTGAGCATCATGCCTTGCATTTTTTAAAATTGTTTTAGTAAATGCTCCTAATCCTGGCCCAAGTTCAACAATAATTTTTGCTGTATTAAAGTCTATATTTTTGATTATTTCGTTGGTAAGAAATGATGAACTGGGAACAATCGCCCCAACTTCTTTCGGATTCTTCAAAAAATTCTTAAAGAGTAATAATGTATTTTTCATATGCCTAACCGAATACTCTAACACTATTATTCTACACTTTTGTAGGCTTTTTGTCTATCCGCTTAAATCAATTGACTTCCCGAGACATTAGAATAAACTAAAAAACTCATGAAGTTAGATGAAAGATTACAGAACGTTGCAATCATTGGTGCTGCGGGCAAAATGGGTAAGGGCATTTCATCGCTTATTCTTTCCGAAATGGCATTGACTGAAGTACGCTTGCATGCAAAAACTCATTCGGGTAATTTTCAATTACATCTCATTGATACAAACGAAGCGCTGCTTGCGAGTTTATCTCTGTATCTACGAAAAGAGCTCGGAAGTTATGCGGAAAAAAATATTCAGAAATTGAGAAAGTATTATAGCTCCAATCCAAATCTCATCGATAATGGTGAGATGATCGAAGACTTTGTTGATGGAGGACTTTCTCTCGTTCGTTTGAGTACGCTTCTTGAATCAGCGAAAAATGCTTTCATGATCTTTGAAGCAATTGTTGAAGATGAGTCCATAAAGCAGAATCTTTTTAAAGAATTAAAAAAACTTTCGGTGAAAAAACCGTATTTTTTTACGAACACATCGTCCATCCCCATTCATGTTTTAGATAAAGAGGCAAAACTTGAAGGGCATATACTTGGCTATCATTTTTACAATCCACCGGTTGTACAAAAACTCATTGAAATAATTCCAGGAAAAAGTACTCATAAAGAACTCGTTGATTTAGGAAATGAATTGGGAAAACGATTAGGTAAAATCATGATTCCTTCTTCTGATGCTCCCGGATTTATCGGCAATGGCCATTTTATGCGTGATATTTTATTCGGATGCGCGCTTGTCGATGAATTAAACAAAGAAGTAAAACTCGAAGAAGCACTCTTGATGGTTAATACAATTTCGGAAAGTTTTATGATTCGCCCCATGGGTATTTTTCAATTGATTGATTACGTTGGCATTGATGTTGTTCATAAAATTTTTACCGTTATGAATACCTATACTACGGGAGAAACATTTGCCCATGATCTTATTACCAATTTTTTAACGGCAAAAATTTATGGCGGACAGGATATTCATGGAGCGCAGAAAGATGGAATTTTTAAATATGAAAAGGGAAAACCCATTGCGATCTTTTCTCTTGAGAAAAAGAGCTACGTATTTTTTGCAGAAGAAGATATCGTTCGCACATGCCAAGAAAAACTGGGGATTTTGCCTTCGGCTCATATTCCCTGGAAAGTATTTATTAATGATAAAAATAAACACGAAAAATTAAAAAAATATTTTAGCGAATTATTTTCAATGAAAACGCTTGGAGCACTATGTGCTCAAAAATATTTATTGAAATCAAAAGCAATTGCAAAAAAACTAGTAGAAACGAACGTTGCGGATTCATTGGATGATGTTAATACTGTTTTAGAACATGGATTTTTTCATGCATATGGACCGTCTAATGACTATTATTAATTGATATGAAAGCATTACCTAAAAAAGTATTTATCACCGCAGGCTACAACACAACCTTCTTCGGCGCCGGCCGCAAGGAATTTAATCCCAAACAGCCAATGCCGACTTTTGAAACATATCTCAAGGAAGCAGCTGAAGGGGTTATGAA
>JAHFAK010000022.1:12444-22249 GCA_023250585.1 Deltaproteobacteria bacterium
TATTTATCACCGCAGGCTACAACACAACCTTCTTCGGCGCCGGCCGCAAGGAATTTAATCCCAAACAGCCAATGCCGACTTTTGAAACATATCTCAAGGAAGCAGCTGAAGGGGTTATGAAGCAAGTTCCACACCCTGATTTTGATGAGGGTGTTATTGGAAATTTTATGGCTGCGCGATTTATTCGTCAGGCTAATCTTCCGGGATTTTTACCCGCTTTTGTTCCAAGCCTTAGATATAAACCTTGTACGAGCGTTGAAGGAGCATGCGGATCTGGTGGCTTAGCTGTATTCAATGGAGTTCGTAGTGTTTTATCTGGGCTTGCTGATAGCGTATATGTTTGCGGATTCGAAATTCAAAATACCATGAAAGCTGTGTATGGCGCTGATATTCTTGCTGGTGCTGCGTATCATGCACAAGAGAGAAAAACTGGTCAGGCTCATTTTTTCCCGGGCATTTTTTCAGAGCGGGCGGGCGCATATTATGAAAAATATGGATATGATACTACTCGTAAAGCAATGGCAATGTGGTATGAGTATTCTATCAAAAATGCACGCAAAAATCCTAAAGCTCAGGAATATCAGAATACAACGGAAGATCTCTTGGCTCTTGGAATGTTAAAGCCTAGCCCTGATATTTTTGTTCCATGTTTAAATCTCTTTGATTGCTCCAAAGTATCCGATGGTGCATCAGCCCTTGTTGTTGCTTCAGAAGAAGGTTTAGCGAAATTGGGTATTAAAAAGGAAAACGCTGTCGAAATAATTGGTATTGGTGGAGCAGAAGGGGAGATTACCAATAAACCAAAAGATCTAACCGTTTTAGATACAACAGTTGAAGCAGGCAAGAAAGCATTTACCATGGCGGGAATTACAAAAGATGATCTTTCATTTTTAGAGCTTCATGATTGTTTTACTATAACGGGTCTTCTCGCTTTGGAAGCGCTTGGCTTTTCAGATAAAGGACGTGGAGCATATTTTGTTTTAGAGGGAAATATAGGAATTGCTACAAGCCTGGCCGTAAATCTTTCGGGTGGACTTGGTGGATTTGGTCATCCTACGGGTGCGACAGGTGTTCGTCAAATGGTTGATTTATATGAACAGCTTACCAGCATTGCACCCAATCAAGGGAAGATAAAAACACCGTATGGCATGATGGTAAGTATGGGCGGAAATGATAAAACAGTAACGGCATTTATAGTTAAGAAGTCATAATCCATGTCTTCTTCAAGGAGCCATATGACACGATTTCAAGAACAAAGAAAAAAGTTCCGAGGACTTATATCCGGTAAGGGCCTTATGTTGCCGGGTGCTTTTAATGCCATTACGGCAAAGGTAGCAGAGCGAGCAGGATTTCAAGGCATTTACATTTCTGGAGCAGGATTATCAAATGGTCAGGGCTTTCCTGATATTGGTCTTTTGAGTCTTTCAGAGGTTATTACTTTATCAAAATATATTGTGGATGCGGTTACGATTCCTTGTATTGCAGATGCTGACACTGGATTTGGTGAAGCAGTAAATGTTACCCGCGCTGTACAGGAGTTTGAAAATATTGGTGTTGCCGGCATTCACCTTGAAGATCAAATTATTCCTAAACGTTGCGGACATCTTTCAGGCAAAGAGCTTATTAGTACCATTGCTATGTGTGAAAAAATTACAGCAGCCACGCTTGCACGACAGGATGAAAATTTTTTAATCATTGCGCGTACTGATTCGCGGGATGTTGAAGGTTTCGATAAAGCAATTGAACGCTCTTGCGCATATGTTAAAGCTGGAGCTGATGCGATTTTTATTGAGGCATTGGAAACAAAAGATGAATTTAAAAAATTTGCAAAAGAATTTAAAGTTCCTCTTTTAGCAAATATGACTGAATTTGGAAAATCAGAGCTTATGAGCTTTGAGGAGCTTTCACCTATGGGTTATAAAATGGTCATCTATCCTATGACTGCATTTCGAGTGATGATGAAGGCTACAGAAACAGCATATACAGAATTATTCAAAAAGGGAACGCAGAAAAATTTTATTGATACAATGCAAACGCGTAAAGAGTTATATGATGTACTTGAGTATGATCGGTATGCAGAATTAGATAAACGTGTTGCCGGATATAAAAAAGGTTTATAAAGCGGGAAGCATGTCATTGCGAGCACAGCGAAGCAATCTCATTCGGTTTGTTAGAGATTGCTTCGTCGCTATCACTCCTCGCAATGACACCTTACCCTCAAGTTTGGCTTTTCTCATGAGGAATTTCTATGTCTAATGAAATCATTGCCCCCAAAGGTCTTGCCGGTGTTATTGTCGATGACAGCTCAATTAGTAAAGTCGATGTAGAAATCAATCAGCTCATCTATCGTGGCTATGACATGAAAGAGCTTACGGAAAAATCGTATTTTCTTGAAGTAGCTTATTTACTTTTGCATGGTGAGCTTCCAAAGAAAAAAGAACTTGATGAATTTTTGCTTTTTGAACGAGAACATAGAGAAATTCCCGAAGAAGTTTATAATATTTACAAAAGCGTGCCGAAGTATGCGCATCCCATGGATTCACTGCGATTAGGCGTAACATTCTTGGGAATTTTAGATAAGCACAATACATTAGGCGACACAAGTCGAGAAGAGACACGTGCAAAAGCAAAAAATCTTCTCGCAAAAATTCCGACGCTCATCGCCAATGGCTATCGCGTTTCTCATGGAATGCCGGTTGTAAAACCTCGGAAGGATCTTGATTTCAGTCGAAATTTTTTACACATGATTACCGGAAAAGATACTCTCGATGATCTTGTGGTCAAAACATTTGATGTAACGATGATTCTCTATGCCGAGCATGGTTTTAATGCATCGACATTTGCAGGAAGAGTAACTGCATCAACGCTTTCCGATTATTATTCAGCTGTAGCATCGGCAATTGGAACATTAAAAGGTCCATTGCATGGAGGAGCGAATGAACAAGTCATGTACATGCTTCAAGAAATTGGAAATAAAGATACAGCTGCTGCATACATTAAAGATAAACTTGCAAAAAAAGATAAGATCATGGGTTTTGGACATCGGCTCTACCGTACTGGCGATTCGCGCACGCCGATCATAAAAGAACTCGGATGGAATCTTGCAAAGAAACTCGGCAATACACGTTGGAATGAAATTGCCGATGTCGTCGAAGAAACAATGAAGACCGAAAAAAATATTTTTCCCAATCTCGATTTCCCAACCGCAACCGCGTACTACTTAATGGGAATTCCTATTGAACTCTATACGCCGCTTTTTGCCGCAAGCAGAATCACCGGCTGGAGCGCGCACATCATCGAACAATTCGAAAACAACCGCCTCATCCGGCCTGGGTCGAGGTATGTAGGGCCGGCAAAAAGAAATTATATTGCTCTCGAGAAACGATAATGCTGAGTATGACCAAAGACGCTTCGTATTGGATTCAAAAATTAAGTCTGATTCCTCTGCCTGAAGAAGGGGGAATGTACAAAGAAACATTTCGATCGAATATAACAATTCCTGAGGCTGGATTACCTCCTGGATATAATGGATCACGTGTAGCCATTACTGATATTTATTATTTGCTTCAGGGTAAAACTTTTTCAGCCTTCCATCGCTTAAGATCAGATGAACTTTGGCATTTTCATACAGGTACGACACTCCTTGTACATATTATATATGACAATAGCCATTATGAGTGCGTCCACCTTGGGCGTTCTGATAATCCTAAAAGTGTTCTGCGTGTAACGCTTCCGAGAGGATCTTGGTTTGCAGCTGAAATGAAAGATAAAGATGATTCATGTTACGCACTACTTAGTTGTGTAGTTGCCCCAGGATTTGAATTGAGCGATTTTGAAATCGGCAAACGAGAAAAACTTATTAACCAATTTCCAGAATACAAAGAAGTCATTACGAGACTGACACATAGATAATTATCATAGTTTTTTACGGTGCTATTATTTTGATGATTTTTCATCGATAAGAAATCGTTCAGGTTTACCTTTTTCATGAATTCTAAAAACTACTGCTTTGAGCGGTTTTTTTCCTGTACGGACTGTGTGTGGAACGCCATACGGTATGTACGCAACTTGTCCAGGAAGTTTAATTTCTTCTCCCTTATTATCGATGTTCTGTATAGCTTCACCTTCAATGATAAATGCGATTTCTTCGCCAGGATGCGTATGGAGAGGAGCTGATTTTCCAGGAGCCAGCTCGACTAGACTTACAATGATTTCTTTATCCTCAACACCATGAATTTGCCCTGTATATAGTGTTGTAGAAAATGGCTTAGGTTTCTGTTCGGCCTGACAATCAGTAAACCATTGTGTCCTCCAAGGATAAGAGGATAGTGTCATGAATCCTATAACAAGTATCACACATCCCGCGATAATACTCCATGCAAGGCCCGACGTTTTTAATTTCATAACAAATTCTCCTTTCTTAAAATATAAAGCATATTTTATATTGGTAGTCTAAATAAATAGCAAGCAAATGAAAAAGTGACATTCAACTTTCCGTCAAACGGCGGTGCTCATATTTTATGTGACCGGAGCTTTTTGACTGATTGTTGACTGACACCTTTTCACCATGAAAATAAAAACGTAGAAATCGTACGACGAAAAGATAAAAAAATATTTGAAGTATCTATTAATAAAGTGAGAACCCGTATTGATTCCCTGATACGTGAGACATAAACTATGAAAAAAAAATAAACGCACGAAAAAAGTTATTTCAAAGAAAAAAACAAAGACCAAAAAGCATGAGCGGGTAGAAAAAGGAAGCTTGATTGCGGCAACTATTAAAACATTAAAAGAAAAAATCGAGAGCTTGAATTCTGATATCATCGCGCTTCGTGAATTTAATGACTACGAAATCCTTGATGCTACAGCAAATAATTTAGGAAAATTGAAAACCAACATCGATTTCAAACTCGGCCTTTTCCGTCGCAACTTTGCCAAGAAGGAACTCGAGAGGATTTTTTAATTAAGTCTATTCGAATTCATCATTTTCTTAATAGTTTTATGATTCCTAAAAAAAAACTCAGAACAAAACTGAACAAAAGCTCGTTCAATTGGTAATGGTTTTTTATTAGGAAGCTGAGCTAATTTTATCATATTACGATAATCTTCTTTATACGTATTGATTCTGACAAGTTTATTAGTTTTAAGTTCATTTTTTATTAAATACGTCGGAATTAATGCGAGTCCTAACCCCTGTTTTGTAAAAGCAATATTGGTACGTATTGAATCACTGATTACTGATAATTCGACTCTTCGAGGAACTTTACTAAAATGGTGTTTAAACCAAAAGAAAATTTCGGTTGCTTGTTCTACATGCGAAATAAAATCCAAATTACTTAAGTTTTCATAGGTATGATTTTTTGAATTATGTATGTGATCTTTGTAATAGGTTCGTGAGCAGGTTAGGATTTGATCTTCAATAAGAATTTTCCGTGTGGATATTGGATGCATACGCTCGAAAACATCTCCTGCATCAATAAAACACATATCGAGTTTATTTGATATTAAAAGACTAACAAGTATCGGGGGAATCCCTAATGTGATATCGAAACGAACTCCGGGATTTTTTAATCTAAAGTCAGCAATTAACTTCGAAAGAAAATTGGTAGTAAACTCAAGCGGTGCCCCAATTTTTAGTATTCCATAAAGTTCCTTCTTTGAACCTTGTAATTCTTTGACAACGTTTTCAATACTATTCAAAAGTGGGGACAATGCTTCATGAAGTACATACCCTTCGCGAGTCAATATAATTGAAGGTCCTGAACGGATAAAAAGTTGAGTATTAAGCTCATCTTCAAGATTTTTGATCTGTTGGCTTACTGCTGATCTGGTAACTTTTAACAGTTTCGATGCTCGTGAAATTTTACCCGTTTCTGCAACGTAGTAAAAATTTTTTAATTTCTCTAGATTCGGTATCATTAGTTTTTCTAATGTTTAAAGTAATAAAACTGTATCTTTTCTTACTAATAAAAATCAAGTATTAATTATTCTCAGGAAAATAAACATTTGGAGGGAACATGTATGCAATACACAAAACAACAAAACAGATTTAGAGTATTTTTCCTATTAATTGTCCTCTGCTTAGGATTTGTCTCTAAGGCAGAGGCTCATGATCAATCGAGTAAAAGATTCATATCTCCTTGTGCTCGTATGTTTCTAGAAAGCGGCGGTATGGCTCCTCATTTAACTTTTGTAAAAGATCAGGTGGAAAAATTTCTTGGAAACAATGTTGATGAAGTCGTAATAATTTTTTATGCTTTGAATCGCACTGATAGTCAAAAGGAACTCGAATTAGCACACAAATATAAGGTCTTTGGCGATCGAAGATTAATAGATCTTGATGATCATACCGATCCTAAATTAGTCCTAAAGAATGCTCAAGCTGTATGGGTCCATGGAGGAAACACATTTCTTCTTCTTGATAGACTTTATCAATATGATCTCATTCCTACTTTACAAGACTTTGTATCACAGGGTAAACCATATATGGGTACAAGTGCGGGTACTGCTATTGCTGCACCAACAATCAAAACTTCGCATGATTGGCCGATCGTCTATCCACCTTCATTTGATGCATTATCACTGGTACCTTTTCAATTTAGTGTCCACTTTACTCCAGGACTTCTTTATAATCGGAAAGGAAGGCGCTTTGTCCGTTTTAGAGCTGAGACTCGAGAAAGACGAGCTGAAGAATTTCATCAACTACATCAAAATACTGCGGACATAATTGGATTACCAGAGGGTAGCCTCCTCTTAATTGAGAACAATAAAATCATATATAAATCACCAACAGATGAACAAGCAGTAATATTTCGAAAAGGCAAGAATTCTGAATCAGTTGCACCAGATACTGATATAACTGATAAGCTTATTGATTGAGAGTAATCTTTTCCTCAAGAACTCGAAAGGATTTTTAATTAAGATGTTTTTTTCTTGGTGGTGGAAAGGTATGACGCTACTTCCCGACCGTTCAGTTATATGCACTTTCCGCTCAAATGTTTCTGTCGCTTGGTGTATACACCCCAACGGACGGGAAGTAGCGTCACACCTTTCCATTTCCTTTCCACTCACATTTTACAGTGCGTATCGAGAAATTTTATAAAGGTACGGCAAATTTAAGTAGTACTTTACATTTGCCGTACCAAATGTTAAAAAGACTTTATGAATGCCGTAACGAGAAATATTACCGCTTTAATGAAAAAGGACTTAATGAAGAAATTTGTCTTTCTGGCAGGTCCGCGACAAGTAGGGAAAACAACTATAGCACACTCTATAATAAAATCGGAAAAAGGTGTTTATTTAAATTATGATATTGATGAAGATAGAGTTGAAATTTTAAAAAAGAACTATGTCCACAATTCTTGGGTCTGCCTTGATGAATTTCATAAGTTTAAAAGATGGAAGCAGCATATTAAAGGGGTTTATGATAAATACCATAATAACCTTCATCTCTTATTAACCGGGAGTGCGCGATTAGATATTTATCAGAAATCAGGTGATAGCCTTTTTGGTCGATACTACCTTTTTCATCTACATCCATTAACTCTAGGAGAAATAAATAATAAAGAGTGTCCTCCCTTACTCAGTAATGTTCATGAAATCCGTGATTCTCAGAAGGGTATTGAAGAATTATTGAAATTTGGAGGCTTTCCAGAACCATTTATTGTACAATCTGAAATTGAACATAGGCGGTGGTCAAATGCTCGTCGGTCTCTGCTCATTAAAGAAGATCTACGAGATATTTCACAGATTCAGCTCTTGAGTTTAGCTGAACAATTAATGATTATTTTGCCTAGTAAAATAGGGAGTATATTTAGCTACAATTCATTAGCTGAAGATCTGCGAATCTCTGTTCCAACAGTACAAACGTGGCTAGAGGTATTCCAGAAACTCTATATTACATTCAAAATTCTTCCCTATACAAAAAGCATAACACGATCAATTCAAAAACAACCCAAATTTTATTTATATGATTGGTCTCAAGTTGAAGATACAGGAGCCCGGTTTGAAAATTTTATCGCAAGTCATCTGTGGAAAGCAGTGCACGTATGGAATGATTTAGGAGAAGCAACGCTTGACCTCTTCTATATTCGAGATCGAGACGGAAAAGAAGTTGATTTTGTAATAACCAAGGAAAGAAAGCCGTGGTTTTTAGTAGAAGTCAAAATAGCGGAAGCTTCATGTTCTCATTCGTTACATTACTTTTCAGAACGTTTAAACATCCCCGCATGCCAAATCGTGTTACAAAAAAATATATATAAGAAAATGGGTAATATAACCATCGTCAGTGCTGATCAATGGCTAGGCTGGCTGCCGTAAATGCTTATTGCATCGTTCGAGATGCGTATTGTGTATTGAGAACTTATCTGGTGTGGAAAGGTGGTGTGGAAAGGTGGTGGAAAGGTGTGACGCTACTTCCCGACCATTGGGGTGTATACACTAAACGACAGAAACATTTGAGCGGAAAGCGCATATACCTGAACGGTCGGGAAGTAGCGTCACACCTTTCTACACCTTTCTACAAAAGAGTTAACTGAATGATGAAGGAATTTTGTAACATCAAAGGATTATCAGACGAGCAAGCACAAGCACTGTTTCCTGATAACCTCATCTTTCTTGGATATCGTGGGAGTATTGCTCATGGAATGTATGTTCCGCAAAACGATCCGATGAGTATTGATGACAAAGATTTAATGGGAATTTTTATTGCTCCAATCGAACATTATCTTGGATTTGGAAGATTAGATCATAAAGAAGCTTTTATTGATGAATGGGATGTGGTAAATTATGAACTGCGGAAATTCTTTAATCTTTTACTAAAATCAAATCCTAACGTACTCAGTTTATTGTGGCTTCCTAAAAAACATATCGTGTATCAACATGATAGTGCAAAAATGCTCTTTGAAAAGAGAGATATTTTTGTGTCAAAGCTCGCCTATACGAGTTTTATTCATTACGCTCAGTCACAGCTAAAAAAAATGACACACTTTAATTTCGATGGATACATGGGTAAAAAGCGGAAAGAGCTCGTTGAACAATTTGGCTATGATACAAAAAATGCAGCACATCTTATCAGGCTTTTGCGCATGGGGATTGAATTTTTATACAATGGATTCATGCAGGTAGAACGCACCGATGCAGAAGAATTATTGGCAATTAAAAAAGGACAATGGACACTCGAAGAAGTTAAAAGCGAAGCAGAAGAACTTTTTATTAAAGCTGATGAAGCATATAAAAAAAGTACATTACCTGATCTACCTGATAGAGATAGCGCAGAAAAGCTGTTAATGAAAATGATTAAAAAATATTATGAAATGAATGATTGACAAAAGAGGACGATACAACATAAGACATTTAACAACGAAAAACGTTACTCCTAATAACTTTTTTACAATTCTTACTTCCACACCTGCATTTCATAGGAAGACCGAGAATCGGCTCAGAAGACATATCAATCGTAATTTCTTCGCCTTTTTGAATATCACGTTTTGCATAATCGCGTCCATCGCGAGCATAGGTATTTGCATCGCAGGAATGATTGAGGTATTTCCCCGGAGATGAAGGGACTATATAATTTCCGTTATATAAATAGACATTTTTTCTGATTACTTCAGGAAGTTTTGAAATGTCTTCTTTTGAAACTGTATGGCTTGTGTCCCAAACAATAACGACTTCATCTTTCTTAAATGTGCGATTTACAAATACTCCTTTCCCGTGAATGGATGATTTTTTTATAAGTAAATCAGACATAGTGCTTTCCATGATTATAGAAACATACCACATACGTCAACGCTTCTCGCTCAGA
>JAHFAK010000023.1 GCA_023250585.1 Deltaproteobacteria bacterium
TGTTTGCTGGAATCTTAAAGCTAAACTTTGCATTAAATGTGGTTTGAGTACTTGTTGTGCACAACGTTTCACCTGATGTACCTGCTTTTTCTATATTAGTATAAACAGCGCTTGTATTGCTTGCACAGAAATCAGCGCGAGCCTGGGTTAGATCAAAAGCAAAGTCTGAAATTGTTGCAGGTGATGTATCATCAAGGGCAATGAATGTAGCTCCCGTAGCAGTAAGCACCGTAGAATTAGTAAATGATGTATCAGCACTCAGCTGATACAATTCACCGACTACTGATCGAGCAGTTATATCACAAAGATATGTATGACCTAAAACCCAATTATTCTTTGCGGTAAAGGTAACTTTTGACGTTGATACCGTTGTATCTCCAGGAATAACTGGCACAGCACCATCGGTTATATCGTAACACGTAACTTCTAATGTTGTATCATCTTTTACTGTCTTATTAAAATTAAATACAAGTGCGGTTGTTGATCCGAGGACTTTTACTCCGGTTACAGCCGTTCCACTATTTTCAAAGCGAACAATGTTACTGAAGATAAGATCAAATGTTGCGCCCCAGGTTGGCAATGCTAAATCTCCATTTTTAGCTCCAGCCTCAGCCAAATGATTAATATTTACAGAATCAGTAGCTACGCCGTAGTCAAGTTCGCCATCGGAATTAATATCAAAAGGTAAATTATAAATACTATACCCATTCGTCTTGGGAACATTACTAAAAGTGTATACACCGTTTGCATCGGATGTCGCTTCGGCATAGAAATCACCGGCAGCTGAACTTCCGGTTGTTTGATAATCATTTTCAAGCACAACGGTTACTCCGGCAAGAGGTCCATCAATACCAAAGACCGTTCCAGTTACGGTTCCAGTTGATTCAACAATCCCAAGTTCCCCTACATTTAATTGTCGTTCGGCAAGCTCCTCAGTGGGTGAAATATATGTATCAAACTGGCGAATATATAAAGAGTATGATTTTGCTGTCCCAGCTGCATCTGTAGCTGGAGGGGTAACAATCAAAAGAATATTTTCTCCTCGCGCAACAACATCAGTTACATCAAAATATCCCGCTTCATTAAAGGCTGTCTTTGTATCATCTGTTTTTGTTGTAGCGTTTTTGAAAGAATCTCCTGACTTGATCTGAACCTTAGCATCTGGAATGCCTTTTTGTGTGACAGCATCAACAACACGCCCTGAAATTACGAGTTGAGTATTTACCTTTTCGAGTTCTTTCTGAGCATCGCAAACAAATGATGCCATGGAAAGGATTCCTAAGAAGAGAATAATTTTTTTCATGTGAATATCTCCTATAGTTATTAAAAACTTTTCTTTTTGTAAAATTATTGCAATTATGAAAATTCATCTTTAAAAAGTAAAGAAAAATATGAAACAAAATTTTTCAACCATTGTAACAATGGGAGATCCTTCGGGTATCGGACCAGAACTTTTGCTAAAACTTTTTACCGAAAAACCAATCCTTATAAAAAATATAATTATTTTTGGAGATACACTTATTCTTGAAAAGCTTATTAAAAAATTTCATCTTTCTTTAAAATTAAAAAATCTTCCTATTATAGATGCAGGGATTGTAAAAAAATTTGATGACATCTTTGTTCCTAAAATAGCAGGCCTTGCAGCTTTTAACTATCTCGAACAAGCGATTGCCTATATGAAAGAACATAAAATTAAAGGAATTATTACTCTACCCGTGAATAAAAAAAATATATCCCTCACCAACAAAAACTTTGATGGGCATACTTCATTTTTTGCTCAAAGCTTTGGAGTAAAAAATCACGTCATGTTTTTTTATCATACAAAACAATCGTGTGCTCTCTATTCAGAACATATTCCTATTAGAGATGTTGCGCAAAGTTTACAAAAAAATGAACTAATAAAAAAAATCAAACTTATTCATCATGATTACAAGATTTTCTTCGGAACTTTTCCTTCGATTGCGATGCTTGGACTTAATCCTCATTGTGGAGAAGAGGGGTTAATTGGAGACGAAGATACAATTATTAGTGATACAATTAAAGAGTTAAAAACAATTAATGTTGAAGGGCCATTTCCCGCTGATGGATTTTTCCTGGATTCCCGCCTTCGCGGGAATGACAGACGGAAACAATTTGATGTTATACTTGGCATGTATCATGATCAAATATTACCACCATTTAAGATGACTTACGGAGATCGGTGTGTTAATATTACGTTCGGATTACCAATTGTTCGAACAAGTGTTGCTCATGGCACATGTTCCGATATTGCTCGAACTTTTACGGTTAACCCCATAAACTTTTACGAAACAATAAAATTAACAAAGGTTCTCTCTGCGAAAACCAAGAACGTAACACCATTAACCTAATATGTTTAAACCGCAAGTCTTTGGCAAATATCTACTCATGGATAAAATCTCCCACGGAGGAATGGGAGAAGTGTATAAAGCAAAATCATTTGGAGTTCAGGGCTTTGAAAAGCTTTTTGCAATTAAGCGTATTTTGCCCAAGCTTTCCAAAACAAATGCATTCATTGATATGCTCGCTGATGAAGCAAAAATCATCGTATCTTTAAATCACAGTAACATCGCCCAAGTCTTTGAGTTCAATGAAGTTGAGAAAATCTATTACCTTGCCATGGAATTTATTCATGGAAAAGACTTGCGCTCAATAATGGAAAAAACTGAAAACGTTCCCATTGAAATAGCCGCCTATCTTATTGCTGAACTGTGTAAAGGACTTCATTATCTTCACAATGTAAAAAATGAAACTGGACAAAAACTCAACATAGTCCATCGCGATATTAGTCCTCGAAATATTATTGTTTCATTTGAAGGAGAAGTGAAGATCATAGATTTTGGAATTGCAAATGCTTCGAACCGTGCTTTTACCATCGGCAACGATATCTTTGTCGGCAAATACTCCTATATGTCTCCGGAACAACTTTTAGGAAAAGAGCTCTCACATAAATCAGATATTTTTTCTGCAGGAATTGTACTTTATGAACTTATTTTCGGGAAACTTCCTCCGGGAAAAATTAAAGATAGAAATTTACTCGCACTCGATAAAGAAAATATCGATGTAGACCCAGCCCTTGAAAAGAAGCTTTTAGCAAAACTACCCGACGAGCTCCGCGCCACAATTGAAAAAGCAGTAGCGGTTAACCCACAAGACCGATATGAAAATGCCCTGCTTTTGTATAATGATCTGATGACTTTTATTAGCCACTATCAAAAACGCGTCGATTCATTCATACTCTCTCATTATATTAAAAATCTTTTCTCCAGTGAAATGTATGGAGCACGAGAAAATTTAGCCGCTCCCGCGGAAGATAAGACTTTTATTTTAGAAGAATACCTCACCGCATTTTCAGAACGGAAAAAAGTTGCTGTATTAAACGTCACGATTACACCTCTTAGTCTTGCTGAAGATGAAGAGAGCAAAGATCGCGAACGTAGCATGATGCTCGATGTATTTAAAGAAGTTTTGAGTATCACACAAAAAAATGGTGGGCTCATCTATCGACTAAAAGACACTGATCTCATTGCTGTTTTTGGTTTACCAAAAAGTCGCGAAGATGATATACAGCGCGCACTTTTTTGTGCATTGCAAATCCAAGATCACATTAATGCCACACAAACAAAATGCAAAGTAAAAATTGCTTTAGACTTTGGGACTGTCATTGTTACTTTTAAAGATCAAGATTTACGAAACTTCAATATCAGCGAGGGTCCTGAGAAAAAAGTAAAAAAAATAGTGAGCATTGCCCGAGATCGTGAGATTCTTTTTGGATCAGGAATCGAAGCCATTGCAGGCATGCAGTTTGATATTGAAGAAATCGATCGCAAAGGAATTCGCTGTTTTCGGCTCATCGACATAAAAGAAACGCTTAAAGGATATCTTAAAAAAATCGAAGTCCAAGAAAAATTTATCAATCGGGAAAAAGAACTGGAACTCATTGAAAAAGATTTAAGTGAAGTAAATTTTGATAAAGGTACAGTTGTGTTTTTGACTGGCGAAGCAGGCATTGGGAAAACTGCACTTACACAAGAAATTGCACACCGAGCAAGTAAGGAAAATATCCAAGTTTTTATTCAGTCATTTCACCCTTATATAAAAACACCCTACTCTATTTTTAAACAAACAATTTTCCAAGTTCTCTCTCTCGAAAGCATGGATAAAACATTGTTTGCAACCAAAATTAGCGAGCTTGCCGGCTTCGGTCTTACTAAAACTGAACTCGATGCTCTTCGTAATATTTTCTCTATTAAATATAAAAATCCCAGCTTTGACGCTCTTTCTCCCCAAAAGCAAAAACTCGTTATTCTCTTTGCATTACGAAAAATTATCGGGGGACTTGCTAATCAAAAGACTATTTTTATCTTAGAAGACCTGCATTTTGCGGATGAGCTTTCATTGGAAGTTCTTGATTTAATCCTTGCCAATGGACCTCTTCCGAATATTCTTTTTATAAAAACACATAGGCCGGAGTTTTCATATAATTGGCAATATAAGGACCTCCTTTCTCATTCAATTTCATTAGAGCCTTTTAATGAAAACGTTTTGAATACCTATGTTACCACGCTCACTTCTGGTATTCAATTAACGCTGAGCTCTCTTTTTAAAATTTATACCAAATCTGGCGGAAATCCTCTCTTCACTCAAGAGCTCATCAAAAGCCTTCTTGATGAGAAAAAAATGCATATTGTTAATAATCAATATACCCTTCTCGATGGAGCTGAAAGCTATCTTGTTCCTGATACCCTTTACGGACTTATTGCTGCGCGTATTGATTCATTACCTCAAGAACTCAAAACAATCCTGCAACTCATATCAATCATAGGAAAAGATTTTAGCGTTGATCAGATTAAAAACCTTATGCCCACTGTAGAGATGAATCTTTCAGAAAAATTGATTGAGCTTCAATCCAGAGGAATCATTCGAGAAAAAGAAGTAAGTCCCGAGCTCACCTATGAAATTACGCATTCTCTTATGCGAGAAGTGACATATAAAAATTTAACGCCGACATATCGCCGATTACTACATACAAAATTAGCCACCTATTTAGAAACAAAATACACAGATGAACTCGATGAACATACACATTTTCTTGCCTATCATTATGCTCGAAGCAACAACTCAGCTAAAGCGCTTGAGTATCTTATGAAAGCAGGAGATGAAGCAAATAAACTCTACCTTCTGTCAGAAGCAAACCGTTATTACATTGAAGCAATTGCCTCATTTGTGAATAATGAAGAGCTTTTTAACAAACAGATCCGCAAACTCATTGAACTCAACTACAAAGTTGGCACGGTAAACCAAATTCTTGGAAAACTTGATATCTCGACAAAGAGTTTAGAAGAAGCATTGGAGCTCTCACAAAAATACGGCATCTCGGAATTTATACCAAAGAGTTATCATCAAATCGCTCGCATTTATAAAATTAAAGGTGATTATGAAAAAGTTTTGTACTATATTGATCAAGCAATTAAGGCTTCTGAAGAAACTCAAAATCAAAGAAATAGGCTCGAGCTTTTGCATGAACAAGCCGGAATTTATCGTTTGCAACAAAATAAAGAACGCGCGCTAGAAATCTTAGAACATGGACTTCTTGAAGCGCAAAGAATTGGAGATAAATATATAGAAAGCATGTATTTAAATCATTTGGGAATTACGTATGAAAATCTTCAGCAGCATCGGAAAGCGCTTGAATGCTATAAGCAAACACTCGAGCTCCGCAAAGAACAAAAAGATAAATTGGCAATTTCTATTGTGCTTGCAAACATTGCAGCGCTCTTATTCAAAATCAACAAGGTTAATAAATCCATAGAATACGCAAAAAAGAGTCTTCATATTTCATCTGAAATTGAAGATAAATTAGGCGAATGCCTCAATCTCAATAATTTGGGAGAAATTTATCTTTCAATGAATTCATTTGATAAAGCAAAAAACTACTTTGAGAGAGCTCTGCAGGAGGCTCAAGAGATATCATGGAAAGAGGGAATGATCTCGAGCAAGATTCATATCAGTCTTATCAACACTCTTAAAAATGATAAGATTGATGAATCTCGTACCATGCTTGAAGAAGCATTTCTTGCATTGAAGGAACTTCATCATCCGGAATATATTGCAAAAGCATATCTCGTTAAGTCTAAGTTGCTTCATATTACTCATGAAGAACAATCTTCACAAGAATGCTTTGCCGAGGCTCAAGAAATTATCAAACAAAATAATCTAAATAAAACATTAAAAAGTTTTGAGCAAATGCTTGAGCATTAATCAGAATAATCTGTTTCTCCAAAACTATCCCTTGTAAAACCCTCTGTGGATATGCTATACTTTAAGTATAACATACGGGAGGAGCCAAAATGACTAATCTTAAAACTTTTATTGTTACTTTAGCTATTGCAAGTGCCATTGCTTCGGTTATTGGAGGGGGTTGTTTAGAAAATGGAACAGTAAGCTTGCCTGAAAGTACCACTACCTTTACAAAAGAAGACGTTTTACAACAACAGTTACTTTTAACTGATTTTCGGGGAGGTGTGTATACACACGATGGCATACTTATTGAAAATGCTAAAGTAGACGCTGATGGTTTAATAATCATTAAAAATAAACAAACAGGGAAAGAAGAAAAACTCCCTAATTTTATGCTTAATGAAAAAACTGGAGAAATCGTTCCTCTCTTCAATCTATTCTTTAATCCCAGTACGCTTCAGCTTTTTTATCACCAAGATGACAAAGACGTCTGCGTAGGAACCTTTGCTGAAAATTTTGCCGCTCCCTTTTTTAATGGAAGAACTATGGCAAATACTGATTTATTAGGCATAGAAGCAGATAAAATAATTACAAGAACAGATATGGAAGATAATGGACTCATTACACGAACTGATTTACTGGATTATTTAAAAGACCATAATCTCATTACACGAACTGATATTCGAATCATTGTCAATGATCCCGTAAGAAGTCTTATTGCGAGCCTCATTACAACAACTGATTCCGCTGAAGACGTTACCGCAGCATTTAACTTTATTATAGACCCATCTGAAGATATAGCAGGAAATATAAATCAATACACGAAAGCTCGTGCACGTAATTCCGTAAATGATTCTGATGAAATAGGATTATTTGACAAAAATTTCAAAGTCATATGCTTACGTTCTACATTAGAAGAAAGTGGACAACTGAGCATTCCAATAGCGTCTGATGCTCGTTTGATCGCAGAACGAGATCATAAGCGATATTATGATTGCCACATGACTTTTGCAGTCGGAGACATCGCTTCCATGGCTATAGGATTACAGTATATTGGAGAAAGTTCGAAGTACCCCAAAGATAAATTAATTTTATACGGCCAATTAAGGTTTTTACATCTGGACAGAAACTTGGCTCTCATACGCATAAGAGATAACAATATCTTTACCGAAACTCCCATAGCGCGAGAAGACTTATTTTTCGACCTTCCTAAAGTATCGCATTTATCTGATTTCGATATAGAGGATCTTTCCTTAAATTATGATTCAGATAACAATGGGATTTTTGAAATATTTTCTAATGAATCAGCCACGATTAATGAAAAGAGAATTTACTTAATTAAGAATTTTCAACGAGAAAAGAATTAATACACATCAGGATATTTTGCCGTCTTAGTATACGTAAATTTCAAATCTCCTTTAGAAAGAGGAGTTGGCTCATTTTCCTTCATAACACGATCATATTCATAAAGATACATTGTATTATTCACGATTTCGTAATCAGTGCTGTTAAGTTTACGATACGGCCAAAAATCAGCTTTTGTAATTATTGTATACATTTGGCTATCAGGATCTTCGGAAAAACGAACGGATCCATACATAAATGCCCTTTCAGCATATTCACCCGGCTCTGATGTATCATTGGGACTATCAACGAGAAACATGTTAAGCTTTTGCATTGCATTGTTAATAACAGCATCCCTATCCTCTCCGGTATAATCCCAATATACCACTTCATTGAGAAAACTATACAGTTCATTAATATTTGAAACATAGAGCTCTGCTGCCTGCGCAATAGGATTGCCTTTTTGATCGGTGAATTCAAAGACAATGGGCTGACTATACTCTTTGATATTTTCCTTGCCACTTCGAGTAGTTGTCACGATAAAAGACCCATCGGCTTTGTAGAAACTTGTCGATTCTAAATAGTGACTTGCGCTAAATCCTTGAGGGCTAGTGGCATCTAAAATGTAGGGTCTCCAGTATACTTCTTTGAAATAGTTGTTAACGTCTCCTTCCCAAGGAGCAAGAATGACTGCATTTTCTTCGCAGCCGAGAATAAAAGAAAAAAGTGAAAGGACTAAAACTAAGCCAAATACTTGTTTTGTCTTCATAGCGGCCTCCCTGTTCCCCCACTTTATGTCGCTTAATCCCATCGCTTATATCAGATAAAAATTAATGTCAATATAAATAATGCAAAAAAATTATAAGACATTGATAGTAAAAGAAAAATTTATTCTCTCCTTGACCAATTTTTATTTTACTATATTACACAAAGAGACATGAATACTAAACCATT
Source organism: Deltaproteobacteria bacterium (assembly GCA_023250585.1). GTDB lineage: Bacteria > Bdellovibrionota_F > JAHFAK01 > JAHFAK01 > JAHFAK01 > JAHFAK01. The sequence goes on from JAHFAK010000023.1 coordinate 8,557, forward strand.
AATAGTCTTAACAAATGATGATGGGGTTTGGCGGGAAGGAATTCAATCGCTCTACACTTTTTTAAAAGAAAAGTATCGAGTTATTGTTATTGCCCCTGAAAGAGAACGAAGCGCTGGAGGACATGCGCTAACCATACACAAACCTCTGAGGCTTTATCATCTTGCTGAAGATATTTATAGCGTTAGTGGCAGCCCCGTTGATTGCGTTAACCTTGCGATAAAGCATATCATCAAAGATCCAATAGATTTAGTTATTTCAGGAATTAACGAAGGTTCTAATCTCGGCGATGATGTTTTTTATTCGGGCACTGTATCAGCCGCAATGGAAGCTGCAAACTTTGGATTAAAAGCATTTGCAATATCGCTCGTGCTCAACGGCTCGCAAGAAAGACATTTTAAGACAGCAGTCCATTATGCGGAAATGATGATTCCAAAAATGCTGAATTCATTTGATGGAGCTCAAAGTTTACAAAAGTTTGAGCGAGCTAAAACAGTACTTAATATCAATATTCCCAACCAGGAAAAATCAAAAATCCAAGGAATTAAGATTACACGTCTTGGACAAAAACTCTATTCCCACGACATTCTTATTAACACCGATCCTGCCGGCAGAAAATACTATTGGATAGGCGGACGAGATATGGGCCATATTGATATGCCTGAATCTGACTGCAATGCTCTTGCCCAAAATTATGTTTCCATAACACCTCTTGCAACGGATATAACTAACGACTCATTCCTGGCGAAATTACATCAATGGAACTTTGATAATGGCCGCTGATAATCGCATCGAACGCATGATTCGTGAACAAATTATTGCACGAGGGATACAGGATGCAAGAGTGATTCAAGCCTTTCGAGAAGTTCCTCGCGAACGATTTGTAGAAGGAGCATTGAAAGAACAAGCATATGCAGACTATCCTCTTCCCATTGGATACGGACAAACTATTTCTCAGCCATACATTGTTGCATTGATGCTCTCAGCCCTTTCCTTACAAGGCAATGAGAGAGTTTTAGAAATTGGCGCAGGATCTGGTTTTCAAACCGCTCTTTTGGCTAAACTTGCAAAAAAAGTATACTCAATCGAACGCGTTCATGGGCTTGTAATCTTTGCAAAAAGAATGATGGATCAGCTGGAAATCCATAATGCGATCATTAAACTCGGAGATGGAAGCATTGGATGGAAAGAAGAAGCGCCTTTTGATCGCATCATTGTTTCAGCTGGCGCTCCAGACATGGTCAAGCAACTACACACTCAACTTGTTGAAGGAGGGAAAATGCTCATCCCTATTGGAGAAGAAGAACAACAAGAACTCAAATTATTCATCAAAACTTCGGCAGGAATATCTGAACAAAACCTCGGAGCATGTCGATTTGTAAAACTTATTGGCAAATACGGCTGGAAATAATCTACTGTCGTAAAAAGGTTAAAAAATGATTTTTTTAACCTTTTTGTACTCCCTAACTCCCCATCCAACTGAGCTGGTGTGAAAAAATCAAGAGAGAGCTCCATTTTTCTGAAAAAGAGCGATAGGAAACTGAAATGTCCAAATCGACTGTCATTGCGAAAACCTGAAGGGTTTGAAGCAATCTCTTCTGACATATGCAGGATTGCGGAGTTTATTCCGAACCTGCTTGAGATTGCTTCGTCGGGCAAGAAAACGTGCCCTCCTCGCAATGACAGAAGACCGTCGTTGTCATTGCGAACGAAGTGAGAAATCTGATTCTTGCACACCTCCTGAGCTGGTACATCTTTTTAAATTAATCTCTTGATCAAACCTTTTAAATAGTATAAAATTATATGTGGAAGATTATAGGGTTATTTTTAATGATTTTAGGGAGGGCTTATGCCTAAGCTCAATAGTAAGTATCTCTACATTCTTAGTCTGCTTTTTGCTTTTTTATCTACTGCCTGCGGAGTAAAAAATTACTCTCGGTTTTCTTATCATGAAAAATACAAAACCGACTCCGTTTCTATGCAAAACGCGAAAACAAGTAATCCAGGCTCATCCTCCAAAGGATATTATTATACAGTACAAAAAGGAGACTCTCTTTGGCATATTTCTCAGGTAACGGGAGTTCTTGTTGATAGTATAAAAGAGGCCAATAAAATTATACATACAGACAAACTCTATACGGGCCTGAAACTCTATATTCCAAAAGTTCATGATCCATATGCTCAATTTAGCTGGCCGGCAAAAGGAGCAATTTATTCCGGCTATGGTCCACGAGGAAAACGATTTCATCATGGAATCGACATAGGAGCTCAACGTGGAGATATTGTGAAGGCAGCTGCGCCAGGCAAAGTAATTTATGCTGATTATAACCGTGGAGGATTTGGAAACCTTGTTAAAATCAGTCACTTCAATGGAGAATACATAACCTACTATGCCCACAATGATAAAATATTCGTACAAAAAGGTGACTATGTTCGAGCTGGAGAAGCGATCTCAAAAGTAGGAATGACTGGCAGAACCACTGGCCCTCATCTTCATTTTGAGATTCATAAACAAAATGGCCAAACGATTAATCCATTGACTCAATTAGAACCTCGCATACATGGGAATATTAGACTTTCTCGTAAATAAAAATGCTCCCGACCAAATAAGCTCATATGTCGGTCCCCACGTTTTGATTTTGATTTTGAATTGTGAATTTGACAAAAATTATCTATACCTTAAAAAAGTCTTGACAAAATTAAACTTGTAGTAAAAAATGTTAGAATGGAACGAAAACGATACCTTTATGACTTAATTGTACCTGAGCATCTAAAATCGCGCAAAATGATTTTAATCTCTGGCCCGCGGCAAGTGGGAAAAACAACGTTATCAAAACAGATTGGTAGTAATTTTAAAAATCATACGTATTTAAATTGGGATGATATTGATGATAGATTAAGAATTAGGAATAGAGAATTTTCTTCATTTACCATACTCGATGAAATTCATAAGAGTAAACAATGGAAAAGTTTTGTTAAGGGAATATATGATAAATCCAAAGAAGAGGTCCTATTGTGTATTACGGGTAGCTCAAGAATAGACGTATACAAAAAAGGAGGGGATAGCCTCATTGGAAGGTATTTTCATTATCTTTTACATCCATTTTCAGCAGGCGAACTTTCTAACAATCACATTGTGTTACCCAAAAATATAGATTGTGAGAATTACCAGGATATTCAAGAAACGGTGATTAATGACTTACTAAAATTTAGTGGTTTTCCTGAACCATTCTTACGCAAGGAAGAAGTCTTTTATAAAAAATGGAGAAATCAAAGACTCGAAAAAATATTAAAAGAAGATTTGCGAGATTTAGAAAACTTAAAGATGATTGAATTAGTCGAGTATTTGTATCAACTCGGGAAAAATACTGTTGGTTCGACCTTCTCTATTAATAGTTTTCGTGAAACCTTGAATATAAGTTTTCCAACTACAGCGCATTATTGGAAAATTCTCGAATCGCTCTATTTATATTTCTCAATTCCTCCCTACTCAAAAAGTATTGCCCGAAGTCTTACAAAAGAACGAAAAGCCTATCTATGGGATTACGCAGATCTTACTAATGAAAGCGCAGCTTTTGAAAATCTTATTGCAAGTCATTTATTAAAATATGTTCATTTTTTACAAAATACCTATGGCGAGAACATTAATTTATTTTATATCCGAGATAGAGAAAAGCGTGAAGTTGATTTCTTGTTAGAATATGAGAATAAGCCGTGGATGCTCATTGAGACAAAATTAGACACAACTGAGATACATAAAAATAGCCTCTATTATAAAAACAATTTAAATGTTCCTTATTCAATCCAAGTAATCAAAAAGCCTCATGTGTTCATTAAAAAAGATGCTCAGATTATTCTATCGGCCAACAAATTCTTAGGTGTACTGGGGATATAGAGTAGACAGATCAGAGAGCATTTGTTCATATATTTTATGAACACAATAAGAGAACAACTATACAGTCGGATATAATTAGACTATTTATGGTTAATCATGTCCGAGTTACTAACTTTCAAGCAATTTTTTAATTATCGGCAGGTTTTTACTTTCCTTTCTATAGATAATATAAACTTTTCTTGAGGGAAGCTTAGGAATGTTCTTTTGAAATGATAAGTAAACCAAGGTGCCATTCTCTAAATAATCTAAAACAAATCTTTTTGGTATAAAAGCTACTCCTTGAGATTCTAATACTAAACTTATAAGCATACTTATTTGATCAACTTCAAATCTAATATTTAAAGGACACTGAATATTTTTATTAATCCAATCATTAACGAGCTGATCGTTATGTAGTTTGATTAAGGGTAATTTCTGAAAATCTTGCTTGCCGATTGATCTTACCCCGTTTGCCAAAGAATGATTTTTGTTAACTACTAACAGTATCTCATCTTCATATAATTGATGGACTTTAATGGATGGAAGTGTTGGTTTTTGATAGACTAATCCAATCTGAATAATCCTATCTAAAAGAAGTTGGATAATCTCCCACGAATGACCCGTTTTTATAGTCATTGTATGATGAAGATTTTTCTTACTATACTCGATTAAACTTTTGTGTAATATACGCAGAATCGAATCAGGAGCTCCGATATTCAGCCTTTCATCTTTAAGATTTACCTGTATAACTTCCGATAATCCCTTGTCATGGAGTTCTAGAATACGTTGTGCATAAGGAATCAAGATTTGACCTGCCGGAGTAAGCGAAATATTCCGATTATTTCTCTCAAACAGCGGTTTACCGATTCTTTCTTCTAACTGTGCTATTCGTGTTGAGATAGTTGATTGAACAACAAAAAGGACCTGGGCTGTTTTTGAAAAACTTTTCGTTTCAACAAGACTTAAAAAAGCCTTTAATTGGTCTATTTCCATTTTAATTATCTAAAAAATTGATACTATTATCAAAATTATTCGTTTGTCAAATAATATAAATCCTCTATATTATTCTAGTGATCTTAAAACCTTAGGGAGGTTATAATGAAACTTACACTACCTATTATTTTCTTAGCTATTTTTTCTATAGAATATCATTCTTTGTATGCTGTCGAAAAGAATTGTAACATTTTTAAACTTGAACGAAAATCTCTTACTGAGACAGAATTTCACCCTCTTGCTTCGCCTTATTTAGATGGAGGTATTGCTCAAGACCGGTTTAAAATTAAAAAGATAGACATTGACGGCACAAAAATAACTGCTTTAGTTGACATGATCAGCACTTATGCTTCTCCTACTGATACAGAAGGATTTCATCTTAGCTCTCCGCTAGCAGAAATGATGTTAGCACAAATTGGAATTATTCATGGAAGCTATATTCTCGGTTATCAGAAAAAAGAAACTGAAGTGTTCATGAAAAAAATAGAAAAGGAATTTAAAGAACCTATTCGTTCTCAGAAAAATATTAAATTTGAAATGGAAATTACTGCTTCAAAGCGATCTCGTAAAAATCCCTCTCTTGTATTAATTACATATGAATATAAGATCAACCAGGGGTCTTTCAGCGGGAAAACTACTCTCGCCTTTGTAATGCCAAATCTTCCAAAATAAACAAAACAGAAATACCCAACTCAATTACCCTTGCTAATTCCTCCGGATTGCCTTACGGTAAGGCTATGAAAACAATTCGGGAACAATTAGAACAACAAGAAGAAAAAATATTTTCGCCATGGGCTCAACGTTCGGCCAAAACAAAAGGAAGACAACATCCACTTAGAGAATGTGATATTCGACCAGCTTTTCAGCGTGACCGAGACAGAATTCTTCATTCAAAACCTTTCAGAAGATTAAAACATAAAACACAAGTATTTTTAAGTCCAACGGGCGATCACTATCGAACACGTATGACTCATACACTTGAAGTAGGACAAATTGCACGCACTGTAGGAAAAGCACTGAGATTGAATGAAGATTTGATTGAAGCTATTACACTGGGACATGATCTTGGCCATACTCCATTTGGACATGCCGGTGAAGCCGCACTCAATAAATTGTATAAACCTGGATTTAAACATCATGTTCAATCACTCCGTGTAGTTGATGAACTTGCCAATGATGGAAAAGGCCTCAATCTTACCTATGAAGTTCGCAACGGGATTATCAAACATTCTAAAGGTAAAGGAAATATTCTTTCAGCAACTCAAGAAACGCGTGCCACAACACTTGAAGGCCAAATCGTTCGCCTTGCAGATATCACTGCATATTTAAATCATGATGTTGATGATGCCATTCGCGCGGGAATGCTCAGGCCTGAAGAAATTCCTTCCGATATTCTTGAAACGCTTGGCCGCACTTTAAGTACTCGCATCGAACGCATTATCAAAGACATGATCGTGGAAACACAGAAAGCAGGCGATGGAGATCTGCACATGACGAATGAGGTACTTGAAGCCATCACAAAATTTCGGGCATTCATGTTTAGCACAGTATATGAAAATCCCCTTGTGCGCGACCAATTAGAAAAAGCACAAAAAATCCTCGAAGCGCTCTATAATTATTATTTAGAGCATCCCGAGGTTCTCGACAAAGAAGCCGGCACAATTAAAAAAGATGAGCCTCTAGAAGTTCGCATCTGTGACTTTATTTCTGGCATGACTGACCGATATGCGATAAATAAATTCCAAGAAATCTTCCTTCCAAAAGAATGGCATGTATATTAAAATCTGACATTGGCTTGCGTATGAGCAATTATTTATGTCGTTCAGTATAGCTCAATTATAGGATGCTTAAAAAATGAAAAAGGTAAGAATCATCAAACTTTCTCGTATTTGCTAAATATCCATCCCAATTTTCCATACATTTTTTTCAAGAAATGCTTCAATGGTTTGGCGGGTTGCTTTATTTAACACATTTGAATGAGATAAATTTTCCATTTTTGCATATTCAGAAAGCGTAACAATTCGTTTATTTTCAAGATAAGCAAGTCGTTTGTGATAGCTATTCGTCAGTGCTTTTCCAACAATTTCGTTCATAAGATGAGTTAGATTTTTATTATTAAATTCTTCGAATGCTTCGTAATATTTTTTTCGATCAATAAATTTGATATTGATAGGAACGAATCCCTCTCGAATCAAAAGATAATTATTGAGTATACGGCCGATTCGTCCATTGCCATCAATAAAAGGATGAATATGCTCAAAGGTAAGATGAAACTTTGATATGCGTTTTATTATATTTTCATGATTTTTCGCTTGATATTCTGCAAGCATTGTTTCAAGTAAATTGGTTACCTCGTGCGGACCCGGTGCTATATAACTACCAACGCGAACATATTCATTACCTTGCCTCAATCGTCCAGCAATATCATCTCGAATGTTTGAAATAAGCATTTTGTGGAGAAATAAAATGACGGTAAGATTTAATTCGTTTTTTTGGGCATTTCTATTTATATAGGTAACCACGCGAGCTAAGTTTTTTGCTTCAAATAACTCTCTTTCAGAAATAAATCGATCAAGATCAATCTGAAGAAGTATCTTTTCGGTTTCTTCTAAAGACAAAGTACTATTTTCAATTGCATTCGAGTTATACACCTGTTCAGCAACTTCAGAATCGGCAATAAGCTTGATAAGCGGTTCTTTGCCAAGAGCTGTTTTATAGTATCTTTCGCGTAAGAGACTAATTTTTTTAAATATTTCCGCTACCTTAGGCATATAAATACAACCTCATTTATTCACGATTATATCATAATAAACGTGAATATCAAGATAAAAACAACATTAATTCATTATTATTTACTTATAACCGTGAATTATATCTAAAGTAATCGAAAATGAAAAAGGACCAAAGAGTCACTCATAGCATAGGTGCCCGGAGCTTTTTGCCCGGTTTGTTGGCTGTCACTTTTTTTCCCAAGTCAACATTCTGATCAAAAAAATCTGAACGTTCATTTGTAAGGAGGAATTTTTAACAATAGCTGCAAAGCCATCAGCGATGGCATAGTATTAGGAATAGCGCCTTTTAGGAAATGTTTTATTCGTTGAGTATGATAGAGAAAGGTTAAGAAAATATGACATTTTCGTTTTGGTACATTATGTAATATTTTAACTTTGGCTGGACATACCCCAGTTTTGCATTTGACTTGAACACATTTTTTTTATACTGAATTTGTTTCTTACAATTCTTTTACACTATGTTCCCCAGTAGCTCAGTCGGTAGAGCAATTGGCTGTTAACCAATGGGTCGCTGGTTCGAGTCCGGCCTGGGGAGCTTTTGTTCTTTCGATAAACTAATTTAACAGTTTAAAAATTTTATATCTTTGTTTTCAACTGTTCTCCTCTTTATTTAATTGTTTAATAAATTCGTCAACTGTGTCCTCAAAAGATAATATTTGATCTCTCAGATCACTGTCCTGAGTAATCTTAAAGTGCTCACGTATAACTTCAGAGATATTATACGCATGCATTATATTGCTCACAAACCCCTCCGATGTATATTTTTTAGAGAGTTTTAAATTGTTTATTAACTTTCCACCACTAGGCATGCCATGGATGTACGAAGAAAGAGATCGGTAATCCATGTTATAAGGGTCCAATAGGTTCACTTCCTTAGCTCTTATTTCTAAACTTTTATTATGAAGCTTGCTGTGACTATTATTATTAGTTCGAGTAAAATAGTCTTCGCATACTGAATAAGTATGGGTTAAACCTTTCGAACAGTCCGGATGGTTAAATGCATAAACTGTATTTATATATTCTTCCGTAAGTACGCGCAGTCCAATGAGAGATAACAATAAGTCGTCCCGAAATAACGAATTATAAATTTGAGTCATTAGCTGGCAAGATAACAGCACCTGTTTTCTAGCAATCACCCATCTCTTTTGCTCATTTTTATCCTTTATTGGCTCAAACCGAAGCAACTTATTAGCTATATCAGTAGAGTATGTACTTGTCATAAAAGTTACCTGCTTGGCAAGGTTACGGATTACCTCAAAATTTTTATCTTCAAAATTCATTATCCTCTCACCTTCTTGATCACCTGTACCACTTTTCCATTAACCATGTAATCGACAAAATCATCTTCGTGAATATAAATCGGAGGAAATTCTTTGGTAGATTCTGATAGTAAAACAATTTGATTGTTTTGTGTATCTCGACAAAACTTTTTTATATTTGCTGCGCCGTCAATGATGGAAATTACATAGTCGTTGTTTTTTGGCTCCCTGTCTTCGGAATCTATGATCACGTAATCACCATCTTCTATTGATTTGCCAGCAAAATTTGCTTTGTTCATAGAGGAACCAAGTGCTCGAACTGCAAATAATTGTTTTTTCTTAGGAATCATCCTAGGAGAAACGGTGAGATATCCTTCAAAATTCTCAATAGCGACTTGACGAGGATCCCCGCAATTAGCAGCACCAAGAATAGGAATAGAAATCATTCTTGTTGTTTGATTATGAGCCCCTATGCTCCGCGGTTTATTTCCGTGTGTTAACAATCCTTTATTTCTTAACTGATCTAAGTGATGTTTAATTTTTTGTGGATGTGTTTCACCCACATATTCTCCCATTTCCCGCAATGTCATTAATTCTATATTTTTTTCTACCGCAAGTCTGAGAAGTTTTTTTTGTAATTCGTGCATAAATTATTTTTTAGTATTTATTTCTTATGGTGTCAATTAAAAATAAAATTTACTTGACAAAATTGACTATAAACCACAAAAAGGAATTCTTTAAAATTTAATCAATGGGATTTTTTCTTTTAGGCCAAGTATATTGAATAGAGTCAAAGCAGAAAGGATCGTATGGAAAAAGATAAATCAATCGCTGAGATAAAACATCTTGTTGTTTTTAATAAAAAAGAAATTCGGAGAACTTTACATAATAATGAATGGTGGTTTGTAATCGAGGATATTGTTGCAGCTTTAACAGATTCAGTTCAACCCGCAGGATACATTAAAGATATGCGCCGTAGAGATCCTGAGCTTGCTCAAGGGTGGGGGCAAATTGCCACCCCCCTTTCAATAGAAACATTAGGTGGGAAACAAAAGCTTAACTGTGCGAATACGGAAGGAATCTTTCGCATTATCCAGTCAATTCCTTCGCCAAAGGCAGAACCATTCAAGCGATGGCTAGCCAAAGTTGGTTACGAAAGAGTTCAAGAAATAGAAGATCCAGAACTGGCGAGTAAGCGAACTCGAGCCATATACAAAGCAAAAGGTTACGATGATGCTTGGATCGAAAAACGGATGCGCTCGATTGCCATTCGTGAAGAGCTAACCGATGAATGGAAAGATCGCAGAGTAGGAGAAGACCGAGAATACGCTATTCTCACGGCAGAAATTTCCAAGGCCGCCTTTGGTATGACTCCGAATGAATATAAAGATTTCAAAGGACTAGGACGCCAAAACCTACGTGATCACATGAACGATTTGGAATTAATTTTCTCAATGCTCGGAGAAGCTGCAACCACAGAAATTACCATAAACAAAGATGCTCAAGGTTTTGATCAAAGCAAAGACTGTGCTCAAGAAGGCGGAACAATAGCTGGAAACGCTCGGAGGGATCTGGAGCAAAAAACAGGTAAGCGAGTTTCGACACGAGAAAATTATTTACTGAAGAGGCCTGATAAAAAGAGACTGGAGAATTAGAAGAATTACAACATCAATTAGTTACATCGAGTAACTTCAAAATGTATTGAATATGATTCGAAAACAAAAAAACCTCCAATATTTTTGTTCGTGTTGGCTCAGCGTCTGGACTGGAAACAATCCAGAAAAACTTTTATCCTTTTATGCTTCTAATGCCTTTTATCGTAATCCTACAGTAACGAAAGCTTTATATGGCCATAATGAACTAACTCCTTATTTCAAAAAACTTCTCTCCAAAAATCCTGATTGGGTTGGAAAAGATTAGTTGTTGCATTCACCAAACAAGATCTTTGATCCTTAATCTTTTGCATTAGGATAATATTAGGACTCCAAGGTATTTGTGAAATAAGGAGTTGATCTTTTCGGAATGTCTGTAATTATGCAACAGGCTGTTGCATAATTAAGCCAATATCTTGATATTCCGTATTTTTCTTCAAATGCATTATACTAGCCAATTCTAGCTGATAACTCAATAGTACTCTTTAATTGAAGCTTCAACTTGATTTCTTGTTTTATAAATGCGTACATCGAGAAGAGCTTTTGTTTTAATCTCAATGAAAAAATCTCTAAAAGAATTTAAACAAAAAATTTATCGTTATTATCAAGAATACGGCAGGGTGTTTCCATGGCGGGAAACCCAAGATGCTTATAGCATTTTAGTTTCGGAAATTATGCTTCAGCAAACGCAAACCGATCGAGTGCTGCCGAAATACAATTCTTTTATCAAAATATTTCCTGATTTCAAAACACTTGCGAATGCTTCGCTTGGAAGCGTTCTTATTGAGTGGCAAGGTCTTGGATATAATCGTCGCGCTATTCATCTAAAAAATACGATGGAAATTATTGCGCATCATTATAAAGGCATTCTTCCCGATGAAGAAGATGAACTCATCCGCCTTCCAGGAATTGGCCCATATACAGCAAGAGCGTTACAAACATTTGTATTCAACAAACCAACGGTTTTTATCGAAACCAATATTCGAACAGTTTTTATTCATTCATTTTTCAAAGACAAAGAAAATATAAGAGATAAAGACATTATGCCGTTGATAGACAAAACGCTCGATAAAGATAATCCAAGGCATTGGTATTATGCGCTTATGGATTATGGAGTAATGCTCAAAAAAAAATATGGAAATGCCAACAGAAAAAGTAAGCATTACACCAAGCAAAGCCGATTCAAAGGAAGTAATCGCGAGCTCCGAAGCATGATTCTCAAAAAAATCCTCAGTAATCAGGGTATTAGCCAGGAAGAAATCATACGTTCTCTTAACCAAAACTCTGTCTCTATTGACAAAAATATTCGCGCCCTTCTCAAAGAAGGATTCATTCGAATACGGAATAATTCCCTAGAAATTGACACTTAAAATAAATATTGATATAGAGCTATATTAGCTTACTTACTATATAAAGGGGTAAAGATGAAAACTTTCTCATTAAAAGCCATAATTGTGTATATTTTTATTTGTATATTATGGCAACAAACCACAACACAAGCATCAAAGACTAACGCCTCATGCGGAACTATTTTTACTATTCCACAAAAAATACAAATACTGAAGGACTTACCTTCGGACATGATTCCTTTTGGAGTAAACTCTCTTGATGTAGCTCTGCTTTTCTATTACAAAAATTTTGGGTCCCGCTATGTTGGCAAGAAGGAGTTCAACTATTACCTTACAAGAGATTTCAAACTACTGAATGAAAGTATTCTCTATAAAGAGGAGGATATTGTTACAATGCTTAAGCCGGGATATCTTATTGTCTTTGATGATAATTATGCTGCAGTCTATATTGGAAATAATCAATTTATCGATAAAAGAGGATATGCCCAAAAATTTCCTATACGTACTGTTTCCTTAAATTCCATTGATGATGTCCCCTATCCACTCCTCCCAATTATTACTCGATTTACAAGAATTAAAATTTATACTTTTGATGTTACTAATAGAAAGTCAGCAACAATATCAGAATATTCTCATAGAATACGACAGCAATATGTTAACAAAGCATTAACTTTAAATAAGAATATATACTCCATTGTCAGCCAGTTAAGCTGGGGCATAACCTATTTCCTTGATAATAAAACGGTTGATAAAGCTATTGATCTCCATAAAGAGATTAAGAATTGGACTGGTACAAAATGGCAAAGAGTAGAAACGAATTGTGGATCGTATTGTGTAGAAACTCTATACCAATTCCTAAGTTTAGTAGAAATATATCCGGCGTATCTTCAGCATTATCACCCTGAGATACATCAACAAATGCAAAGAAACTAAAATTATCAAAAGTATAAAAAAAGTGTTTACAACGCACTTTACTCTATATTACATTTATCTTCATTCATGAAGGGCACAAAGCTTTTTGTAATCCTTGCTGTTATTACTTGTTCATTGATCCTACCATTGCGTTCCTTTGGGATGTGTAACTTATTTCGAGACTCTCCTCACATGCATGATTTAAAAGAAAATTTTTTTCGTACAAACTTTGTTTCTCTTAAAGACCTTGGAAAACGATGGGGGCAGGGAGTCTATCAATCCCGTTTTACTATTAAACCTTCACCGAAAAATCCTATTGAAGAGAGAGCTGTTTC
>JAHFAK010000024.1 GCA_023250585.1 Deltaproteobacteria bacterium
CTAATTCCTCTTTGGTGAGATCACGTTTTACTTTGGCGGGAAAGCCGAGAGCAAGCGTACCTGAGGGAATGATGGTTCCTGGCGAGACAAAAGCGCCAGCAGCAATCATTGCATCTGGTTCGATGACAACGTCGTCCATAATAATTGCGCCCATGCCAACAAGTACGCGGTCTTTGACCGTGGCATTATGAATAATTGCATTATGGCCAACGGTTACATCATCGCCTAAGCTACATACATTTCCATGACGAACATGCAGGACTGAATTGTCTTGAATATTGGTACGTTTCCCAATTTTAATTGGCCCGGTATCACCGCGAAGTACCGCGCCAAACCAAATATTTGCCTCTTCATCTAGGAAAACGTCACCAACAATCGCGGCGTTCTCTGCGATGAAAACATTTTTTCCTGCAGAGGGGCGTATATTTTTGAATGGATACATCATAGTTCTAATATTGTTATTTGGTTATCTTTAATATGCAAAAAACCGGGTTCAATTTCAATCGTTTCTTTTTTATGTGTATAATCAAAATAACGAAGTTCACCTTTCGAAACTTTTGTCATATAGTGGGTATGGTTTTCAAGAATTCCTACTTCCCCTAATTCAGTAGGGATGTATAATTCTTCGATATCTTCTTTTTTTAGTTTAGTTGAATTTTTAGTAAGGATAGTTACATTCATAATTATTCATTTAATTTTTTTGCTTTTTCAATGGCTTCTTCAATAGTTCCAACCATATAAAATGCGCTTTCGGGCAAGTTGTCATGCTTGCCTTCGGTGATTTCTTTAAAGCCGCGAATCGTTTCTTCGAGTTTTACATATTTCCCTGGCGTATTCGTAAATGCTTCAGCAACAAAGAATGGTTGTGAAAGGAAACGTTGAATGCGTCGAGCGCGTGATACGGTCAACTTATCTTCTTCGCTTAATTCATCCATTCCAAGAATAGCAATAATATCTTGCAGATCTTTATATTTTTGTAAAATATTTTGAACAGTACGAGCTATTTTATAATGTTCGTCTCCAATAACGCCTGGATCAAGTAATCGCGATGTTGAATCAAGAGGATCAACCGCGGGATAAATTCCCAACTCGGCAATTTGTCGAGAAAGAACGGTTGTTGCATCCAAGTGAGAGAAAGTTGTCGCAGGTGCTGGGTCAGTCAAGTCATCTGCAGGAACATAAATAGCTTGAACAGAAGTAATAGATCCTTTTTTCGTACTGGTAATTCGTTCTTGCAATTCACCCATATCGGTTGCAAGTGTTGGTTGATAACCTACTGCCGATGGAATTCTTCCTAAAAGCGCCGACACTTCACTTCCCGCTTGAATAAATCGGAATATATTATCAATGAAAAGTAGAACGTCTTGTCCTTCTTCATCTCTAAAATATTCAGCTTGTGTGAGCGCACTTAATCCAACTCGAGCACGTGCCCCAGGAGGCTCATTCATTTGGCCATACACGAGCGCTGTTTTATCCAAAACTTTTGATTCTTTCATTTCATGCCACAGATCATTTCCTTCGCGGGTTCGCTCACCAACACCAGCAAAAACTGAATATCCACCGTGTTCTTTAGCAATATTATGGATAAGCTCCATAATAATAACTGTTTTTCCAACTCCCGCACCTCCAAATAGCCCAATTTTTCCTCCTTTGGGATAGGGAGTGAGAAGGTCAATAACTTTGATTCCTGTTTCAAAAGTCTTAACTTCAGTGGCTTGTTCATCAAAAGTCGGAGGTCTTCTATGAATAGGCAAACGCTTTTTTGTTTTAATCTCGCCTAATTCATCAACGGGTTCACCAATAACATTCATGATGCGCCCTAAAACTTCTTTTCCCACAGGCATGGTAATTTTTTCACCGGTATCAATTGCCTTCATTCCTCGCGTAAGACCATCAGTTGTATCCATAGCAATACAGCGAACCATTCTTTCACCCAAGTGCATTGCAACTTCAACCGTCAAATTATTTTTTTTATTGTTAATTGAGGGATTTGTTAATTGAATTGCATTAAAAATTTCTGGTAGTTCATTACCTTCAAAAGCAATATCAACGACGGGTCCCATAACTTGTTTTACTATTCCTTCATTCATAATAGCTCCTTTACTGTTGGGGAAGTGGAGTATATATATCCCAAATATTTTTCTATCGATCGCGCTTTCCTGTTCTTAATAGTATTATGGAAGCGACGTCGATAGAAAAATATTTGGGATATATATACTCCACTTCCTTTAAAACTAATTTGTTAGGGCTTCTTTGCCTCCGATAATTTCAAGCATTTCTTTCGTAATTGAAGCTTGGCGTTTCCTATTAAAATCAAGTGTTAACTTCCCAATTAAATCTTTTGCATTATTTGTCGCAGAATCCATTGCAATCATTCGAGAGCTAATTTCAGAAACAAAGGTATGCACCAAGGTTGTATAAAAAGTATGATGTACCAAATGTTCTAAAAATGATTTTAGAACTTCTTTTTTAGTTGGTTCAAAGAGAGGCTCTCTATCATTTTGGATTTCGTTGTTTTCAATAGTGAGAGGAAGCACATTCATAGCTTTTGCCGTATTTGAAATAGCAGAATTAAAATGTCCATAGACAATAGAAACCATATCAAATTTATTTTCGAGGAAATCAGTAATTAAAGAAGTAGCTATAGATGGCGTAATATTTTCTTTAAATATCTGGTCGATTGAAAAAGAATCTTTAAGCTCTACAGTAAGTTTTTTTGCAAACGCTTGTCCCTTTTTTCCAATAGTTGTCAGCGTAATTCTGTGACCTTGATTCTGGTATTCTTTAATCATTCGTTCACACATGGCAATTAAATTGGTATTAAATGAACCACATAATCCTTTATCACCTGTCATGAGAATCAACAATGTATTTTTGGTTTCACGTTTTTGACCCAAGGGTGACGAAGTAAAATCTACGCTTTTGGAAAGCTCGCCAAGTATCTTTTTATATGCGTCCATATAATGAGTGGCATTTATGAGATTATGTTGTGCTCGGCGAAGCTTTGAGGCTGCAACCATTTTCATAGCTCGTGTAATCTTCTGCGTATTTTTAACACTTCCAATTCGTTTTCGTATATCGCGTAAACTAGGCATTATATTTTTCCTTAAACTCATCTAATGCTTTTCTTAATTTTGTCTCGAGTTCTTTGCCTATTTCTTTTTTGTTTCGTATTTCTTCTAAGAGAGAAGCATAGCGTGTATCAAAAAATTCATAGAGCGCATTTTCGAAGTGGGGAATTTTTTTAACATCGATAGTATCAATATAACCTTGAGTAGCGGCGAAAATAACGAGAATCTGTTTTTCAACTGCAAGAGGAGTGTATTGTGGTTGCTTCAGGATTTCCATCAGTCGGCTTCCTCGTTCGATTTGTCGCTGAGTCGCTTTATCAAGGTCACTTCCAAATTGCGCAAATGCTGCTAATTCTCGATATTGTGCAAGCTCAAGACGCAATGATCCGGCAATCTTTTTCATTGCTTTAATTTGCGCGTTTCCTCCAACTCGAGATACGGAAAGACCTGCGTTGATAGCAGGGCGAATACCTGAATAAAACAAATTACTTTCAAGATAGATTTGTCCATCGGTAATTGAAATTACGTTCGTAGGAATATAGGCAGAAACGTCTCCTGCTTGTGTTTCAATGATTGGTAATGCCGTAAGTGAGCCTGCTCCTTGAGCATCGTTTAATTTAGCGGCACGTTCCAGAAGGCGTGAATGTAAATAAAAAATGTCTCCCGGATATGCTTCTCGTCCTGGAGGACGACGAAGTAATAACGAGAGCTGTCGATAACTCACCGCGTGTTTTGAAAGATCATCATATACAATAAGAGCATGTTTGCCGTTATCCCTGAAGTATTCACCCATGGTTACTCCTCCATAAGGAGCAATGTATTGGAGTGGAGCGGGATCAGAAGCAGATGCTACAACGACGGTTGTATAGTCCATGGCGCCCGAGAGTTTTAATTTATCGACAACTTGTGCAATGGTGCTTTGTTTTTGTCCAATAGCTACATATATACAATATACTCCCATGCTTTTTTGATTAATAATGGTATCAATAGCAATTGCAGTTTTTCCTGTCCCTCGGTCGCCAATAATGAGTTCTCGTTGTCCACGACCGATGGGAACCATGGAATCAATTGCTTTTAATCCCGTTTGTAAAGGTTCATGAACGGATTTACGGGCAACAATTCCGGGAGCTTTAATTTCAATATTTCGTGTATGTTTTGCTGCAATACTGCCTTTGCCATCAATAGGATTCCCCAGCGGGTCTACAACACGACCGAGTAAGCTTTCACCAACAGGAACTTGCAAGATTTTATGAGTTCGTTTTACGGTATCACCTTCTTTGATGTGCGTACTTTCACCAAAAATAGCAACACCGATATTTTCTTCTTCAAGATTAAGTACGACGCCTTTGGTCCCATTTTCAAATTCAACCATTTCCGATGCCATAACGTGATCAAGGCCGTAAATACGGGCAATACCATCACCAACAACCAAGACTTGTCCTACTTCGGCGGTATCAATTTTTTTATCAAAGCTTAAAATTTGTTCTTTTATAATTTCTGATACTTCTTCAATTCTTAATGCCATTGTCTTCTCCTCTGAATGTTTTCTAAGTGATTTTTTATGCTAAAATCATAGAGGCGGCTTCCTATTCGTAAGGTAAGACCACCAATGAGAGAACTATCTATTTTTGAATCTATGATAATATTCATTTTAAAAGTGTTTTGTAGTTTTTGGATGATTTGATCCATAACTTTAGGATCTAATTCGCGAGCACTGGTGCATTCAACTTTCAGAATATTTTTTTCTTTATTATAGAGATCAGTAAAGTGTTCAATAATTGAGGGAAAAAGATCTATTCTTTTTTTGTCAATCAAGAGGGTCATAAATTTTCGTGTAGCGGGCATAAAATCGTTATATTTAAACACTTCATTGAGAAGAGCATGTTTTTTTGTTTTATCAAGTAAAGGAGAGAAGAAATAGTAATCGAGATTAGTTTCATCAAATACTGCAGTGAGCTCCTTGAGCTCACTCTTTGCTTTTTCAATATCAAATTCTTTTGAAGCATCAAAAAATGCTTTTGCATATCTTCGGGCAACGCTATTCATTGTATATCCCTCTGAAGAAAATTCTTGTAGAGGTTGTCATGATCATTTTCGGTCATTTTCTCTTGAAGAGTTTTTTTCGTGTCTTCGATAATTTCGTGAAGACTTTCAGTAACAAGCCGATCTTTCATTTTTCCTATTTCACTTTCGATATGAAGTTTTGCATCTTCTTTGATCTTTGCTGCAAGATTATGTCCTTCTTGTAAAAGATGGCGCGTCACCGTTTCTGTGATTTGTTTCATTTCATCATTAATCATGGTAATTGTAGTATCGAGATGTGCGATTTCATTTTTATACTTTTCAATTTGTTGATGGGCAACCTGGTTTTCATTCTGCGATTTCTTGATATGATCCTGGATGGCATGTTTCCGATTTTTGAAGAAATTAATAACCGGATAGCGAAGAACGAAATAAAGAATAAGAATAAAGATGATAAAATTGATAGAAGACCACATGAGTTGGGTCCATGGTATTTCATATGTAGCTTCAGTTGACCCCAGAACAATTCCAGGAATCATATAATACAAAGCCGCATTCAAAATGATAACGAGGCGGCGAAGAGGAAGCGACGCAAGCGTATGTATATAATATGCTGAGGAGCTTCCGACGAAGCCAACGAAGTTAGCGTTTGAATGCGGCTTTGTATTCAATTGAGATATTCCTTTAGTAATTCTTTTTTAAAACCATCTATTCGTTGAGAGAGGTCTTTTTTTAGAGTAGCATATTCACTATAGATTTTTTGTAATTCGCGAGACATTGTTTCATTCGCTTCTTTGCGTGATTCTGCAATTAAATGACTGGTTTCTTCTTTTGCTTTTTGGATTAAGATTTCTTTTATTTTTGCTGCTTCATCTCGCGCTTCATTAATTCGTTGCTTTAGAAAAGCAATTTTTCCTTGTATATCTTCATGCAGCCTTCCAGTTTCGTTATCAAGATCAAGCGTTTTGCCGATGCGTTCTCTATAAATACGATCAATATGAACGAATACAAATTTCCAAAGAATAATAAGTGAAGACAAAAATATACACAGTTGTATGAAAAAATCTTTTAAATGAAATTCAATCATATCATTGTATTACGGAAAATTCCGAGCTCGTTGAAAATATATACTTGTAGGTAGCTTGTCAATTAGTAGTTGCAAACTTTTTTGATGTGTACTATATACCTAAAGGAAATCAGACACATAGGAGGATTCCAATGCAAAAGGGTGTTACAACACTTGGAAGATTTCTTTTGGAAGAACAACGTAAATATTCCTATGCCTCAGGTGAATTCACTGCCATTCTAGAGCAAATTGCTTTTGTTGCTAAAGTCATTGGTCGAGACGTTAATAAAGCAGGACTTATTAATATTTTAGGACAAACCGGATCCACAAACTCTCATGGAGAAGAACAGCAGAAGCTTGATGTGTATGCACATACTAAAGTTATTCAGGCTCTTGATCATTTAGGCAAGGTCTTTGCCATGGCTTCAGAAGAAGAAAAAGAAATTATTCATATACCAGAAAAATTTCCCAAAGGAAAATATCTTGTTGTTTTTGATCCGCTCGATGGTTCAAGTAATATTGATGTCAATATCAGTATCGGGACCATTTTTGGTATTTTTAAAAAAAAATCCGAGAGCGAAGCAGCAACCATCCAAGATTTTTTACAGCCTGGAAAAAACTTAGTAGCGTCAGGATATGTAATTTATGGTTCAAGCACCATGTTTGTTTATACAACGGGAAATGGAGTTAATGGCTTTACACTTGATCCCAGCATTGGAGAATTTTTACTTTCTCATCCGGCGATGAAAATGCCTGAATATGGGCAGATCTACAGTGCTAATGAATCCAATAGTAGCTCATGGAAAGAAGAAGTAGTGGCCTATATAGATTGTCTACGCAATTACCCTGAACGAAAGTATACATCTCGCTATATTGGTTCGCTTGTTGCGGACTTTCACCGGAATCTTCTTAAAGGAGGAGTCTTTCTTTATCCTGAAGATAAACAGTATCCTCAGGGAAAACTTCGCTTGTTATATGAAATCATTCCTCTTGCATTTATTGCCGAACAGGCCGGTGGTTCGGCTACTGATGGTGAAAATAATATTATGGATCTTGTGCCAAAATCTCTCCATGAACGAACGCCTGTTGTCATTGGCTCCACATTTGAAATAGCTCTCTATCAGCAATTCATTAAAGAAGGCATACGGAAACGCAAAAAGAAGTTTGCCAAATCTGGTAAATCTACGCTCGAAAAAGCAATCCGAGAACCAGTTATATAGGACTCTCTCTATCCGCCTTCGCAGAGCCCCACGGCTTTAGCCGTGAGGCTCCATAGTGTAAAAATGTGGTAGTGCCAGTTAGGCGCTATAAAGTTATTGCTAACGTTTAAAACGTTTGATATAGTAGAGTTATGAACGTTAGAGAAATAAACGACCTGTTAAGTAGAGGTGACATTGATCATGAAGAGTTGTGGCCTCATTTATTGGATTTAAAAAAGCAAGCGGTAACATTTAATTTTGAATTCGGTTTAAAAAAACTCCCTATAGAACCTGGTCTTATAATTATTCGAGGGCCACGGCAATATGGTAAGAGTACCTGGCTTGAATTACATTTAAAACAGACCATACAATCCTTTAAAAAAGGGAGTGCTTATTATATAAATGGTGATGAAATTTCAACACACGAAGATTTTTTTGAGGAACTCATTATATTGAATAATGCTTTTTCAAAAGATGTTCCCGTAAAACGTATTTTTATTGATGAAGTGACTGCTATTATTGACTGGGAAAAAGCGTTAAAACGTGCATGGGATCAAGGCTTTTTACGTGATGTATTAATTATAACAACCGGCTCAAAGGCACGAGATTTACGACGTGGCATTGAAAAATTACCCGGCCGCAAAGGCAAGTTACCTAAAAATGAATACATATTTTTACCCATATCCTATAAAGAATTCCATACATCTTGTAGTCATAAGCTCAAAAGTAAAACTTTGGTATCGTATTTATTAACTGGTGGCTCTCCGATTGTTTGCAATGAAATGTATTCACATGAACGAATACCTGAATACTGTATTCAATTAATTCGGGATTGGATCCTGGGTGAAATAGTTTCAAGCGGACGGAGTAGAATTTCTTTGCATAACGTCTTTAACGTGATTTTCAAATACGGCGGCCAAGCCGTTGGATACGCAAAGTTAGCACGAGAAGCAGGGCTTGCCAATAATACTGTTGCTAGCGGGTATATCGAACAGCTCGTAGACCTTTTGAGTTTGCTGCCATCATGGCAATGGGATCAGAATACAAAAAATTTACAGATCAGAAAACCATGTAAATTTAATTTTATTAACCTTGCTGCTGCAATTGCATTTCATCCAAGTACGATAAGAACAGTACATGAATTTGAAACGTTACCAGATACTCTACAGGCTCTTTTTTTAGAGTGGATTGTTGCACAAGAAATTTGGAGAAGATCAATACTTGCTGATAGTAGTACTCCTGAATCGCTTGGGTTTTGGAAATCAGATGAACATGAAATAGATTTTATCACGCCTCAAGAAACCTTTATAGAAGTTAAAAAAGGAAAAGCAGGGCCATTAGACTTTTTATGGTTTAATAAAGTTTTCCCCAAGAAAAAATTACTCGTCATATGCAAAACTCCATTTGAAACAAATCAAATCACAGGAATAACGCTTGAAGATTTTCTCGTAGACGAGACTATTGTATAATTAAGGGAACCCTTAACAATGTAAATATTGAAGTATTAGTTAATTTTCCATACATGTACTATCGGATCTTCCGCATTTTGTTGGATAACATAGAGAATTCCATTTTCTTGATCAAAGGCAGCCCCGCCAACTCCGTAATTACATGACGAGAAAAAAGCGGAAGTTAAGTTTAAATGTGCATAAGGGATAATTTCCTGAGACTGAATTTTCCCTTGAGCAACAAGAGCCAAATCTTTTGGATCATAGAAAACGAATTCTGGTTCATAGGGGTAACAATGATAACCTTTGTATATGCTACAAGAATCGTTACAGGCAGCTGCTTCGCCATAGCATGTTGGGCCTCGGCCTCTTCTTCCTGCAAAGAGTACTCCCGATTTCCCATGGGAACTAATCCATACCGCTCCTTCCCACGAATCACATTCACTCCATTGTGGAAAATATTGAGGAGAATTTTCTGGAGCAGCAGGATAATAGAGAAGTACCGTAGCAGGTAAGACAGAGTCATTTTTTGGATTACTATCATTCGACGGAGGTTCAACAGCAAAAAGAGCTGGACCATAACTATTAGCAGCAAGCCCTGGCCCATCGCCTTTGCCTGTCGCTATAGACATTCCTTGAGTATAATTTTCCGCCCAGTTTTTAGGAATTTCAAACATATAATTTGCCGTCTTTTTTTGATGAAATGGCTCGGTTCCAAATGGTCCGATATGCCATACTCCTTGAGCTTCTGGATGAGCTAAGTCTCTTTTTGATCGACCATGTGATGCATAGTCGATGTCTCCAGGAGGTTGAACAGAATAATACTGAAAAAAGCTCCAGTAAAGCCAATCTCCATCTGCAATATAGACTAATCCTCCAAAGACATTCATATCTTCAGGCGCTAAGATGGTGTTTTTAAGCCCTTGAGTTATATCCATAAAATCTTGAAGCTGCGTGGCAACAGGAAGCTCCTGTAGGGCTTTATTCGCTGAAATTATTGGTTGTGGAATAGAACATTCTCCAACAAGATTATCATAGACATGGCCTGAGCCAAAGAGTGAACCTGGATAACCATCGTTAGAACTTTTTTCATCTCCTTTGGGATAAAAGGTCAGTGCCATACCTCCATATCCCCAACGTGAAGCTCCATAGATTTCTTTTGGTAGAAGAAAAGCACCTTGGTACTGTAAATCCTCAGGTTGAAGCAGCTTTTCTTGAGCTTCTGCTGTATGTGTAGTGGGAGTTGATTCGACATTTTCTTGTGTGCCATTTCTTCCGGTGTCGGTATTATTCCCACAGGTAATGAACCATGAGATTAAGAAGAGTAACAAAATGAAGCGTGCTCGTATCATATAATCAGAATTAAGCAAAATGTATGCCAAAAACTATAAAATATGTATATTATAACATACTAAATTTATTGATATTATTCATAAGTATTTTTTTGAGTACCGTAATTAATTCTCTTTTATTTAATTTCCTTGTAAAATGTGCAGCCTAATATGAATTTTGTACGAGTTGACATGGTTATGAGGTATCCAAGAAATTTATGCATAAGGGGGATATGGCGTGTTCTACGTTATTGATACTAAGTTGCATTCAAACGCTAACTGCGTTGGCTTCGTCGTCGGCTCCTCAACGTACTCATTACGTACGTTTGCGTCGCCTTCTCCTTGCCGCCTTGTTATCATTTTGAATGCAACTTAGTATGAGAAGACGGAGCATAATCATTCGTGAGCATATATTCCAAAGCTTCGAATAATGAAATCTGTGCTGTCTTACTAAGATCAAGGAGTAGCCTGAAATTTTTGCTATCACTAGGAGAAATTCCCCAAAAAATAGAGGAATCTTGTTGTGGAGCAGATTCTTGTGCTGCGGTCTGATTTGAATTCCTATCTTTTTTTTCCTTATGTGATAATGGTTCATGAAGTAAATAATTACTGATAAGCATAAGAAGACCATCAGATAAAAGGGCGCTGCCATTGGTTATTACGAAATTGTATACAGGCATATTATGAGTTTTTAGGTGCTCCATGATTTTTTTCATTTCAATACCCATAGTTGCATTCGCTGCTTCTGCAGCTACTATACTCATGAGCATAAAAGGATCATTTACACAATGATTGATTTCCTGGGGTAGTTTGTTTTGTACAAGCCATCGTTCACGAGCAAGAAAAGGAAAATAAGTGCGTATAAGATAGTGTGCTTCGGGATTTATACGTGCACTTAATAATGAATGTGCAATAGTAAAATAGTTTATCATTGAATTTAATAAATCGGGATCTCCAACAACGAGAAGTTGTTGGTTGCCTTTTTCTAGATCATATAAGTAATTTCGGCTAACACCAAGTTCGTCTAGTGTCTTTTTTAAGCTCACATGATCTTCAGATGGATGATACATAAATAATATATTATTTTTCAGAGGAACAAGTTGGTCCTTGAAAGCATATGTTTCTCTTCCCTCGAGAGTCTTAATTTTTACAAATGGCCCCCGCTCTTCTAGTTTAGAAACTAAAAAGTAACGATAGAAATAGGGAGAAGAACTATCGGGAGTGGTCCATCCTCTATATTCTGGCACTTTAAGAAAAGCCGGCGCTCCCGATAGAAGAGTAACTTCACCTTGTGTAGATGGAACAATTTTCAATATATTTTTTGTATATTGGGTATCAACGAAAGAAAAGAATCTATCTTCAGTTGGAGCATAAAAAATATAGCGATGCGGAATAAGTCTAAATCTTAGCTGTACCGAGAGGTATTCGTCACTAGCTGTTTCGGGATCTTCAACTATTTTATGTAGAATAGCTAATGTAATAAAAGGTTTTTGATCGGGGTTAGCGTCGTTGAGAAAGAAGACTTTATCGCCCGTTTGCAAATCACTGAGAGATTGTACCGTTGGAAAAGCTACACCGTTAGAATATCTATTCAAAAATTCTTTGATGGCAGAAGCGATAGGGCCATTAATAGAAGGGAGATGTGTATCTTCTAACTTTGTACTAATAGGAGAACGTTTTGTTACATCCTCATTAAAAATGTTACATGCATATGTTTGACCAGAGTGAATATTTACTATGAGTAACAGTACAATAAGAAAAGCCAGTCTCATTTTTAAATTAAATGTTTTGCGCAAAGGCACTAAGTGTATACGAATCATAATCCCCATATTGATATTTATTCAAGTAATGCACATTTGTAAAGAATTATATTGCATATGTGTCACGAGAAGTTTGTAATGGCTTAGTTAAATGGGGGAGTTAGGGGGTACGTATGTTCCCAAAAAGAATTTATATCGACGTCGCTTCCATAATACTATTAAGAACAGGAAAGCGCGATCGATATAAATTCTTTTTGGGAACATACGTACCCCCTAATAACTGAAGGATTACAGAAGTTTCTCGTTTTGGATTGACAAAAATTGCCGCGACATATGATTATGATAATGTATATGAAAAAGAAATTTCTTATAGGAGGGCTGATAGTAATTGCTTATATCCTTATTACGCGCTTTATTTCAATTGAAGCAACTCATAGTATGAAAGTTCAACCTCCGGTGATTTGTACAATTGATAATCCCATTGATGCCCAGAAGTATGATTTCCATATTATCAATCGAGGATTTCCGTGTGAGAAGATCCGCGAAATACATAATCAATATATGGTTCAAGTACAACCTATTATTGAAAAAAAATGTTTGATGTGTCATGGATTTGTGGCGAAGATGCCATTGTATGCATTTATACCTCCGACTTCGTGGCTCATTCATCATGACCAAAAAGAGGCAAAAGAATATATGGATATGAGTTTTGGTTTTCCGTTTAAAGGTACCGGCTCTGCATCTGAGGATTTAGAAACACTTCGTGACATTGTAAGGGACAATGAAATGCCTCCGTTGCAGTATCGTATTATGCATTGGCAATCACGTTTAACAGAAGATGAAAAAACAGTTATTCTCGAATGGATCGAAACAGGACTTAAAAGATTGGAAGAATAAAACTTATGAGTAAACAATCATTTCAAGAATTATTTGGCTCTGACAATCATTGCTTTGGGTGTGGCATGCATAATGGACACGGTCTTCGCATCAAAAGTTTTTGGGATGGAGATTATGCAGTAGCAATATTTAATCCACAATCTTATCACTGCGCAGGTTCTACAACAATCGTCAACGGCGGAATTTTAGGAGCGCTCATCGATTGTCACTGTAATTGCTTTGCCATAGCTGATGCCTACAAACGAGAAGGCTGCGAAATGGGGACGAATCCAAAGATTTGGTATGTTACGGCGAATTTAAATGTTTCATATAAAAAGCCTGTAGCGATTGATACTCCAATTTATTTGAAAGCTGTCGTTAGTAAAATCGATGGACGAAAAACATGGATGAGTTGCGAATTATTTTCGAAAGACGCACTGTGTGTCACCGGTGAAGTACTTTCAATTCGATTGATCGATAAGTGAAATATTTTTTATAGGATTTTCTAAATCATCAGTATGTGAAATTGAAATTATATCTCCTGCAACTGAATAAACATAGTCATCCATGATAATACTTCTTTTGACCGTCGAATTTGATTCTGCCCACCAGTTATTGCAGTCATTCTCGGGATTACTTCCTTGATAAGGAATTCCTCCTTTGAGTTTGAATCCTCCTTCGATGGTTACATCATACACTCGAAGTCCATTAAAGGTCATATCAGATCCATATGAAGATCCACCCGTGCTTTCATCACAAATCGCAATGGGTAATGCTAAAAGGTTTTTTTCTTGAAAGTAATTAAATGCTAGATGATTTGTCGCTGCGTCAGATGTTGAGCCTCGTGTTCCAATAATTTCTTTATGAATAAGTGATGGATTTTTCGGATCTTCAATGCTGAAAATTTGGAGCATAATTCCCTGAAACCATGCAAATTCACCTTGATCATCAGCATCATAGCCAATGGTAAGTAGATGAGTTTCATCCATCATATGCATATAAGTTGAAAAGCCAGGAATCTGTAATTCACCCTGAATTACAGGATTTTCAGGATTACTTAAATCTAAGATAAATAATGGATCAGTCTTTTTAAACGTAACAATGAATCCAAGGTTGCCATTAAATCTCACTGAACGAATATCTTCACCGGGAGCAATGTTATCAATAGAGCTGATAAGTCTAAGTTCATTATTTTCTTCTTTTAAAATAGAAAGCGAATTACTGACCATCCAACCGATACTTGTAGCGATTCTTAAATTGCCGTTATATTCGTCCATAGAAAATTGATTGAGCACGTTTCCTTTTATAACTCCACTGCCCTTATACGTAGCTGTGACATGAGTACTATCTAATTGAAATTTATGAACTACCGTTGCTTCCTGTAATTCATCACGATTATCAAAATACCATGAATTCATGGCATAAGCATAATGTCGGGTAGCTACATAGAATGATTTTTCATTTGCATAGGTCGTACCTGGTTTTCCAAGGATAATCGTTTCGTTTATGGGGGCAAGTTCATTTATATTCAGTGCATACAGGCCTAAAAAACTCTGCCCATCATGCGATTGCGATACATAATAGTTATTACAATTCGAAGATTCTTCCTGCGATTGATTCTCCCCATAGCGAATATCTTCTATGCGAGGCAGAGAATAATTATGCTCGGCAATGATTGTTTTATTGATATCTTTTAATTCATTAAAGAGGGATTCAAGTTCCAATCCATTATACGCTTCTAATTCATCGCACGAAGGATAACCATAGGGAAATGCTTTTGGATAATAGCTTATTTCGCTCGGTATACTATTTTGCGGATATATAACTACTGTATAAAGAGCGTTATCTATTCTTCGCGAATTAAGATAAGACCCATGAAATGAAGTTTCCCGAAGTAACGTAGGATTTGTTTTATCACTGATATCAAGCATCGTAATTTTTAAGAATTTTCCATCTTCGGAAAAATCGCAATCGTATCCATACATACATTCGGGATAACTCGGATAACTTATCGAGCTATTTTTAGTTTCCTCATGCTTAGCTTCGAGCGATGAATAAATAACAACACGATTATTATACACAAAAAGACGTTTTGGTTCTCCTTCGATTGTAACCCGAGAAAGCACGTGTGCTTCTTCGGGAGGAAATGCTTGGAGAATTTGAAATACTTTATCTGCTACAATATAAATATAGGTCCCATCATTTTTTATAAAATCTGCTTCGTCGATTCCTGCAACTTGATTGTTAGTCTCTGAATAATCATGTGCGCCACTGTCACTAATTCCTGAAGAAGCTACTGCTACATCCGTTGTTTCCGTTGGAGTTGCATTATATCCCGTGTCGCTATACGTACGACAGAACTCTTTTTTTTCTAAAATGTAGGCATAATTATCATCCACTCTTTTTTCCATATCTGCGGTAAGACGAGAAATTAATTCCGTCTGTACTTCGTCGCAACTCGCAGCACTCTTTAGTTTTGCTAGTTCTTGAGCATCGACTTCACTCGGACGTGGTTTAATCTCCCCGATGTCCTCATACTGACAACTCAGGAAAACGAGAACAATCAAAAAGCTCAGTTTTGTGATACTTTTATTCATTTTGTCTCCTTAATAGTTAATTTTCATTAGAGTAGACTTATGAAAATGATATTTGTCTCAAGTTTCTGCGCATATTAAAAAATAAAGACATTGACATTAAGACGCAATTTTATACGTATAATTTCAGCGCGTTATATGCATACAAAGGAGGTTAAAAAATGGTACATGGCTTTAGCCGTGGAGCTCTATGAAGAATTTCAGAAATCTAAACCGATTAATATACGATTACCTCTTCGCGTAATTAATCGTCTGAAGCAAGTAGCAATTGAAAAAGGAATAGCGTATCAAACACTTATACGGCTTTGGATTGTTGAGAGATTAAAAGACTAATTTTATGGTTACCATCATTTAGTCTTGACTTTTATATGGTAAACCTTAAAATAGTCGTATGATCAATAGAGTTCTTGAAACATGGGCTTTTGATAGGAGTTTTCTTCATAATAAAATGTCATTTATTGCCGGCCCGCGGCAGGTTGGCAAGACTACTTTGGCTCAAAAATTTCTTAAAAATTTAGCTCAGGAAGACTGTTACTACAATTGGGATACACTCGGATTTAAACAGCAGTTCGCAAAAAATCCTCTTTTCTTTAAAGAAACGTTTCCGCCTCGGGCAAAAAATCAATGGATTGTTTTTGATGAGATACATAAATACCCTCAGTGGAAAAATCTCTTAAAAGGTTACTATGATGAAATGAAAGATGAAGTACAATTCATTATTACGGGTAGTGCACGCCTGGATCTTTTTAGAAAATCGGGAGATAGTCTTGCAGGAAGGTATTTTTTATTTAAGCTATTTCCGCTCGGTCCAAAGGATATAGTCAAAACACTATATAATCGTACAAAGAGCTGGAATCCCAAAGATCTTCTTGAGGATATCCCTCCCGCAAATTCTACTTTCTCCGAAGCTGTTGATTCTTTATATAATACGACCGGCTTTCCTGAACCTTTTTTAGATGGAACAAAAGATTTTTATAACCGTTGGAAGGATATTCATCTCTCGCTTATTATTAATGAAGACATACGAGATCTTACCAAAATAACTCACATAAAAAAATTAGAAACGCTCGTCTTTCTTTTACCAGAACGTGTGGGCTCTCCTATTAGTTTAAATGCTCTCAGAGAAAATCTGGAATGCTCTCATGAATCTATTAAGACGTGGCTCGAAGCCTTTAATAAAGTTTTTATTAGCTTTGATATTCCTCCGTATACAAAAAAGCTCTCACGCGCTATTCTCAAGGAGAAGAAAATATATTTTTGGGATTGGGGAATAGTAGAAGATACAGGAAAACGATTTGAAAATTTTGTCGCGGTCCAACTCGCGCGTGTAGTTACTCAGTGGAATGAATGGGGTTTAGGGAAATATAGCCTTCATTATATTAGAACAAAAGATGGGTATGAAGTTGATTTTGCAATAGCACTCAATAATACAGTTGTGTTACTTATAGAGGTGAAAGAACAAGCAACTGAAGTGCCCAAGAGCTTTATCTTGATAAGAGAAAAACTCAATAACCCACTTTCTTTCCAAGTAATTCACAGGAAAGGATTTTATAAAAGAACCAAGGAAAATATTCTTGTTTTAGGAATTGATCGCTTATTACAACTTTTGCCATAGCTGATTATCTTCATTCTTGAACATCAACGAGAAAATATTCACAAATATTATTTATACATTGTATTTCATCTGTTCCACATTCTCTATACACCTCCGTACAGATTACGCCCTTACAGTCAAATTCATTTAAGAATTCTTCTTGTTGATTCTTGTTAATTGCTAGGTCTTCACCTCCATTAGCGCAGTCGCAACAACCGTTATTGATATATATACAATCGCTATCTGTAGTACATGTCCTATATTTCAATGTTTCAGCTTCTGGCATAGAGGTTTTTAAGCCTTCTGAAGAACATGAAATACTTAGTAAAAGTAGTATAAAATAGATTAAGTGTTTCATAACTTTCTCCTTTGTTGATGTTACATAGGTATAGACTTTGGAGGAGGGATTTTGTCTCAGATTCCGTAGAAATTTTATAACCTGATCTATTTATTAACTTTATCGATCAAACCATCCATCGAGCGCAAAGCCTTCTAACGTAGTTATTGATGAATTGATCACATCGATTTTTGTAAGGAGGCCAAGGGAATTTGCGTGTGTTACAAAAAGTGCGTCTTTGTAATCGTGAATTTTTAATGGATCTTTGAGAAGAGCATAACGGCTTGCTATCGTATTGGTTGAAAGATTAAGCGCTACGAGTTCTTCATCCGATAAGATAAGAAGCTTGGGTGTTGTATCTGCTTCGCCTTCATGATAAAAAAGCATTTTTATTGAAGACAAATCCGATACCGAAGCACGTGTTTCGGACAATGTTATTGGAGTTTCAAGAGAAGTATAATTTCTGATGATGATAGTATCAGACGAAGCCACCGTAGCCATATAGAGTGTCGTATGACTTGCATTCATAATCATATCTAGAGGCGTAAAGTCGAGCGTTTCTGAATCACGAGTAGTATTATTTTCTAAATCAAAAATAACGAATTCTTTTCCACAAGCCAGAAAGATATATTTGTCGGTAGCATAAAATTGTGCAGCCGTAACTGTAGTACAAACCATGGCTTGATTAATTGACGAAGGAGTCGAAGGATTAAAATAAAGCAGCGTCGTATCACTACTTCCAAAGAGAACAACAAAATTATCTGAGACTTCGATCTTATGTGGGTCCGTGGCTAATGAAATAACCTCTTGTGAAGAAATAGCAAGGCTTTCATCCAAATGAATTACTTCCATTTGTTTATCGCTCGAGAGAATAAAGATTTCGTTACTGGTTTTTGAAATCTTGATGTCAGTAATATTTATGACTGAAAGAGATACATTTTTTGTTGAATCATTTTTAGTATCAATAAAAGTAAGATAGTTTTCCATACGATCATTAACGACGACGAAATTCCCATCATCTGAAGCAGCAAGAATATCAAGAGTTTTTCCCGTCGAAATATTTTTTACCAGCGTGAAATTTTCCAAGTTAATTTTTGAGACGGTTTTAAATGATTCATTGGTACTATAGAGAAACTTAACATTTCCTGTTGCGCTTGGGGGTTCCGTTGACACAGATGTCTCATCTCCAACTGTAGGTTGATTAGCAAAAATTGTTGAGTCTTCTTCATGTGGTCCTGAGCTACAGTGAAGAAGCATGAGAAGGCTTATGAAAATATGAGCATGTTTCATAGTTTTAAAACCTCGTAACGACTCCTATTTGTTCTCCAATACTTGTATATGCAATATCTCCAAATGTGGTAAATGCAAGGGGCACGAAACGGATATCACTCATTGCAACGATAAAAATATTATTTGCAACACGTAAGAAAAACCGTAAGCCTCCTAAATATATTGGTCCATATGATGTGTCAGCGCTATCTCTATCCTCAATTGAATAGACTAAATGAGCATATGAAAAACCTGCTCCTGCAAATATTTGAGCGGAAAGAGCGTAATTTTGAAACAAGGTATACGATGGTGCAATCGTATATGAGAGCTGATAAAATTGAGTCGTAAGATTAATCGTATCATCGAGCGTTTGTTCAAATGTTTCGGTGAGATGAATTTCAGAAGCAATTTTCAAAGGTCGTTTTAAGAGAGTCATTAAGTGATGCGTATAACCAAGCGAAAGATCATATCCATAATCAAGTCCGACTTTTTCTTTCCATTGATTTCCAAAAAAATATGATGGTCCGAGCTTAAATTCAATTTCATTCGGTTTTGGTTTAATAATTTTTTCAAGAGAAATTTTAGTATTGGTATTTAACGAAATTTTGTCTTTAAAGACAACTTCGTTATCTTCTGTCTTAACTTCAATCATATACGTTCCTGGCTCCAGCGAAAAAAATCCTGGGAAACTTCCTTTTTTAGTTCCATTTGCAAAGAGGCTGTATTTTTCAAATTGTGTTGCGTATGAATAGAGACTTGGATTTGGATCTTTGATTTGTGCTCCACTTAAAATCACAGGATCAGAGCCGGCAAGATTCACTTGAGCTGTGGGAATTTGCTCTCCTTTTGTATAAAGATATGTCAGCTCTTTCGCGAAATCATGTGCTTCAAGAGCTGAGATGGCTCCATCTTTATTTTTGTCACTTAAAGATTTTTCTTGGAATGATTTAATGAGAAAGTGCGTATAAATATCATTTTGTAGACCCGCGTCCTCTTTTGCTGATTCAGTGATACGGGATGCTGACAAAATAATTGATGCTTCAGAAACATCGTTAAATGGTAACAAAACAGGAGCCCCTTTGATACCAGTCAGATCTTTTTGTGTTGAAGAAGAAAACTTTGATTTTCCAATGCCTGAATAACAAGAAGCAATGATGAGTAATTTACGCTGTGACTTTAACAGGTTAAATTTTTCATGAATCGTCGCGAGAGAAATTCCGGTTTGTGGAATATCATTCTCATCAGTATCACGTACGATAAGAAATTGTTGAAATTCCTGTGTATGTTTCATAGGAATAATCGTTCCATGAGTTGAAAAGTAAATGAGCACAGTATCTTCACGCTTAGTATTTTCAAGGAGTAAGTCGTTGAGCTTTTGGATAATTGTTTTACGATCCGTAAGATCGCTTGTTTCTAAAAGAACAACTCGGTTGAAATTACTTTCTTTATTGGTGAGTGCAAGAGCCAAATCATTTGCATCTTTTGCTGCAAATTTTAAATCAGGCCAAAAGGGATCATCAAAGTCATTAATGCCTACAATAAGAGCTATGCGTTTGGGCTGATTCTCTTGAGAGCTATCTTTATAATAATATTTCCATTCTGCTGTGGTTGCCTTGAGAGGAAAGAAACATACAGCAATAATGAAAAAAGTTATTTTGTTAAGAGAATAGTTATACACGATTTAGTATCCTCTTTCTGTAATTCATCAAGTGTTCGTATTGTTTTCTTTACAATGTATGCGCAAAAGCTAACGTTGGGTTCATCTATATGAGCGAGTGAATATGCTGCAAGTCGATTGTTTATTGTTAGATCATGGGTTCCAACGCGCATAAATAGAGACGTTTCAATCTTTTCGGGATAGATCAGTTTCATTTTATTTTGAGCTTTTTCTATAAGATACAGATATCCTGCAGTTTTCAACTGAAATGAAAAGAAGAGGTCATTGTTTCGTGAAAGGGTTATATTATTTTCAATAAAACCTTGGATCTTTCTTTCTTCTCCATTCATTGTCCCAAATTGAGCGGTAAGCATAATAGATGATAGGCTGTCTCCCTTAATTCCCGTATAGGGAGTTTCTGAGATTTCTTTCGTGAGATACACAAATACAAAAGACAACGCAAACACTGCAATAAAAACGGCCGCAAAGGCGGGGCGAGTAAAACTCGAGAAAATTTTCTGTAAAAAGAAAGCAAAACGAGATGATCTTTTTTGTGAAATAATTTCACGTAAAATGGAATTCTTTTTTGCTTCATTATACGAAAAATTTTGTGATTGTTGTTGTCGACAATCTTCGAGTAGAGCAAAGAGAGTAATACGTTTTTCATCTTCTGCCTGGCTTAAGAATACTTCGCATGATTCACATTCTTGCCCAAGATGATCGCTCAGCATTGTATGTTCTTCTTGAGTCAGTGTGCCATTAATCAGCGCATCAAATTTTTTAGTGAATATACATGTGTTCATGACTTTTCCTTTCCTTGCGAAAGTAAGTCTTGTGCAAGATCTTTCATCATTTTTACTCTAAATCGATTAAGCTTTGTCGTTATGGTGCTGATTGGAATTCCCAGCTCATCTGAAATTTCGCGAACCTTTTTTGTATCATAATAAAAGCATTCTATAATTTTTTTTAAAGTAAGATCCGTAATAGTTTGTACGTAGTTTTTAATGATTTCTTTTAATTGAACATCTTCTGCTCTATATTCTTCGGATGACTCAAATTCTTTTCCATATTGTTTAAAAGCTTCACGCTCAGTAATTTTTTTTCTCAAATATGTTTTTCCTTCATTATGAGCAATTGCAATAAGCCAACTCTTAACTTTTGTCTGATCTCGTAATGATTCAATGTTGTTGTATACTTTCATAAACACCGTTTGTACGATATCATATGAGCATGCCTCATTATAATTGGTATATTTTTGCGCAATAATAAATATCAAATTAAAATGCTCATTATATACCGTATTGAAATATTGATTCTTTTTGTCTTTCATCATATTAGACAGATACAATAACTATTTTGTCTCATTATACTCACTTTTCTTTGGATTGACACGAAAGAAATGCACAGGAGGGTAATA
>JAHFAK010000001.1 GCA_023250585.1 Deltaproteobacteria bacterium
TCCAATCCCACAAGAAAAAATAACGAGCAAAATAAAAGTATTGAGTGTTGCAAAGCTTTTTGCCAATGCAATTCAAAATGTACATAATGGCGAGAGTGTCAGCAGTTTATTTGAGTAAACTATTCTTTTTCAAGATTTAGGTTTGGAGGGAACATGTATAGGTTTCACAATTCCTGGTTGTCCAACGATAAATAATTGAGTTTTTGTTTTTATGAGATACTTTTCTATTGCTTCAGGAATAATTGCTGATTCTCCTTGCATTAGTGAGTATGTTTTATTTCTTTTCTTAACAATAATTTCAATATTTCCCTCTGCAACAAAGAGATCATGTTCGTGATTAGTAAAAAAATTTTTTATTGTAGAATGTAGATTTAATTCAACTTTATAAACACTAAATGCTGGCCTCAGAATAACTAAACGTATCATTCGAGAGTTCTTGCGGTTCAAATAAAACCCAATTAACAACCCTTCCTCTCTCATCCGAGATAGGAACATAAATCCATGCTTCATTTTTAGTATGTTTATTTTTGTAAGGAAACTCTGTTGAAAGCGTTTTTAAAAATACGAACGATTTGGAAATATCTCTCGTAAATCAATATCTGTACGCTTAACAACCGATGGATGATCAGGATGTATTGAATTCATCTAGTTTTCAGCAATACTAAGTAAATTCTTACTAGAACCTAGAAGAAGGTTATTTCCTTGTGCAGCCCATGGATAATACACAGGAATTGTTTTGGTAATAAGAGGTTCTAGTTGTCTTTTTACAAATCTCATTTAATGCCTTCTCTTAAAAAGTCTTGAGCATATCAAGCAATTGATTGAATGTTAGATCCAGTAACAAGAATAGTCTTTTCAGGCTCATTCATAATTAACTCTTCATAATTCAATTCATTAAAGTTTACTGATTGATTCAATACATACGATAATTGGGTCATACCTACTTAAAAGTAAAAAATATAGTATAAGTTGATGATGATCAATGAGAAATAAGTATATACAATGTGAGCGTATCTCAGAGACAAAATTGAAAGAATAGTGAAGTATTTTAGTCAAGATCTTTCTGAGATGCAGATATCAAATTTAAGAGAATTAAGTCGTAATGCAGCCAATAAAATTCTCCGTGTTTTAAGAAAACGTATTGCCTCTCTTTGTGAGCAAGAATCTCCCTTCAAAGGAGAAATCGAGGTTTATGAATCCTTTAAAATCAATATAGTCTAAACGGTTAAATTTATATTTCGCATTATATTTTATGGTTGCATTTTATGTTATCCCGTTCTATAAAGAAAAGAATGAACCGTATTATCTTATTTTTCTTTGCATTATATTATACGCTTGGTTTTACTTCTCTTAGAGCGCAGGAGCACCAATTAGAATATCCAAAAAATTTTATTGTAAAACATCCTCCTTCTGATGAACCACAAAGTAACTCTCAAGAAGAGGTACGTAATTACTTAACTGCAAAAAATATACTCGAAATTGTAAAGCTCCCGAAAAGAAATGAAGAACGCGAAGAATTCAAAAAAAAATTACTCGAATTATACCATAATGGCTTAATTGATTATCTTGTATTTGCAATTCACTATGCCGGTGATTCAAATTATAAAACAAAACTCAACGAACTCTTAATTAAGTATGAACAATTTGTCGAAACAGTTCGCCAAGAACTGAAACAAGAAGAATCACAATTGACATTTTCCGAGAAAGAAAAATACGTATTGCAAAACAATAATACATTACCAAAGGCACAAGAGTATTTACAAAATCTAGAAACGGAAGATACTTCTTTATATCAAAAAGCTATTGAACTATCATTTAAGTCACTCTTTTACGGTCAACGAATTTTCAAAGAATATTTTCAAGGAAAAATACTGAGTTACGACAAATTTGATTGTGATGAAATGTCAGTAATACTTCAAAAATTAATAAGTGAATTTAGGATAGGCTACAATAGTTACATTGCAAGTAATAAACACGTTTCGTTACGGCTTAATTCTTTTCCGCTCGTTATTGATAGTCACGATATGCGTATACGATCACTCGTAGAATTTGCTACAAAGGCAGAATATAAATCGAAAGAAGTCGGTAGTTATTTTTTAAGAGATCATGAGAACCATTATCTTGGAGTATATGAAGAAGGTGCTTACCCTAAAAAAATCAAAGGATACACACAAGAAGTGAATAGACCATATCGCGTAAGCAAGGATGAAATGCTCTTGGGACTTATACTTGATTTAGCAAATCAACAAAAACTTATCTCAGTGCAAATTGATCTTTACGAATTTATTCTGGAACTTAACCCTGACTATTTATTTGCTCATCATAATTATGCTAATTTACTTTTTAAAAACGGTAAAAATGTGGATGCAAAGAAACATTACGAAAGAGCACTAATGATTAATTCTTATTATGCTGATACGTATTACAATTATGCTATTTTATTCTCCTCGGAAAGTAATTTTCAAACGGCAAGGCAGTATTTTGAAATTGCTCTATCAATCGATCCTAATAATGCAGAAGCTCACTATAGCTATGCAAATTTATTAAATAAATTGGACAAGAAAGAGGAAGCACAGAAGCATTACGAATATGCATTAGAAATTGATCCTCAAAATGCGAATGCTCATAACAATTATGCGGTTTTTATGAATTCACAGGGAAATAGAGTAGCAGCACGGGTCCATTATCAAATGGCTTGGATGAATAACCCTAATCATGCAGAAGCTTTTTACAATTATGCAAATTTTCTCTTGAAAGAAGAAGACTTTAAGGAAGCCCGATTATATTACACAATAGCACTCGAGATTAATCCTCATTTTGTAGAAGCTCACTATAGTTATGCAGCTTCACTATATAAAGAAGGGAAGATTGAAGAAGCTAAAGTACATTACAAAAAAGTACTGGAGCTGAATCCTCTTTATGAAGATGTTTTATATAGTTATGCATTTTTACTTCAGAAGCTTGGAGATAAAAAAGGAGCGCAAGAATATTACGAAAAAGCTATAGAAAAAAATCCCAATGATGCCCCTTCTCATAATAATCTTGCAGTTTTACTCAATCAAGTAAGAGATAAAGAAAGGGCCCACATGCATTTCAAAAAGGCTCTTGAAATAGATCCTACAAACGTAGAATATATTGGTAATTATGCGGTCAGTCTTGAAGGATTTGGAAATCAAGCAGAAGCGGGAGAATACTTTAGAGAAGCTCTAAGATTAGATGCAAATAACACTGTTATTAATTATCAATATGCTCAGCACTTGTTTGAATTAAAAAATTATGAAGATGCTCGTAAGCATTTAGATAAATACAGAGAACTCCTCCATAATCACAGTGATAATAATTTTAGAGAACTTGATGAACAATTGAAAAATAAAGGATTTTAGGCAAGAAAATTGATAAGTCGAAATGTTTTGATTGATTATGTAAACACTATATCGAGTTTATTTACCATTAAAATATCTTTTGGAGTGTCCTTCTTAGATTCTGGTTTAGGCACGTAATTTACTAATGACATAAGGAATTCAATTGTCATTCTCTCTTTACTATCATGAGCCTTTTCAATGACTATATCAATAGCCTGTTTTAAAACATCCCATTCAAATAATGTCGGGTCAGCTACCATTATTTCTTCATACTTTGTTTTTCGATTCACTTCTTCACTATATAGTGATTCATTAATTTTCTCGCCCTCTCGTAAGCCAGTATAGTGTATTTCAATATCTTTATGTGGCTCTCTACCCATAAGGTATATGAGATTTTCTGCCATCTCTACAATCTTTACAGGGTTACCCATATCGAGAATAAATACTTCCCCTCCTTCACCAATAGATGCTGCCTGAAGAACTAATTGCACCGCTTCATTCGTCAGCATAAAATAACGAGTAATATCAGGGTGGGTGACCGTAACGGGGCCTCCGTTTTTAATCTGTTCAATAAATTTTGGAATAACACTTCCTGAACTACCCAGTACATTACCAAATCGGACTGCAACGAATTCCGTTTTTGAATATCTATTAAAGTTTTGTAAAAAAAGCTCGGCAACGCGTTTTGTTGCGCCCATAATATTTGCCGGCTTTACTGCCTTATCAGTTGAAATGAGTACAAATTTTTCAACGTTATATTTATCAGAAATGAGGGCGACATTCTTTGTACCTTCAATATTATTAATAATAGCTTGGCGGGCATTGTCCTCAAGCATATGAACATGCTTGTATGCCGCTGCATGAAATACAATATGTGGTTTAAAATCTCGAAAAATACTTTCAAGATAGTCTCGTGATACGATATCGCAGAGTACATACTCAATTCCATTACTATCACTGAATTCTTCTCGTAAATTGTAGAGACCAACTTCAGATTGATCGAGTGCAATAATCTGTGAAGGATTATGTCTTTTACATTGTCTTACCAGTTCACTACCGATAGATCCACCAGCTCCGGTTATTACAATTTTTTTGTCACGTATCAATAGTTCTATAGCCTCCATATCGAGATTACGAGGAGATCTCTTCAAGAGATCAGAAATTTCTAAATTTCGTATTTGTGGCTCGATTTCAAGAATCTTCGTAAAATCGGGAATCAGCCTGCACATAATTCCATGACGTCTACAATCTCTAACAATATCACGAAGTCTTTGGCTTTCCAATTTCGAGATAGCCACAACAAGTTCATCTATTGCATATTTTAAGACAAGTCCATTGAGATCATTCCATGTACCCAAAACGGGAATATTATGAATAATATTCTTCCGTTTTCGTATATCATCATCAATGAAACCGACAGGAATATAGGAAACACGATCAGAATACCGTAATTGCCTGAGAGCCATAGCTCCCAAATTCCCAGCACCATAAACGAGGATTCTTTTTCCTTGCCGAGATTTTAATACATATTCTTGATAGAGTCGTATTGCGAATCGTGAACCACCTACTAAAAATTGAGTCAGTAATAAATCAATAATGAGAATACGAAATTCAAATGAAGTATTTACAAAATAAAAAATTGGGGCAACAATAATGCTACTCGCTGTCGTTGCTTTAATAATCGCAAGGACAAAATCAAAACTCGCATAGCGGAGTATAGCTCTATAAAGACCAAGGTTAATGAAAACTGCTATTTTGATAAGAACGATAATCAAAAATGATAAAATTGTGTTATGACTAATATTCAGTGTTAAATCTTTACCTGAAAGTAGAGATGCACTAAATAAAGAAACAAATATAATAACACTGTCTATTATACTAAAAACTATTAAACGCTTGAATTTACTCTTTGGTTTAAATAGTTCTTCAAAAAATGATGCTCTAATCCTATTAAGAGTACTTTTATTATTCATTGGTATAGCCTATATCGAAAAATCAATATACCCCTCTTCTTTCAGATAGTAAAGGATATGAGCAACAGCTTCATGAACATCTATAGTTGTTGTATCAAGAACAATTTCTGGTTGTTTTGGTATTTCAAAAGGATCACTTATTCCCGTAAAATCTTTCAGATCTCCAGAACGGGCACGTGCATAGAGCCCTTTACGATCACGCTCTTCACAGATAGTAAGAGGCGTTGAAACGTACACTTCAATATAGGCTCCATAGTGAGAAATAAGTGCCCTATTTTCTTGTCTAATATGTTCATGAGGGGCAATGGGAGCACAGAGCACAATACCACCGTTTTTAGTAATTTCACTTGCTACAAATCCAATCCGTCGAACATTGATTTCTCGATGCTCTTTGGAAAACCCAAGTTCATTAGACAGGTGTTTTCGAACAATATCCCCATCTAAGAGAGTTACATGTCTTC
This sequence comes from Deltaproteobacteria bacterium, assembly GCA_023250585.1. Taxonomy (GTDB): domain Bacteria; phylum Bdellovibrionota_F; class JAHFAK01; order JAHFAK01; family JAHFAK01; genus JAHFAK01. The sequence goes on from JAHFAK010000001.1 coordinate 5,797, forward strand.
CGCCATTTTCCCGCAATTTTGCATAGAGTGCTTTTGCTATCGTTGATTTTCCTGAACCAGAAAGGCCCGTGAAAAAAAGAGTAAAACCCTGTTCTTTCTTGGGAACATAGACTTTTCGTAACTCTTCTATAACTTCAGGATAAGAAAACCATTCTGGTATCTCTTCTCCTCTTTTCAAAAGATTTCGAAATTCTGTTCCGGAAAGTGTAAGCATGGTAGAATTTTTGGGAACTGAATTCTTCGGTACACAGCGGTCTAATTCTTTACAGTAAACCATCTCTTGGAAAGGTATAATCTTAATTCCAATTTCTTTCTCACATGTTTTAACGTATTCTTGGGCTTCATAAGGTTCGTAAAAGTGATCTCCATTTATTTTTTCCCCCGGTTCCGCATGATCACGCCCAACAATAAAATGAGTACACCCATAACTTTTACGAATCAAAGCGTGCCATAGGGCTTCTCTTTTACCTGCCATACGTATTGCTAATGGAAGAACTCGTAATAATACTGTATCTTTTAAATATTTTTCTGATATGATTCTATAACAACGAACACGAGTATGATAATCAATATCATCTGGTTTTGTTATTCCTACAACGGGATTGAGAAGGACATGTCCTTGTACTTCATCACATGCACGGAGTATAACTTCAACATGAGCTCGATGGAAAGGATTACGTGTTTGGAATCCAATCACTCGATTCCATCCATATTTTTGTAATTCCTCTTTTACTTCTTGTGGAGTCTTTCGCAGATCTTGAATATCGTAATGTTTTGGAAGCTCAACACATTCTATTCTCCCACCGCAATAGTACTCTTGCGTCTGATTAAAAAGATATGAAACTCCTGAATGCTCAAGGGACGTTGTTCCAAAAATACACTGAGCTTCTTTAAGTTTATCGGGTTTCCAAATATCCTCTATATGAAATACAGCAAGAGGAACTCCTTCTTCATCACAAAGGGCAACTTCACTCTTTGTTTTTAGAGAACGTACTGTATCAGATGATATATCAAAAACAATAGGTATAGGCCATAGAGCTCCGTTATCTAAACGAGCATTGGTCAAAACAGAATAATAATCCTTTTGAGAGAGATACCCTTCCAAGGGATTAAAACTTCCATTCATAAGCATCTCGAGATCACAGAGTTGCCTTGTATTTAAATGAATTTGTGGAAGTTTCTTCGCGTATGAGAGAAGTTCTTTTCTCGAAGTCATAGTATTTTTGAAAATTTGCGTTGGTTTTCTTTCAATGCTTTCGATCATTATTCCCCGAGTATTACGATAAATATCCAAGGACGTAAATCACTTTGTGATGGGATACAACCTCTCCGTGTCTTATAGATTGTGGCTCATAATAGGGAGCCATCATATCATTAATCTCTGAAGGGAGCGGTGCAAGCTTCCCAAAGAAAATTCTTTTTAAAAACTCTTTACCTTTCATAGTTTTGGGAACAAGATGAAATCGTACTGCTGTCTGTTTAATTAACGAAATAAGATATGCTTTGAGTGATCCAGTATCTACGGGGTATGCTGCCTTACTTTCTGCTTTAAAACCAAACTTTTCAAGGAGATCTACAAGCTCAGTCGCAGAAAAATACTTTTTACTAAAGGGACTAGGATTAAAATCTGGCCATTCTTTATTTGCCGAGCAAATGATTAAAGTACCTCCTTTACGAAGTACGCGTTTTGCTTCCATTAAAAATTTTTTCGGCTGTTCAAAGTAATAAATTGCTTCATAAAGAATAAGCACATCAAAGGTATTGTTTTCAAAAGGTAAGTGATGCGCATCTATGCTAACTACCTGAATACTATCCCTGTCTTTATACTGTTTTTTTGCAATTTCTACATTGCAAGGATCAATATCTCCTCCAACTACTTTTTTTGCCTGTGTTGCCAGATATCCTAATCCCTGCCCAGTACCACATGCAACTTCAAGAACATCTTTATTCTGACAAAATCGAGCAGCAAAGCGATACCGGGTGTAAAGCATCGAAAGCTGCTGTTCTGATGCGCCAATACCCGGTGCTTCTGTTATCGAGTTATAATTGGCGGATATATTACTTGTTTCCATAGAATGTATGTACCTTTTCACAAACGTACGTAACCTGATCATTGGTCAATTCTGTGGTTAGGGGCAACATCAATACACGTTCAAACATTCGTTCAGTTCGTGGAAGTTTATAGTGAGTAAGGCCGAGTGTTTTAAATTGATGTACTCCCTTTCCTCCCCACGGGATCATAATTTCAATTCCATTACTGCGTAAATGTTCAACTAAGCCTAAGCGATTTTCGGCTTCGATTTCATAATTTTGGTACATATCAAAATGATCGCTTTCTTTCGAAGGATTTGGTGGAAGATGAACCTGTTTCAGACGAGAAAGATTATCATAATAGAGTTGTGCAATTTCTCTACGTCTTGTTACCCATTGAGGAAATAATTTCAATTTCATATCTAATACCGCTGCTTGAACATTATCAAGGCGACAGTTATATGCCCATGCACTCACTTCTCCGGGAATCCCTCGACCATGATCGCGAAGCGAACGGACTTTTTGAGCAATCTCTTCGCTATTGGTTGTTAATGCTCCTGCATCTCCAAACGCACCAAGCGCCTTTGCAGGATAGAAACTAAAACACCCAGCTACGCCAAAAGATCCTCCTCGCTTTCCTTTAAATTCTCCACCCAGAGCCTGAGCTGAATCTTCAATCACTATGAGATTATGTTTCTGTGCGATTGCAAGAATCGTATCCATTGTACATACCCGTCCATTTAAATGAACAGGAATAATTGCTTTCGTTTTTGGAGTAATTGCTTTTTCAATGAGATCTACATTCATGGTATGATCATCACTAATATCAATTAAAACCGGCGTAGCACCTACCATATGAATTGCTTCAGCTGTTGCTACAAAAGTGTGAGAAACAGTAATAACTTCATCTCCTGTTTTAATACCTGCAGCTCGCATCGCTAGGTGGAGCGCATCGGTACAATTACTCAAACCAACTGCATATTTTGTTCCTACATATGCTGCAAGATTTTTTTCAAAATTTTCAAGTTGATGACGAAGCATGAGATCCCCATTTGAAAGACAGGCTTCGATCTCTTTCATCATTTCTTTACCCCATTTTTTATATTGCTGTCGATAATCAACAAAACGTACGTTCCATTCCATGTTTTATCCCTCCTTATATTTCTTAACGTCTGCACCACTATTGATCATTGGTTTCTTATGACCAATAATTTGTTTAATATCTTTTAACATTTTCTCTACAGTTAATCCTTGAATTTTACGCAAATAATCTTGATCTCCAACTATAGTAGTATAAACAGAAGGAAGTGCAAAACGTTTAAAATGAACTTTAGGAAGATTTGATTCTGCAAGCACTTCAGCAACAGCTCCACCGAGCCCTCCAATGATGCTATGCTCTTCAATAGCAAAAATTGCTTCTGTTTCACGAGCTGCGCTTAGGATTGCTTCAGTATCAAGGGGCTTTAAGGTATGCATACTTAAGACTCGTGCATTGATATTATCACGAAGAAGTCGTTCTCGAAGTTCGGCTACCAGTTTTAATATCCCTCCAGTCGAAATTAAGGTAATATCCGTTCCTTTGAAAAGCTCTAATGCTTTCCCTAATGTAAATTCAATTTTTCCGTTATGAACGACAGGCTCTCCAGCTCTTCCCAATCGAAGATAGCAGGGCCCAGTTCTTTCGACGACGGCACGGGTAGCGTATTCGGCTTCGATAGGATCGCCAGGAGCAACGACTGTCATCTCGGGAAGCGAACGCATAATTGCTAAATCCTCAATTGCATGATGAGTCATACCTAAGGATCCATAGGCATACCCTCCCCCAACCGAGACAATTTTGACATTGGCTTTATGGTAACAAACATCATTTCGAATTTGCTCAAGGCACCGTATTGTTGGAAAATTTCCAATTGAATAGGTAAAAACTGTTTTACCTGAAAGTGCGATTCCTGCTGCTATGCCTGTCATGTTCTGTTCAGCGACTCCTGGATTAAGGTACCTCTTAGAATATTTTTTAGCAAAAGGTTCAACGACTCCAAAACCAAGATCTCCAACGAGAAGATACACTTGTTCATTTTCTTCCGCTATTTTCATTAAGGCATCAAAAAAAGCGTTTCTCATAGAGTATTTTCCAATTCTTTAAGTGCATTCGTAAACTCATCTCCTTGAGGAGAACGGTAATGCCACAAAAGTAAATTTTCCATGAAACTTACCCCTTTACCTTTAATCGTATGAGCGATAATACAACTTGGTTTACCCAAGGTAAATGGAAGAGTATCAAAAGCTTCTTTAATTTCTTTAAAATCATGCCCATTGATCTCGTGAACTCCCCATCCAAATGCTTTCCACTTGTCGGCAAAAGGATCAAGATTGAGAACTTCTTTAACGGTTCCTAAACTCTGAATCTTGTTGTAATCAACGATTGCAATCAAATTATCGAGTTTATGATGGGGAGCAAAGAGCGCTGCTTCCCAAATTGATCCTTCATCACATTCTCCATCAGAAAGCATCGTAAAAATTCGATATGATTTATTATCGTGTTTCGCTGCTAAAGCCATGCCAGAAGCTATACTTAATCCATGACCAAGAGCACCCGTTGAGACCTCAACACCAGGAATACCAGAATGAGTAACATGCCCAGGTAGATGTGATCCATTTAAATAAAAATCATCGAGCCATTTTTTTGGAAAAAAGCCACGTTCAGCTAGAATTGCGTAGAGCCCTGCACATCCATGTCCCTTACTTAAAATAAAACGATCTCGATCGGGCCATTCGGGTTTATGAGGATCCACTCGAAGCGTATCAGTATAGAGGACTGCAAGAAGATCTGCCATTGAAAATGAGCTTCCAACATGAGCACTCTTTGCTCGTCCGATCATTTTCAAAACATCAATACGAATTTTTTTTGCTCTATGCTTATATTTTTCTTCTTCAGCATGTGAAAAAGTTATTCTTCTTTTGGACATGACGTTAGCCTACTATCGACAAGTATTCGAAAGGTACGATAGATAACTTTAAAATAGTTGCTGATCGAGGGATTGTTCACATACACAAGGCCAAGATGAATTTTTTCTGGCCGAATTAATCGTTTATATGCCTCATGAGGATCTGCTGCTCCCTTTAGAATTTCGCCTTCATTATGAAATTTAATTGATGCATAGTCGGTAATACCTGGCCTAATTGCTAGAAGTTTTCTTTCTTCTTCATTATAAAGATCCACCTCTTGTTGAACCTCTGGCCTTGGACCAACAATACTCATATCACCTTTTAACACATTCAATAATTGCGCAAGTTCATCAAGTTTGTAATTCCGAATAAAATGACCTATTTTCGTAATGCGAGGATCATCATCTGATGTCGATGGCCCACCAATTTTATCAGCATTTATAACCATTGTACGAAATTTAAAAATCTTAAATTTCTTTCCATTTTTGCCAACTCTAATACCTCTATAAAATGCAGGGCCTTCTGAAGTGAGTTTAATTCCAATAACAAGAGCTAACAATAGTGGAAAACTAATAATAAGACCTGTTAAAGCAAAGATAATATCGAACAAACGTTTTATCATGGCCGTGATTTATATTACACTTAAGAAGAATGTGTAAAGAAAAAAGTATTTGGGGTCTATAATCTCAAAATTCTCGTTAAAAAACAATATATCAATAGTAAACGATCATAATTTATATTCTTGCAAAATCATAGCGAGTTACCTACTATTTCCTAATGTTTACTCGTTTTCTAACTCGTTTAAATTCATCTGTCATGCTCCTTACTTCAACAATATTCGTTATCACCCTTTGTATTTCATGGAAACATCTACCTATTACAATAGATAATTATGTACCAAACCAAGATCGAAAGTATTACGAAAAAATAGCTCTTGGAAAATATTCTGAAGTTATTAAACCATTTTCAAAACGCGTTTTGCATCCGATTGTAGCTCGCAGTATAAGCTCTCTTTCCTCGTTGTCACTGAACCAATCATTTTTTATTATTTCTATTATTTCGCTGATCATATTTATTTCATTTATTCTATGGATAATTAAAAACGAATCGTCGTTTCCTTTAGCAATGACTATACCCCTCTTAGTCACACCGTATATGAGTCTTCTCTTTTATGATTATTATATGCACGATCTCTTTTTTTCTACCGTGCTTATTGCCTTTTTTGTTTTTTTTATCAAAAAACTTTGGCCGCTTATGTTCTTAAGTCTCTATGCACTCTTTCTCATTCGAGAGGCGACAATACTCTTAAGCTTAATACTTATTATTTCATGCATCATAAAAAAAGAACCCCGGATCCTTTTGGGTGTTATTATAGCCACGGGATTAGGTCTTGTTAGTTCTTCATATTTTGCTGGATTAGGACAAGAGAATCGACATGCCTTAGGAGAACTTATTTTCATGATCTCAAAAATTATTCACAACACCTTTTCAAATTTTTTTGGTATTAATTTGTGGGTAAATACTTATAAAGATTGTCATCCTATTTTAGAAATTAACATTGTCAGACATCCTGATTGGCTTTCATTTGGTAAAATCACTAATTTTGGCGTATGTGATTTTAATCTTCTCCAACCTCTTCATACTTTGATACGATATCTTTCGTCATTTGGCCTAATTCCTCTTCTTTTCTTTTATATTATTAAACGCGAAGGGAAAAAGATTATAGAACACAATGATCTATGGTTTATTTCCTGTTTACTTTTTGGCTTAGTGAGCTTTGTGATCGGCCCATGCTTAGGGCCAGGAGGATATCGTCTGATGGGTTATGGATGGCCACTATTTTGGATAGTATGTCCTATTCTCATGTCGCTTTTTATTCAAAGCGAACCAGCAACGCGAAATAAAATTGTTATAATCCATGTAGTGTTAACATGGATTCTTTCGATAATGGAAATACTTCTTCCAAAATCAGAATTATTATACCCTCTTACCTTCTCTTTTATTCTTATTCTTTATGTACTTGCGTTTAGTCAGCTAAAAAAGATGAGCTTTATTTTGAGTAATAACGAATAGCTCGATCAATACCTGCTTGAAAATCAATCGTATATTTGAATCCCATTTTATGTTGTTTTGCAGTATCACCTCCGCGTGCAAAAACACCTTCGGGCTTATCTGACATACCTATCACATCAGGTGAATAACCACAGAACTGTGCTGCTACTCGCGCAAAATCTTTAAAGCTTGTATAGACTCCAGTTGAGAGATTAAGAGCTTCGCCATTGTCTATTCGGTCCATGGTTTTCAAAATACCATCAACACAATCTTCAATATGAATAAAATCTCTCATTTGGTCGCCAGTACCCCAAACACGGAGAAGCTTCTCCCCTTTGTGTGCCATAGCTCTTTTACAAATACTTGGAAATGGATATGTATCATTTTGATCTTCTCCATAACCGGAAAAAGGTCGATAGGTAACTGACTTCAATCCATGTTTTTCATATGCAAGTCGTGCGCAATATTCATGAGTTAGTTTTGCCCAACCATATGACATATCAGGCATACCGAGATCTTCAGTAAAATCAATCATATCTTCTTTTAATAATACATAATTATCGTGCTTTTGATATTTAATGGGATATGCAGCTGAAGAACTAAAACAGATTGTTTTTTTCGGCTGCGTTTTGACTGCCCATTGCCAATATTCAGAATCGATTGATAAATCATCGGCAACAGCGAGCGGGTTATTTTCAATCATAAGCCGTCCACCAACCATAGCAGCTAAATGAAAACAATAATCAAAGTCATTATCTAAAATCTTTTTAAAATACGACCGACAATCTTCATAGTGAAATTCAAAATTTTTATAATCACGTGGATCAAATAACGGCCATCCTTTTTTTGGATCAATTCCCCCTGTGTAAGGAGCGACATTATCAATGCAAATTACTTTATCTCCAAAATCAAGAAACCGTCTCACCACATGTCTACCAACAAAACCTGCTCCGCCGGTAACTAATATTTTACGCATTTCTAAAATGTCTCCTATAGAGTTCAAAAGCTGTGATTGATATTTCAGGAAGATACTTCTCAATACTTTCCGGATCTTTTTTCAAATCCTCTACAAGCTTTAAATTATTTTCGTATCCTAAATATTCTTTTTTCATATCAACAACTAGATCATGTTCATTACGTTCCTGATATACTGTTGGCGCTCCGTAAATAACCTTTGCTCCTTTTGCTTGAACATAATATGCCGCCCAAATATCATCCATACGGCCAATATGAGGAAACAAAAAGTAATCCTTGAGGAGGCTACTCCGTATAAAAGTATTCTGCGAATTAAAAGGTGAAAGCTGATTACTTGTAAACGGAAATGGTTTTTTATCAAACTGACATTCTGGTCGATGTTCCATACGACAAATAGCATCGATATCGGGATCACCATTCCAGAAATCTGCTTGAACATCAGGTGTAATCGTTGTTGTCTCAACGTGTGAGTAATCTCTTCGAGGGATTAATTGCAAAGGATATCCTCTATGCCATAAATGGTTTTCATTGGTTACTCCAATAGGATCAAATGCAGGAAGGTCTGTTTTGTAATACGAAACTTTTAATGTCTTACCTACACTAACATTACTACCCCATGTGTCATAGGGAATATTATCATCATCAATAACTGCAACGATATCAGCACCCATATCATGAGCCCACAGAAGACCAAAATTTCTGCGTTGTATACAATTCCACCCAATAGCATCTGATAACTTTTTATCATACTTTTCTTGCATCTCACACGATACGTATAACCCTCGATCGAGTTTATAGTTTGCAGGAGTTTTTTTATCACCAATTACCACAAGATCCCAATCCGTGAACGATTGAAATTTATGTAAAGCCTTAGTGATGGGATTAATCGTTGTTGTAACAATGACTTTCTTAGACATGTATCACCTCATGAATTTATAATGATTGTTTTAAAAATCGAGCTTTTGGCGAAAAACGAACCTTCAATCCAATTTTAAAATAGAGAAAATTTCTGAAGAAAGTATTCTGAGATTCTCCCTCAACTCTCGCCTTCCATACTGATGGAATTTCGATTACGGGAATATTCAAACGTAACGGTTTTATAAGCGTTTCAAATAAAAATGGATGGCGTAGCTCTTCCCAATGAATATTCTGAACCACGCTTGTTGGAAACAGACGATAACCATACGTCATATCAGAAAGTTTTGTTTTGTATATTAACGAAAAGAATTTTTGAAAAACAAAATTGAAAAACCATTTAAGCGAATTATAGCCTTCAAATGTTCCTCCCTTAAGCCAACGGGAAGCGGTAATAATTGAATGAGGATTACTCTTTGCATGATTAATAAAGTGAACTACATCTTCAGGGTTAGTTTCCAAATCACTAGCCATCATAATAACATGGCTTCCTTGAGATAGATCAAAGGCCTCTCGAATAGCACCACCTAAAAAAGGAAGTTTTTGATGATGAATTATATAACGTCTGGGATCACAAACTACATAAGATCTACAAATTTCAAGACTCTCTTTCGTTGTCTTTTGACAAACAATCATGACATATTCCTTCACTGCTACCGATGAACTCTCTTCTATAATTTCTATAGTTTTTTTTAAAGACAAAGTTTCATTAATAACAGGAAGCAATACAGTTACTGATTCAAATTTTGTTGCTATCTTCATAGTATCTTCTCGCATACTAAGGTGTATTCATCCAATCTCATGATATTTGTCAATAATTTAATATATATATTATGCTTCATTATGAATTTCTTGGGTTATAGTAGACGTTGAAACTTCTGATGACAATGCATGCCTCAGAAAAAACATTCCAGTTATTCCTTTTAAAAGAAAATTTATCATTTGAGCTGACAGACTTATAAGAATAACCATTTCACTCGCAGATACTTGTCCACTTGAAATAACTTCCCCACTGATCTTATCAGCAAAAAAGGTAACAGTAACAAGTTGAACAACTCCTAATCCTCCTGGTGTTAATGGAATAGTTCCCAACAACATAATAATCGGAAGATAGGTAAGAACTGTTATAAAAGAAATATGCACGCTAAAAGTCCACGCAAAAAAGAAGAATGATGTATTAATAATCATATGAAGTGGGAATCGAATAGAAAGAGTATATCCATAATCAGAAAAGTTTCGATCACGAAATGCTGAAAAGATATGAAATCGAGATGTCCAATTAAATAGTCTATTTTTCATGAGAGGTTTTCCCAAGAAAGCTAAAAGAATAATTCCGATTGTCGTAATAACCCAAAGTATTCGCAGAGACTGAAGAAAATTAAATTTCTCACTACTCAAATCAGAAAAACAAGAGCCAAAGAATGCGAGACTCACAATCCAATATAAATCTATCAATACAATGAATGAAACGAGGCTCGTACTTTTTAAAAACGGAAGATTTTTTTCTCGTTTGAAAAACCACGCGAGTGCACCCTGTCCGGCTGCATAGTTCACAAGCATTACAAGGTATGAAGCTAAACGAGGAACAAAAAGCTCACGCGCTGAAGTAATACTCCCAACTCGAGAAAAGAAACGTGACAGTGCCCAGCAATCAAGCCACCATACTATTACAAAATACATTATTGAAAAGCCAAGAAAATATGGTAACTGAACATAGGAAAGTGCAACCCCTAAATTAGTAATAGGATATTTCTTAAATAAATAATAAAATATAATAAGAGCAATACCCCAAGGTAATAATCTTTTTAATAAGCCCATATATTTCCTCTCATTTTAGAGACTGCGATTTTTATCTTCCCCTTTCAAAAGAGAAAGTAAATATTCACCATACCCGCTTAAGGATTGGGTTGAGGCAAGTCGTTCGAGTTGTGTATCATCTATCCAACCTTCACGGAAAGCTATTTCTTCTATACAAGCAATTTTTAGTCCTTGTCTTTTCTCAATAGTGGCAATGAAATTGCCTGCGTCAAGTAACGAATTGTACGTTCCTGTATCAAGCCATGCAATACCACGACCAAGTTTTTCTACATGAAGTTCACCTAATTTTAAATAGACATTATTCACATCAGTGATTTCCAATTCACCTCTTTGCGATGGTTTAAGATCAGCTGCAATTTTCGTAACTTTATTATCATAGAAATATAATCCCGTGATTGCATAATTCGATTTCGCTTTTTTCGGTTTTTCTTCAATGCTTATTACGGCTCCCTTACTATCAAATTCAACTACACCGTATCGTTCAGGATCCTTTACCCAATACCCAAATACTGTTCCTCCAGACTTTTGATTGACTGCACGACGAAGAGATTCAGTAAGACCATGACCAAAAAATATATTATCTCCTAATGCTAAAGTACATGAGTCTTCTTTTAAAAAGTTTTTTCCAATAAGAAAACTCTGAGCTATTCCTTCTGGTCTTTCTTGAATAGCATAAGAAAAGTTAACACCCCATTGTGAACCATCATTTAAAAAATTGTGAAAGAGTGTTTGAGAATCCGGCGTTGTAATAATCAATATATCCTGAATTCCTGCAAGCATGAGCGTTGAAATTGGATAATAAATCATGGGCTTATCATAAATAGGTAATAACTGTTTACTTATGCTTCGAGTAATCGGATAAAGCCGAGATCCTGACCCTCCAGCAAGAATAATTCCTTTCATGTACGATACCTCTTTTCTTGTAAATAATCAGTCAGCGCTTCTTGCCAAGAACGAATAGATCCAATCTGGGCAGTGAGTTTAGCATTATCTAATACACTATAGCGTGGTCGTATTGCTTTATGAGGATACGTAGTACTTGTAACAACGCTAAGATTTGCATCACTTTTAATGTGTGAAATTATTTCTTGTGCAAAATTAAACCAGGTTGCATGCCCTGTATTTACAGCATTATACATTCCAGGCTGTATTTTATTTTCCAAAATTATCCATATCCATTGTGCCAAATCTTTGGTAGATGTAGGCGACATGGTTATATCATTAACGACCTCTATTGGTTTTTTCTCTTTTGTTTTATTAATTATGCTTGCAACAAAATTTCCGCCTTTGCCACGAGAGCCGGCAATACCAAAAAGAGAAGCTGTTCGTAAAATAATATTCTCCGAATATTCAAGTGCAAACACTTCTCCCAATGCTTTTGAAGTTCCATATACGCTCAAAGGTATAGGTAAATCAGCCTCTATATATGGTGTAGATTTGTTACCCGAAAACACATAGTCGGAACTAATATGTATAAAAATATGTTTTTGTTTTTCACAAACTCGAGCAAATTCACGAACTGCGTATGCATTTACAAGGTAGGCTTCATGAACATTACTTTCCGCATCATCAACTCGATTATATGCAGCACAATTGATAAGCACATCGAAGGATTGTTCAATAAGCAAAGGATAAATTCTCGCTGTATCGGATAAATCGAGTTGAGAACGATTGATAGAAACTATATCGATTTTGTTATGGAGAGGTTTTGTTCTCATAAGATCACTTCCGAGTTGTCCACGAGAACCAATAATTAATATTTTCAACGGTAATTACCTCTCATTCTTTGACCGTACTGTCGGTTATAATACTCCTCGAAACTTTTTCCCGTCTTAATTGGATGCCACCAATCACGCCTTTCCGTATACCATGAAATCGTATCTTTAAGGGCACCCTGAAATGATGTTTCTGGCTTCCATCCAAGCTTTTGTATTTTCTTACAATTGAGTGCATACCGTTTATCATGGCCTGGACGATCCTCTATATAGTGTAAAAGTTCTTTTGGCTTTCCCATAATCGTTAAGATCTCTTCAAATAATGTTTTGTTTTCTATCGAACAGGTTCCTCCAATATTATAAATTTCTCCAGGAACACCTTTTTCAAGGAGTAAATTTATTGCCCGCACATGATCGACGACATAGAGCCAATCACGAACATTGGTTCCTGTCCCATACAACGGAAATGGTTTATCTTCTAAAGCATTGGTAATCAAAAGCGGTAAAGCTTTTTCAGGAAATTGATACGGACCAAAGTTATTTGAACATCTAGTGGTAATTACAGGAAGGTTATAAGTTACAAAATACGAACGAGCAAAAAGATCGGAAGATGCTTTGGAAGCAGAGTATGGACTATTTGGTTCGAGGCTATCTGTCTCAACTGACTCTCCTTCTTCAACTGAACCATATACTTCATCAGTACTGATATGAATAAAAAGTTTTATTTTGTTCGAAAGTGCCGTTTTAAGTAAGGTATATGTTCCTGTTACATTTGTTTTTAAAAATGCTTCTGGATCGAGTACTGATCTATCAACATGTGTCTCTGCGGCAAAGTGCACAACATAGTCGCAGTCTTTCATTGCAGTACTCACAACGTGAAAATCAACAATATCTCCCTTAATCCAAGTATAATAGGGACTTGTTTCGATATCTTTGAGATTTTCAGGATTTCCTGAATAGGTTTGTTTATCTAAATTTACTACTGCAATATTTTTTTGTATGAGTGAACGAACGAAATGTGAACCAATAAACCCAAGTCCTCCAGTAACTAATACTTTCATTACAGTAACTCCCGTGCAGCAACAAGGTTAGGCCACCCGAGATCTTTTTCTGAAAGAATTGCTTCTTTTTCTGAAACAGGCCATATTATTCCTAATGACGAATCATTCCATAAAATTCCCTTGTCATGTTCTTTTGAATAATAGTTTGTTACTTTATAAACAACTTCCGTATTTGATTCAAGGGTACAAAATCCGTGTGCAAACCCAATTGGAACAAGTAACTGATGCCATTCTGTAGGACTTAATTCTACAGCGACATGTTTACCAAAAGAAGGAGATGCTTTTCTTATATCAAGCACAACATCGAGTATACGTCCTCGAGTAACTCGCACAAGTTTAGCTATTTCATAAGGAGGCGTCTGAAAATGCAATCCGCGAATCGTCCCTCGTGCTTCGCTCAAAGAATGATTATCTTGAACAAATTTTTCAGTAATTCCCGCCTTATGAAATGCCTTTTCATTATATGTTTCAGAAAAAAACCCTCGTGAATCATTAATTTTACGGGTAATAATTAATTTGATTTCTGGAATTTCGAGTGGAATTACGTCTATCTTATTCATTCAAAAACTCTCTTCGTTAAGTCTAGCCAATCCTTATATGCACGCTTTCTACTAAATCCATTGCGAGTTATCCCGCGTAGCATAGTCACAATAAAAACATAACATAAAGAACCACAAATAAATGCAGGAACATAATGCATAGAAGATTTAATACTCATCATAACAACACTCATACAAACACCCGCGCCAAGACCTCTCATTACATTTTTAAGAGCACGATTGATCGAGAAAGGGATAATGTGTGAAGAAAGATAAAGCCCCACTCCAAAAAATAAACAGTAACTTATGAGACACGAAACGGCTATCCCAATAACCCCAAAAAAAGGAATGAAGATAACAGTCAAAATTATGTTGAGGATCATCGTGATACCTAAGAGTATTGTATGTATAACCTGACGATTACATGCATCAAGAAGACGCCCAATTGGCTGACTTAAAAATAATGGGACAAGAGCAATAGCAAGTAGCTTCAGTGTAGAGATCGATTCATTATATTCATTACTGAACACTAGGTGAATAATTTCCTCTGAAAAAATTGAAATGACGAGTGAAAAATATACACATATAATGAGTATCAATTCAAAAAATAAATCAAATGTTCTCTCTAACTTTTCTTGAGCAGTATTATAAAATGAACTAAACAGTGGAAAGATTACAGCTTCTAAAGCACCTGGAATAAAACGAAGAACGCCTACAATACAAGAAGCTGCTCCAAATAATCCCACGATTCTATCACTAGTAAAATATTTCAGTATAAACGTATCTGCATAGATCAATTGCCCAAAAAATACCGCAATCATAAAAGGAATCGCTATCTTGGTTAAGGAAAAAATAAGATTCTTTTGAAAAATAAATCTAGGAAAGATAGCAAGCTCTCGATACAACGTATGGAATGAATACATGAAATGATACAGTTGGTTTAGTAATAGTGCTAAAACTAAAATATAGAGTGATGGATACAGTAACAATGAAAGCCCTCCAATAACAAGGGTAATCATTTGGCCAATAATATGGGCTCGAGCCTCGAATTTCATTTTTTGATACACTCGTAGACAGCCATAAAAAGTATCCGCAAAAGATTCAAACGTTATTGTTGCCATAAGCATTATTAACCAATGTTTTGTCGCTACAGGATAGCCCAATATCGTAACAAGTACTAGCCCCGAGACAAACATTATTACGGTAAAAAGTATTTTTACCGTAATAATGTTTGAAAGATATATCTCTAATTTTTCAGGTGATTTTGAACCTTCACGAATTAAGGTACTGGAAAGCCCAAAATCATGAAGCGCCGTGATTATTACTGCAAATGAAATGAGCCAAAAATAAAATCCCGTAGTCCAAATATCAGCATATCGAATAACCAGGATAAAATAAATAAAGGTAATTACTTTTCTTCCAAAATAAGCTCCCATCATGTTTGTTACGTTGCGGATAAGTTGTCCTGCTGAAACAGTCATAAGTATATTTTTCTAAATTTTAAGAGCAGCTTGTTTACGTGCATAATATTTCTGTTGTAACGCTTTCAGAAGGCCATAAACCGATCCTAAACCATAACTTACATGAAGCGAAAAAAATATACCCGGCATTAAAAAAAAGTAAAGAAGATTCCTCGTTGTTACTGCTCTTTTAAAAGAAAAATAGAGAGTGCAAAAACAGTAGAGTCCAAAAACAGACAAAAAAATAAAACAACACACATTACTTACTACCGAAAGAAGAATAAATAATACAAAAAATAATACAAAAAATACAGGAACGAGATGACGAATGGAAAAATCTGCATTATCTGAACCTAGAGGAAATGTAACAAGAACTCCATTGTTAAAGTTATGGATTAAAAATTCTCGTAAGGTCCCACGAGCAAAATAAAAACTCTCTATTTTTGGCACAAGAATAATCTTTCCTCCTCGCATTCTAATCCGACTATTTAGCTCAAAATCTTCATTACATCGGCCATGCCATTTTGGTAACTGTTCATTATACATTCCTATTTCATCAAATAATTTTTTTCTAAAACATCCAAAAGGAACCGTATCAACTGCTCGAGGGGTTTCATTGTTCCTTGCTGTTCTAAAACCTCGAGGGCCAACTCCAAAAGGATGAGCCAGAGCTATAGCAATTGACTGCGCGATCAAGGTATTCTTTACAGGAAAAGTCTTTACAATTCCGCCCACATTATCTGCATTATACTTTTCGAGATTCGCAATACATTGTGGAATATATTCTTTTGGATAGACGGCGTGCGCATCAATCCGGATAATAATATCACCTTGCGCTGCCTGTATTCCTTTATTAAGAGCAGCAGGGGTGAACTTCTTTGGATTGTCTAACAATTTAATGAAAGGATATTTTTTTTGATACTGTTTTACAATCTGTATTGTTCTATCTTCACTATGTCCATCGACGACAATGATTTCAATGAGATTAATTAGGTAATCGGTATCAATGAGCGAATCAAGACATTTTCCAATAAAATATTCTTCATTCAAACAAGGAATAATAACAGAAACCTTTTGATGAGGTACACTCATAAATTCAAATAATGAACATTCCTTTCAGTAAACGTAAGATCTTCGAGAGTATTGATCTCAAATAATGGTTTATTGGTAGCATCAAGAGAATAATAATCTATTTCTTTAATTGCTTCGTGTATTATGCCAAAATAATGCTGATTTTTATCTCCATATTTTATACATTGTTTAATTTTATTCAGCAAAAATTGAGTACTATTTTTTGAAAATTTTGCAAAACCAAATGCCTTTGCAACACACTCTGATGAATATATATGTGCCATTTTTGTGATTCTATCTTTTGAAAGCGTTACATATTCCATCTTTCCGTTTGGGGTAAAATCTTTTTTAATTGCAATTATATTTTCATGAGAACTTACAATAAGCTCTTGTAAAAGATCTGGAGCAAATACAATATCACAATTCAAATGAATATAACTTTCACCCTGTATCCAATCACGTGCTAACCATACAGAGAAAGAACTATTACTCGTTGCAAACTCTCTATTCCAGATGTAGTGAATGTGGATCTGAGGAAATTCTTCCTGCATAAAATGCTGAATTAGTTCTCCATGATATCCAAGAACAATCGCAATATCTTTAATGTCATTTGCTATTACAGATCGTATTTGATAATCTAATATTGGTTTTCCACCAACAGGTGTTAGAGCTTTTGGCCGATCGGCTGTTATGTATTTTAATCGTGATCCCAGACCAGCAGCAAGGATAAGTGCTTTTGACATATTCTATTATTAATTATGGCTTGTATTTGTATACGCAACGGTAGGAGGTTTTGTAACAGGAGATATTTCGGGCAGTTGTCTACGTCTAAAGATCATTCGATAAGCAGTACGAAGTACTGATTCTATCCTCGTTTCATCAGGTCTTCCCATAATAATATTGTAGAGAGCTTTAAAAAATCTCCACGGACGTAAACTATAGCTCACAATATAAAATGAGATCAGTCCAAAGAATTTATATCGATGGAGCGCTCTACTTGAAATATGTAGAGACCATGAAACTGTCTTTTTTACAGTAGATGTCGAAGCTAAGGACCAAAGATATTCATCGTTATACTCCGGAATACGTCCGGAGGTTCGTAATTGATGAAAAAGTTCAGAACCTGGATATGGAATAAATCCCGTAATAGTGATATCCTGAACACCAATTACTGCTAATTCCCAAATAAACCATATAGTTTCCCATATCTCACTATGTTTTTCTTCAGGAAATCCTATAATGATGTTTGCTTTTACTACAATTCCGCTCCGAAGACTGCTTCTCATTGAACGCTTCATTTTTTTGAGATCAACGGCCTTTTTGATTCTTTTTAGCACTCTAGGTGATCCACTCTCGGGAGCATAATAAATCGTGCGACATCCTGTGCGGTAAAGAAGGTCCGCTACTTCTTCGTCAATTGCTTCACTACGAGTTCCATTGGGAAATTGATAGGTAATATCGAGTTTTCTTTCTAATATTGACTTACAATACTCTATTATCCAACTCCGCTTTGTTACCATAGTCAGATCACAGAATCCAAAATTTTGGACTCCATATAGTTTGTTGTAATGCTCCATTTCATCAAGAATCTTTCTAGGGTCTCTCGTTAAATACGTCGTAGTCCACATTTGAGGACTTGAACAAAAGGTACATTGAAAAGGACACCCTCGTGTAGCAAGAAAAGGAAGACTCCGGCGACCCTGGACCCCATGGCCAAAACCATTATCTAAGTACGCTGAAAGCGGGAAAAGATCCCATGATGGAGGAGGAATATCATCCACCTTTTGGATACGGAGTGCCCGTAAGTTACGATCAACAGAACCTTGTGTAGGAATATGCCGAACTGGATTTTTTTGAGAAAGAATTGCTCCCGTTTCAGGCACAGGCTTACCATTATCTAGCAAGGAAATAAGACTTAAAAATGAAAATTCTCCTTCACCAATTATGCAATAATCTATCTCAGGATTTTCTTCAAGTGTTATCTGAGCGGTAGCGGTCACATGTTCACCTCCAACGACAATTGGTCGATCTGGAAAATTTTTACGAATTTTTTTGATGAGATCTCGAGCAATTGGCCATTCATGAGAAAACATACATGAGATTCCAAAATAATCAGTTTTTGGATTGAGCCGCTCCAAAACTTCATCGAGTGTAAGACCGTGAGCAAAATATTTTCCTTCATGAACAGGATAAATTTGAAAGATTGATTCTCCTACTGAATCAATTGCATCTACAATGTGATCTTCTTTTTGGAGACAGGCAGCAAGATATGCAAGACCTAGAGGTGGAACACAAGACCGCGAAGGAACAGCCCTTACTACAACCATTGGTGGTCGTATCAGTGTAATATAACTCATATACTATTATTGTATATACTCTTAAAAAATTCTTATCAAGAAACTTGTTTTTGTAGAATCAAATGAAGTCCATCTTGTTTTCGCTTTGCTCTCTCTAGCGCAATATCAATAACATCTTTTGCCGAAAACGAATTCTTATGAACTGGAATATTAATTGGCTTATAGTAATATCCTAATGCTCCTAACCACTCCAAAAGATTTTTTGCACTAGTACCAAATCTTTCTAAACCTGGTGGCCAAAATTCCATAATAATGGTCGGACTGCTTTTTTGCAAAAGTCTTTTTGCTCCTTCTAATACCAAACCTTCTGCTCCTTGAATATTCATCTTGAGTACATCCAATTTCATAGTACCAACATGCTGATCAAAATAATCGTCAAGTCTTACTGAGTTGACTGAATATTCTCTATACTCGTTTTCATCTCTTTCATTATCTTTACCGTGACTTTTGAGGGATGAAGATAAATTTTCTCGAGAAAGAGAACCTGCAGAAGTAAAATTGTTGTTTGCATATAAAGTTTGATAACCATTCGAGTTAGAAACTGCCATTTCTAATAGTGAAACGTTTTTATGAGTATTCGCCTCAACATTTTTCTTGAGGATTGCAAAACACTGAGGATCTGGTTCAAATGCATATACATGTCCTGTTTTACCCACTTGTTCAGCAGCTATTAGAGTGAGATGACCTATATTGGCACCGATATCCGCTACAAACATGCCTGGTGAAATAGTCTTACTAAAATAATCGGTTATTGGCTTCACATGATCACCAAAAACAAGCAGACGGCGAGAAACACCTAAATCAGTTGGAATAAGAAAAATTCTTTGCCCATGAAATTCCACTGATGGATTTTTTCCCAAGGTACGAATAAATATTAGATATGCCGAACTATAGAATGAAAGAAACCCCGGGATTTTACCTATTCCCATTTTTTTAAGAAAACGAAAAAAATTTCTCATACTCCTCCTCTTTGTGTATGTACTTCAATCCATTCTCCATTTTCATGACACTTGAAAAAGGTAAGTGGCTTGATTGATTGACATAAACTTTTGCCTGTTGTTGAGTCAAATCGAAGGCCATGCCAAGGACATAGTATTGTTGAATCTTTAATAATTCCAGTAGCAAGATCTGCTCCCTCGTGAGGACAGAAACGATTAAATGCCATAACTCGATCATCGTATCGAGCAACGCAAATTGAATCACTTAAAGGTCTAGTCTCATTATGCACAAGATCGGTTGAACGGAATACTATAATTGAAGGATCATTCCCCGAACGCGTTTTGAGATACTGATTTTTGCTCAGAGGTATTTCTGTTGCAGGAGGAATTATGCCTCGTTTAAAACCTTTGCTTCGGGCTAAGAAAAAACGAGGGTGAGGAAATCTCTGAACTTTGGCTTTCATCCTATGATTATGCGAAAAAAATTTCACTCGCCGAAAATCGTAATAACAGAAGTTCTTATAGTAATCAGGTTTTTCAAACGTCATTCTCATGCTGATAATTAAACGTGTTTTATCTGTTTGATTAATAGTTGAAGCATGAATTTGGTCTGCCATGAATAATAAAACATCTCCAGGCTCTAAATTAAACGTAATTCCTCTACCTAAATGATAATGAGGATCTATCTCTTGTTTTTCATTACAGGCAAGCTGTTTGCCCCACATGGTTGGATAAAATGTCAAACCATTAAATTCAGAGACATGTCCAATGGCACACCAAAGATTTACAGTATTAAATGCATGAAAAAACCAGGAATCCTGATGAGGCCCGTGAAGGGTTACTTTACCACGACCAATTGTTTTTGCTAAATGCCGGAGACTTACTAACTCACGAGACATAACATCATATGGATACATCATTCGTATATTTGGGCCTGTCTCTACATAAAACGGAGTTCTCCTTGCCAAAGTAAAAAAATTAAACCGTGCCATAATATTGAGGGCAAGCTCGGGAATTACTTTTTCGGTTTCCTCATAAAATTTGCTAAGGCTTTTGGCAGGTAAAACTTCATGAATTTTTTCTATACCGTGTTTTTTAACATAACTTACAGCGCCTTCATTACAAACGATCATGAGTGCTCGCAAGATTTCAGCAACAACGGTATCGTGCATTGCAATATTTTGAAGACACCGGCGGATCACAACGATTTCACCATGTTTAATCCGCTCAATTATTTCTTGAGAAGAAATTAATTCCATTGTATCGAAGTTATGTGACTCTAGTAAAACCACGCCTTGAAAATCACGAACATCCCAAGAAAAAACATTAATCTTTTTCAGAAAATAACGTCTCAAATATGCAGGCATTTGTTGTAAACTCATATTATCGTAAAAAAACCTTTTCAAAAGGATCTTTAAAAATTTTATTAAACAACTTACTGATAAGCGCCTTAAGAGATGCCTCCATACGAGACTCTTCTTTTTTTCCCATCACAATATTAAACAGGGGTTTGAAAAATCTTTGTGGACGTCTCACAAAGCTCACTGAATAAAAAAGCAGAAGACCAAAAATACGATACAAAGCTAGCTCTCTATGAGAAATATCATCCGACCATGATACTGATTTTGAAATATTTGAGGTTGTTGCTAAAGACCAGAAATACTCATCATGGTATTCGGGTAAACGTCCTGTAGCTCTTAAGTGATCATAGATTTCAGTTCCTGGATATGGAATATATCCTGAGATAGTTGTTTCATGTACTCCCAACCATGCTATTTCTACTAAAAACTTCATTGTCTGCCATACTTCTCTATGCGTTTCTCCAGGAAAACCTAATATAGTATTACTCTTGATTACCATGCCTTTTTTAAGACATCCTTTCATTGATTTTTTCATAGAATGAAGGTTCACCTTCTTTTTTATTCTCGCAAGTACTGTAGGCGACCCACTTTCTGGGGCATAATTTAAATTACGGCACCCTGATGTATAAAGAAGTTCTGCAACTTCTTCATCAATCGCTTCTGACCGTGTACCACTAGGCAGTTGCCAGGTAAATTGGTGTTTTCTTTTAAGAATAAGATTGCAAAATTCTACAATCCAATTTTTCTTAACAATTGCCGTGAGGTCATAAAAACTAAAATTTTCTGCTTTATACCGATCAAGATACAATTCCATTTCTGATAAAACTTTTTCAGGTTTTCGTGCAACCCATCGGGTACTCCACATTTGAGGACTAGAACAAAAAGTACATTGATACGGGCATCCACGTGTGGCAAGCATCGGCATATTTCGACCACGATTAACGCCGTAACCAAAGTTGTGGTCAAGATATTCTTCTAATCGAATAAGATCCCATGCAGGTAGGGGTATATCATCAATATCATGTACTCGAAGATTAAAGAGATATTTATCAACGGGACCGGAGCGATGTGGCTTTATAGGATTTGATTTTGTAATAACAGCAGGAAGCCCTTCTCCGTTTTCACCTAAAGATAAAGCGCCTACAAGTCGAGTAAAATGCAACTCCCCCTCTCCTAATACACATGCATCGACTTCTTGAAAATTTTTTAAAATCCATGAAGCAGTAGCCGTTACATGTTCTCCCCCACAAATGATAGGCTTATGAGGGAATCGAAGCTTTAACTTTTTAATGACCTGATACGCAAGAGGCCACTCTACGGAGAACATAGCTGAAACACCAATGATATCGAAATTATCATCAACCCTTTCAACAATTTCATCAGGGGTAAGACCATGAATAATATGACGCCCATTATTAATAGGTGTCATTTGAAATATTGATTCTCCAACTGCATCGATAATTTTAACCTCATGTCCTGCTTCTCGTAAACTTGATGCAATATACCCAAGCCCAAGTGGTGGACACGTGGATCGAGACTGAACAAGTCTCACAACAATCATTGGAGGACGAATTAAGATAACTCGACTCATTAGTCAGTTCTTCCTATATGATACCCGCCATCGACGGGTAATGTTACGCCCGTAATCCACGAAGAATCATCGGAAAGTAAAAAAAGTACTGCGCGAGCAATATCATGTATTGAACCAAATCTTCCTAAAGCATGACTCTTTTTCAGTGCTTCATGTTCGTCATCTGATAATGCTGATAGATAATTTTCTACCAATGGAGTTTCTACATACCCTGGGCAGACACAATTTGCTCTAATATTATGTTTAGCATAGTCAATAGCAATTGATTGAGTCAGCCCAACAAGACCCCATTTACTTGACATATACGATGCACGTTCTTTCAGTGCACAAATTCCTGCAATAGATGAAATATTGACAATACTTCCCGCGCCTACCGAAATCATATGCTCAAGCGCTGCCTTAGAACAATTAAACACTCCGGTGAGATTTGTCGCAATGGTTTTTTCCCAATCATCAAAACTGGTATTTCCAAGAACATTACGGGATGGGTTAATACCGGCGTTATTCACAAGTCCAGTGACAGCATGCCCCTCTTTTTTAAGATGTTCAAAAAGTTTTGTAACATCTTCGGGAATGCTTATATCACATACATTGGTAATAAGTGACGAAGATCTTTTGAGAGAAGCTAATTTTTCTTCTGTACGACCAATAGCATAAACAGTTGCTCCTTCATGTACAAGATCATAGGTAATTTGTTTTCCAATACCTGAACCTGCACCGGTAACGACGATCGTTTTTTCTTTAAATCGCATAACTATACATCTTGTTTCAATTTATTCCAATGATCAATCCAAATATTATCATGAGTATCAAAAAAACGCGTTAGGAAATTTTTTACTCTATCTGGTTCTACCATATAAAAAGGTGAACCATTATTGTTATAGGGTAGTGCAATATCTTTAATAAGAACAAGACCTATTTTTTCGCTGGATGATTTTTTATCTCCTCGCATAAGCGCTGTTATAGCTTCTGCATCGATTCCTTGCTGAACTCGTCTATTAAGAGCTAAACGATTCATAAGTATAACAACATAATCTTTGAGTTCTGATGAAATTATACTCTGCTCTACACTAAAAGTAAGAGCCATCATGATACCAGCAGCGATCGCATCTCCATGGCTTACCTCGTAATGAGAATATTTTTCAAGCGCATGGCCAAACGTATGCCCTAGATTGCTTGCTAATGGATCTTGTCGTCGTATCTTAATTCTCACATTAATTGTTTCTCGTACAATTTCTATCATTACATCATCCGATGGTACTTCTTTATAGGCCATGAGAAGATCAAGAAGACGATGCGATCCGAGTAATCCATATTTAAATACCTCAGAAAATCCTTGTCTCATTTGATACGGTGAATTCGTATGAAGTAAGGTTACATTGTTGTATACAACACGAGGAAGATAGAGTGTGCCTAATAAATTTTTTGAGTACTCTGTATTAATACACGTTTTACCTGCAGTCGCTGCATCAGCTTGACCAATTAACGTCGTAGGAATCATCATAAGAGGAATGCCTCTCATATATACTGAAGCAAGAAATGAAATCGCATCAAGAATTGTTCCACCCCCAAGAGCAACAATTAAATCATCTCGCGAACATTTTAAATGAGCAAGATGATCAACTAAGAAAGCAAATGATCTAAGATCTTTTGATGCTTCTTCTGCTTTTAGAAATATAATCCCTTCTAAAGGAAAAAAATTGTGCAATTTTTTTTGTAAAGCGGGTAACCACGTATTTCTCAAAGCTTCGTCACAAAAGACAATCACTTTTCCGGGTTGTTTTGTAAGAATATTAAGCGTAAGTTCATCAAAGCTTTTTGTTTTATCAAGAATAAAACGCACTGTTTGTGTCTCAGTAACTGATTCTTCAAAAATCATATTTTCTCATGATGCTATAAGAGAAAGAGTTTTTCTCTTTCTCTTTGTTGTTCTATTTCTTTGATTTTATTGACTCGTGTAACAAAAGCATCAAAATTGCCTTGTATAAGATTATGTTCGCCGAGTATCGAAAAAAGACGAGGCATTGTACTCATGTATATAGGGTCCATTTTTAAAAAATCAGCAGCAAAGTGGTAGCCTAATTGTTGAGGTTCCATGCATGAAAAAAAATCTTTTAAAATTTTTTTTTCATGCTCACACGCAAGTGAAAGACGTACATCATAGTAAGAATCTACCCACGGTGGAGTAAAATCAACATAAGCCAGTTCGACTCCATTCCATACAAAGTTTTTAATGTGAGGATCAAAATTCAATCGAGCGTTTTGTGCTTTACGGAGAATACTAAAAATCCTGTCGAGAACTTTTTTTTCCGGGAGCAGATCATTAGGTGCTATTTTCCTCATATATTGTAAAATATTTGGACCTTTAAACTCACATATATAGATGAGACGTTCTTGATTTGCTTCTGATTTATATATTTCTGGTACGGGAATTCCAGCACTTGTTAGTTTTGTAACGTAGTGAATAATAGCTTTCTCAAGATCACACCAGTGAATTCCCAAGTGAACATTTAGGCGAGTTTCCTTACGGATACATTCACGACCTTCAAAATGTACTGTAGAAAATTTAGAATCTTGAACGCTATAACGATTTAATTCTTCCATTGCCCAATATATCTTACTAAATCAACAACACGTGATGAATATCCCCATTCGTTGTCATACCACAAAACCATTTTCAGATAATTGTGTTCATTCATATAAATCCATCGGTGATCTATGACAGCTGAATAGCTTGATCCAGTAAAGTCTGTAGAAACAAGCGCTTCTTTATTATTAAAGAATATATTCCATTTCTGATTTTTTTCTTCCTCTTCAAATACTGATTGAATGGTATCAACATTGACTTTTTCCTCGAGCTCAACGGAAAGATCAGCAGAAGAAACAATCATTGTTGGAATACGATATGACATAGATAAAAATTTTCCCGTAAGGTTTTTAAGTACTTTACATGAAGCAGAAATTGCAGATGTTGTTTTTGGTATTAATGAATTCGTACTTCCTCTTCCTAACGCATAATGATCATGAATTTTCCCCGGCGTAGCATAAGAAATCGAAGGACCATCAAGGAGATTCTGATAATTTAACCATGGATGTAGGGTAGTCAAAAATCCATGTTTAATTCCAAATTTTTTATCGAGCACATGTGCTGTCGGTGAAAAAGCATTGGCATCGCAGATACTACTTGAAATAAGAAAATGACGTTCTGGCTTGAAATCATCATGATTAACTCCTAAGATAATTGCAATATCAACTTCATCTTCTTGAGGAGCATTCGTAACAATGCAATGACGAACTCCTTGTGTTTTCAGTTTCCGTGCATTGATAAGATTCTGCTTAACCCCAGAAGAATCAATGACAATATCAACTCCTTCTTTATTCCATGGAACATCAGAAATATTTTCATGACGATACACGCGCAATTTTTTTTCGTTTCCTATAGTAATTGTATCTCCTGTTACTGCAATACTCTTCTCAAGACGTCCATATGTTGAATCATACTTAATAAGATAAGCAATATTATTAATATCTGGGTTAATATCGTTGATACAAACAATATCAATATCAGGATGCTCAAGCGTAATACGTAATACCGCTCGCCCTATTCTTCCTAGACCGTTAATACCTACTTTAAAACTCATATTAATTCCTTTCGTAAAGAGCATTATTATTGTATATTCTTTGATCGAGGATAATTCAAGAAACTCATGCTGAGCCACAGTATTGATGAAATTCCATAAAAAATAGTTACAACAAATGAAATAACTTTTAGATCCCACCCACAAACAATAGTGATTCCTAAAAAAAGAGGAAGTAAAGCTAACATAAACCGTACTGAAAGAAATGAATATTTGTTATAGTATAAATGAACAAATGTTCCTATAAAACCTTGAGAAGGCATTTCTTTTACTGCCAGTGGAACAAAAATGATGAGCACTCCGCTTGAAAAAGCTGCGAGTAGAATTAAGTAATAGCTCTCTGTATAAATCCCAAAAAGGACAATGAGCATCAACCGAGCAAGATTACAGCCCAAATCATCAAGAAGGTGCCCAAGCATACTACAACTGTTTGAAGCTTTAGCTATAGGACCATCAGCAAAATCAACAAAGATAAGAAAATAAATGCAAAAGATTCCAATAATGGGAAGCAGAACTACTCCATTCATAGCTGTCACAAGAAAACAATATCCAATGAACACAAGAAAAATTGCAGAAACATCAAGCACGTTGGCGGTTATCCCAATTTTGTAAGCAAAAAAAGCAAACTGCAGTGCAATCCATTTCACAAGATTAGTCGTAAAATCAAATTGTTTTCTGTCAAAAACTGATCTTTCAGGAAACTGTTTAGCTGTAAATTGAGTAAATGTCATAATGTAGTTCCTTCCATGAGTTCAAGAAAACGATCTGCTGAAATTGACCATGAATAATGCTTTTCGGTAATCGAACGGATATCTTCTGCTCGCATAACATACCTTTCTCGATTTCGACAAAAATCCTCTATTTTATTACCTATGCTTTGAGGATCACATCCATTAATAATCCACTCTTTGTTATAGCGCTTAAGAATTTCTGGAGTTGCCCCATTGTCAGTGCCAAGCACAACAAGTCCTGAGAGTAATGCTTCAACAGTTGCAAGACCAAATCCTTCAGCACCTTGCGTAGGAAGAATAAAAGCATCCGCAACTTGATAGTAATGAGCTAACTCTATTTCAGAAATTCCACTGACAAGGCGGACAGAATCTTTTAGAGAAAGTGAGTCTATGTACTGACGAATTTTCGTTTCCATCACACCTCGTCCAACAATTATTATAAAAAATGAAACTCCTTTTTTTTTGAGCCCTGCAAGGGCTTCGACAAGTTTATCAACTCCTGTCCGAGGTTTCAAACCACGTGCTGTTATAAAAAGAATCTGCTCTAACGGAAGATTAAGTTCCTTACGAAGTTTTATCTTTAATGCATTATTAGTAATCGGAGTATACAGTTTTTCATCTGCTCCACCTGGAACAATTTTAATCTTATCTTTAACTCCATTTCGGCCAATTGAAATACAACGATCACGTGCATACTCACTGTGAACCAAAACAAGATCTGCTTTGCTAATAACTGAAATAGCAATGCGATCGAAAAAATGTCCAATAATCTGTACTACTGGATTTTTTGGATAATTATATAAAAGTTCCGAATAAACATCACTATGAAAATCATATATAATTTTTGCACGAGGCCACCATCGTTTTGGATTAAAACCTATCATCCACCATGGATTATGAACCCACACAACATCTATATTTTCATACTGCGATGCCATCTTCTTCTGAGCACTATAGGATTGTACTGCAGTAACAAGAGGCCATAACATATGAGTGAGATCGCCTCTTTTAGGAATAGAAACTCGGAAATAGTGCATATTTTCGACTATTTCATATGAAGAATATTTATGACTGTATTTCCGGGTAAGTATAATAACTTCATGGTTTCGATATGCTAATTCTCGTGAAATATTGTATACAAGCTTAGGTAAGCCGCTATGGCGATCAGGATAAATTCCGGGTGTAAGAACAAGTATCTTCATTCTAGTTATTTTTTTTATGCCCAACAAAACGGTAACTCAATAAAAGTATGCTCACCCATAGTAATAAAATCAATGAGGAAACAGTGAACTTTGTCTCTACCAACCCACAACCGCCGATAGAATCAACGTTCGAGAATATTGAAAGTCTCTTTATAGAACAGTTGACTTTACAACTTCCTTTAGAACTATTGCCATTAGCCTCTCCATCATCACATTCTTCTTCTCCCGCTTCTATAAAACCATCTCCACATATAGCTAACTTACAAGTATTCAAGCATGAATCAGTATTCTCTGCATTACCATCATCACATTCTTCTTCTCCCGCTTCTATAAAACCATCTCCACATATAGCTAACTTACAAGTATTCAAGCATGAATCAGTATTCTCTGCATTACCATCATCACATTCTTCACCCACAGCGAGTTTTCCATCACTACATCCAAGTTCTATAGCTCCAATATCACATCTGACGCTTTGATCCCCATCACCATCAATTGGCCTAATAAAACCACGCTGATCAAAAGAAGGACAACTCACTGGATCTCCTTTATCAATTGCAGGACTTCCGGGCCGAATCACATGAGTATCGGTGGGCCCTCCATTGTTATCAAGCGAACCTAGTTTCACATCCAGTTCATAATTCGGATAATATCCATAGATATCAGTAGTATTTGAAGGTTTAGGAAGATCATAGGTATTAACACCATTTATCTTACATCCCATGGTTACTTTGATGATGTTGTATCCCTCTGAAACAATTGGGCCTCGACAATCATGCGGCGGACTCCCCTGATCAGGACTTGCATCCTTATTCTCCGCTATAATCGTATTCTTTACTACTATAGTTAATACATCTGTTGGAAAATCACTTGTATAAATTCCCCACGTAAAATCACCTATGGCTATACCACCTGCATGACCACTATCATTTTTATCGCTATCGGCAGTATTACTAGAAATTGTACTATTTACTATGGTTGTCTCAGCGTCTAAGGACATTGCCGCACCACTCTCGATTGTAGTATTTCCGCTAAACGTAGAACTTTCTACAATCATTATTCCCGAAGCATTCCATACTCCACCGCCATAGTCTGCTTTATTACCAGAAATAGTACTCCGATCTATATGTAATATCCCATTATTCGTATTTAATATTCCTCCTCCTGTTCCTAGTCCCTCTGATATACCTGTTAAAGAATGAACTGCTACAGGAAAAGTTCCTGAAAGGGTACTATTATTTTTGATAGTACAATAGAAAAGAGATAAATTTCCTTCATTGCGAACACCTGCTCCACCCTTATCAACATCCATTCCATTTTGGATTGTCACATCTCGAATTGTTACTGTTGCACCTGAAGCAACAAAGAAAATTCGTGGAGGAGTATTTCCTCCATCAATGAAAGTACTTCGTGTACCCGATCCCTGAAGTGTAATATCTTTATTAATGGTGATCCCATTTTCAATATACGTCCCCTCAGCAATAATAACAACATCAGCATCCTGTGACGCTTCTATCGCTTCTTTAATTGAACAATAGGGATTACCATGTATATCATTACAATGGGAATCATTTTTATTAACATTTCGTGTGATACCAGCCCACGTATGAGAAATAAACACTGGACTACTCATTAGAATTACCATAGCTGTAAGGGAAATATATTTTATTTGGTAGATCTTAATTTTTATACTCAACATTCTTTATACAAGAAAAGAAATTTCTTGAGCTATTCTATGAGTATCACGTTGACCAATGATACGATTATAAACTAAAGATACTTTCTTGGCAGTTTTTGTCTCAAGATCATAACTAAGACAACCAACAATTGGTTTATAATAAACATGAAGCGTACAGGCACGACGATTGTTAATTGCAGGATTCTCTAATTGATGAATCCCGATCTCATCATCAATATAAGAAACGTCTCCCCTATTATACGTTTCTTGAAGTAATGGTGTAAGGTCGCCTTTAAAGTCAATGGATTTTACATAAACATAATTTTTACTCTCTATAGTCCCTCGTAGAACAGTCATACAACAATGCTGCCCTTCATGATCATGAATTGGTGTTTTTTGCCCTGGTTCCCAACATAGAATAAGTATTTCAAAAAATTCATTTTTAAAAATAAGATTCCGGGTATAATGAGATTGATGAAAATAATATAAATTTTCCAAGGAACATTCAAAAAGTTTATATTGATGCATGAGTTCTAAAATTCTTTCATTTTCTATAGCTAAGGATGGAGAGAATAATCGAGAAATTTTCTGAATAAATTCTCTCAGTTGAGTTAGCATACAATATTTTCTACAATATTATAGGAAAATTATTGTTCATTTTTTATAGCTTTAATTAAAATATCATCAGCGAACAAAGAAATTTTTCTATAACCAAATCCGATCTCCTAGTTAATACATTCGGGGAAGAGCATTAATAGTTTTTAGCACTTCTTTATGATTAACACGTATCACATCGAGATATTCTAATATAGACTCTTTGCGAGGATAATTTTCTACTTCTATAAGCTTTAATGCATCTGACCGATCGATGTGATGTTCACGTATTTGATTTGAACGAAAACAATCATTTTCGCTAAAACCGCATATCGTTCTATACACATAGTTATAGAAAGCAGCGGTTCCATCACCTATACGCCATGTAGTACTTGTATCTTTCGCTATCTCCCAATTATATTCATTAATTAAGATATCATTTATAATTTTTTCATTCCATGGAACATATTTATATAAATAAACATGGTCTTGCCGAATAAAATAATAACAAAGATAAGCCCAAAAAGTATCGATGATAGAATTATTAAGATACCGAGGATTAAGAAGATATTGCTTCATATAGTAATAGAGAATCTTAATCTTATTAAAGTTAGAAATAGTTATATGTCGTCTACCTTGAGACAGATCTTTGACATATCCAATATTATTAATTCCTGAAAAACCTGCTTTAAAGCCTACATGCTCTAAGAAATTTTGACAAAAGATTAAGAGCTGTATTCCCGTATCTTTTTTTATCTTGTTCGCATAATAGAAAAATTGTTTATCTCCTGCCATCAATAATGGGATCATTCCAAGAACTGGCTGATGAATCCAGGCATTAATATTTTTTCTGATATTATCCCTCTTTTTTTTGATATCGGCTGAAACAAGAATATGCTCAATACCAAGTTTTCCACAGACTCTAGCTTGATTTCGTCTGCCAATATCGGTAATTATCCCCCAATCATATGAATAGGCAATGGGATTCATACCAAATTCTTTTTTAATAAGATGCAGACCATAACTGCTGTCGCGTCCACCGCTAAAGGCAACAATGCAATCTGGATTACCGTTATTTTGGCGATGCTCATCTAAAATTTGAAGGAACTTGTCCTTTCCCTGTAATTTGATATTTTTGTAAGAATGACAGTAATTACAAACTCCTTTCTCATCAAAGCTAATGAAAGGCATAGTTTCTGTAAGTATACAGATGGAACAACGCTTTAAATGGTAATTTTGAGGATAAAGCCATAGATTTTCATTATCATTGAACTCCGTATTTTCTACTGCATTTTTAAAAGCATTCCCATTCTTTTGAGAAAATATGCGAGATTGACATTTATTAGAGTTATCTAACAAAAAATTCTCTCTATGAAGAGTATCAAGGTTCATGATAATTGCCTGATGAGCACCTACATGAAAAATTTCTAATTTATTTTCAAAAGATTTTAATATCCCACAAGACTTAATTCGTTTTAGCATTGAGTATTCAGATGCAAAAATGAAGATTTCTTGGTTTGAATCAGCCATATAATAGAGAGATCCATTATTCGTAGCTAGAATTAAATTTTTGTTTATACTATCTATCAAAGCAGTAGAAACAGTGCCTTCTATTTCACTATACGTTAAACTAAGTGATTGCGCATAAGAATGATTTCTACATAAATGAGAAAAAATTTTCAGAAAGATTTCTGTATCTATGGTGTGTTTTTTTTCTAAAAACGAGTATTTATCCCATAGCATATCATCATTGACAATAATTCCATTATGAATACAGTAAAAAGAATGTTCTTCAAGGGGTTGATTATTATCTTGATGGATACTGCTCCCATCCGTAACTAATCGTGTATGGCCAATAACGCAGCTTGGGTGTATATTATCTGTCTTTTTACTGCCTATATTAAATAATTCTTTAAACTCTCGACTCTTAATAAACACAGAGGCCTTTTCTCTAGATTTTTTAATTGTTACTTTATTATCTTTAAAGATTGCAATTCCGGCAGCATCTTTCCCGCGAGACTGAGAGTATTGAAACAACTTTTGAGTGGTTTCTTGGAAACTATCACAAGGAATAATATCTGCTTCTCTTAGTGCTATACCAAATATACCACACATTCGTAACTACCTCCAATCATCTATTTCCCATGAAAGTAGGTGACTTTTTTTCTCTTACCATCCCAATGAATATCGGGAATGAGAACCTCTTTCTTTGCTTCTATACGATCTCGATATTTAATAAGATCCTGTAACATGATATGAATCTCTGCTTCCATATCTTTTGTTGGTTGATAGCCTAGTTCTAGTAGCTTTTTATGATCGGGTTTATAGTAATGTTCTTCCGCTTCATACCGTGGATTTTCAACATTCTTAACTTCTACTTTTAATCCCAGATCTCTTCCTACACTTTTTACTTTTAAGGCCAATTGTGTAATATCATATACTTCTTCAAACTGATTGAAGACTCGATATTCTCCTTGTGCAGGAGGATTTTCAATAACAAGCGTTAAACACTGGATTGAATCTTTCAGAGGCAAGAAACCCCGTTTTTGATGACCCTTTCCAAATGGAGAAAGTGGTTGATCAACTACAGCTTGGCAACAGAAACGATTGATAGCTGTTCCAAAACACTGGTCAAAATCAAGTCTCGTCAGCAAACGATCATCTTCGTTCATTTCAAGAATACGCGAACCATATACTATTCCTTGCATAATATCAGAAGAACGAAGTCCCCAAATACGACAGGCAAGCATGACATTATTGCTATCATGTACTTTACTTTGATGGTACCAACTACCCGCTTGCCGAGGAAAAGGAAGATTTTCTTTTCGACCACGATATTCAATCTCAAAAAACCCTTCAGGAATATCTATGTTTGGTGTGCCGTACTCCCCCATAGTTCCCAGCTTTATAAGATGACCTTGTGGTGTTATATTCTTCATAGCATAGAGGACATTAAGAGTACCTACAATATTGTTTGTCTGCGTCCACGCAGCATGTTTAGCATCAATCATACTGTAAGGAGCAGATGGATTTTCGCCTAAATGGACAATGGCTTCAGGTTTGAAATCTCTGAATATCTGTTCCACAAAATCGTAATGAATAAGATCCCCCTTAGAAAAAAAGAGTTCCTTTTTAAAGTGATCCTCAAAAGCTTTCAGACGTTCTGGCATTTCGTGAATAGGGAGAGCAGAATGGGAATCCATT
The DNA here is from genome assembly GCA_023250585.1 of Deltaproteobacteria bacterium. Lineage (GTDB taxonomy): Bacteria > Bdellovibrionota_F > JAHFAK01 > JAHFAK01 > JAHFAK01 > JAHFAK01. The sequence continues at coordinate 39,674 of JAHFAK010000001.1, forward strand.
TCACTCACACATTCTCGACGTGAAAAATTATCTATTCCTCCTATGGTATAACCTTTCGAAGCAAGACGTAGTGCAAGAGACCAACCTAAATATCCATCAATACCTAAAATAAGAACTCTCATGAAAAACTCCTATCACAATTGAACTTGATTACCTTTGGTTTTAAGAAAATGAGCTTGAAAATATCTCCATACATATGTCATCCCTGCCCCAGCATACAAAGCTAAAAATGGCTCCAAAGGAAGCCGTGCTCGCATACTCGATCTTATCAATGTAAATATAAAAACGAGTGAGATACAATAACCCCATATGACTAAATGGCTCCTAAACATTTTTCGTGCTCTTATAAGCCCAACAAGAGCTAACAACAAAATAGGTCCATAGGTCACTATACTCATTACTTTAAAAGGTGATGCCGTAAAAGAACTTTCTGAAATAGTTTCTTCCGGATAAAACCTCCACAAATTTAGAAATCGTTCAAGACAAAGGACAAGGAATTGTAGAGGATGAGATCTAATAAAATCTGTTGACTTAGCAGTAAAAATTCTATTTTTTGCCAAATCATTTTCATCTTTTAGTTCTTCTTCTATTCTAGGTAAAATATTGTTAGTAAACTGTAGAAAGTTTTCCTTTCTATTAAATCCAGATGAAAATTCATTATTATGCATATATAAAACTTTTCCTACATTGCTTTTTGTAGTCAAAAACTCCCCAAGAACAAAATAATTACGTATACCCCAGAGACATACCGTTGAATAAAAAATAAGCATAAATAGCACTGTTTTTGTTACCCTCTTTATTAATGACTCGTGTCTTAAGATATACATTACGATGAAGAAAGCAAGAATGATAAAAGGGCTTAAGATTGAAATTGTAAAATTGGCCAATCCAAAAAGTAATGCGGATAACCAAAGAAAAGACGGTTTCGTACATGCCAGTGAGAAGCTCAAAATTCCTAACACCACAAGAAGAGTAAAAAATGTTTCTGGAAGAATAAGAACAGATGAAAAAATAAGAATAGGATAACAAGCAACAATAAACATAGCACATAGAGCACTCGTTTTTCCAAAAATATGGCGCGTTAGAAAATATACGCAAGGCATCATACTTGAATTAAGGCATGCTAGGATAATGCGTGTCCATAGAATATCTCCATCTCCTAAATGAAAATAAATTGAAAGTACATAGGGAAAAAATGGCATGATATTAGTTTTACTCCCCCACCCTTTACCTTCAAATAATCGAAGGGCTGCTGGGTAATAATCGTTTATTTCATCAGGCCATATAAAACGATCACCTGTAACAAAAACAGCAACAATTATACGAAGGGCACCTCCGATGAAACATATAAAAAGTGGAATAATCACACTATTTGAGTTATTTCCACCAACTCTTGATAATAGTTTTTCCAAAGTTAAATCCATAATTCCAATCAGTGCCTTTTTTTGTAATACCATATTTTCTTGTATGAATTATTATAGAAACCTCTCCTATACGAAGGCCTTTTTTAGCAGACTCAAGTATTACCTCTGCAGATTGGAATTGATCTTCTTTTAGTTGAAGACACTTAAGAGCATTAACATTAAAAGCCTTGAGGCCGCTCGAACAATCAGTCAATCGTACATTGGCAAGAAAGTTAATAATTCTTGTAAAAAATCGAATCCCTATCTTTCTTAATGTACTCCCTCTATAAGCTCCCATCATTCGGGATCCAATCACGAGATCCTTTTCTCCGTTTATAATTGGAGCTACTAATTTTTCAATTTCAAGAGGAGAATGTTGAAGATCTGCATCCATGGTGACTCCAATAGGAATATTATAGTTAACTAAAACATCGTACCCTAGTCTCGATGCAGCTCCTTGTCCACGATTAATCTTATTTTTGACAACGACAGCTCCACTCTCACAACTCACTCCCGCAGTGTTATCAGTACTTCCATCATCAATGACAAGAATTCCTACTGATCTTCTTTGAATCGTGCGAGGTATCTTACTAAGGAGTTCTTGTAAGTTTGCTTCTTCATTGAATGCAGGAATGATAATGACAATTTCCTTATTAAAAAGTTCCTTGTCCAAAACATTCTTAGCTTCTTCATATCCCAAACGACGAAGGAGAAGATCAATTTGATGTCTCATATCATCAAACAATGATTTTGTATAGAAGAAAAAAATCCATATGACAAAATTTGAAGCTATAAGCAAAGCTAATATTCGTCCTCTCTGATGCATTGCCAATTGCAACATTTCTGCAATTGCATTGAGAATATTTGGGTTAGAACTTACTAAAAGGAGTGACACACTGAAACACGCGGAAAAAACAAAATTCATCCTTCTCCATTTAGGTCCTCTATAGAAAATAAAACTTAAGACAAGACCTATTAGACCTAAACTAAAACCAAATATACGTAGACTTGAAAACATATAATATTATTGAGAAGTATAACTTTCTTTGAAATAGTCGAACGTTTTTTGTAGACCCTCTCGTAAATTAGTTCTTATACTAAATCCTAAATCTTTTTTAGCTTTTGTACTATCTGCATAATTTCTTACGACTTCCCACTCTGATCTTTGCATATGAGCTATTTCTACTCGATATTTACCTTCTCTTTCAATAACCTGCTTGATGAGAATAACCAGATCTTTTATACTTGTTTCTCGATTGGTACCAATATGAAAAATTTCTCCACATCCTTTCTTTTGAATTGCACAAAGAATAGCTTCACAAAGGTCATCAACAAATATAAAATCTCTTGTTTGTGAACCATCTCCGTAAATAATAATAGATTTTTTCTCAAGAACGTTTTTCATACATTTTGCCACGACACTATTTTTATGTAGGGAAAAGGGTCCATAGACATTGCTAAATCGAAGAATAGTTGAAGGAATTCCAAAGCTTTTTGTGTAAGCTCGAGTATATCCCTCACACGAAAGCTTCCCCGCCCCATAAGGAGAAGTAGGTTTTGCTGCAAGCTCTTCATTATAGGGAGGATTAACCTCTCCCAAAGCAGCACCAGATGAGGCAAGAATAAAACTTGAGACTCGCGCCTCACGGGCCGCTTCAAGCATATTAAGAGTACCTCGAACATTTATTTCAAAATCTACTCGTGGATTATTAAGTGAAGGAGCAATTCCCGTCGAAGCAGCAAGATGAATAACAACATTACAATCTGAACAAGCATTTTGACAACTCTTATAATCTAAAATATCTGCCTCGCGTACTTCTATAGATGGATCTATTTTCATTATTGTTTCTCGACGTCCGATACTAAGATTATCCAGGATACAAAGAGTAAGATTAGGTATTCTTTGACGAAGCATTATAATAAGATTTGTTCCAATAAATCCACACCCGCCAGTAATAAGCCATCTTTGAGTTGTCATAAATTTTTATAATTGTTTCCTACAAGAAGTATGTTCGTGAATATTTAACTCATTCTAAATTTTAATTTGAACTAGATCATATTCCTGATATTGAATAGAGTTAAGTTTTATGATCAATCCAGTAATTATAAAAGTACTTGGGGTGAGATAGAAGGTTCTTACAATGCCGGTCATGACGAGCGCTAGGTAAATTCCTGTTAGAAACAACGGCAGATGATCAATGGTATCTTTTGGCTGACGAAAATAGGTTCGGAGCCCATACCCTATAGTAAAAATAACAATTAAAATTTGAGTTAAGAAACCCCAGATTCCAGTATCACCAAGAAAGATAATAAAATTCGAGTGGGACCCATATTTAACCGGATACCGCTTATAGACAAAATCATCAAAATTTTCCGAGCCTCTCCCAAAACCAAGATTGTCAAAACCATGTATCATCGCAAGTTTCATATGACTCGAAAAAAATTCAATCTGAATAGATCTCATACTTTCAATAAATGGATTTACTCTTTTAATAAGATGGATTGGCGTCTTAATTGTTGTTGTCTCGCTTAATTTAATTTCTGATCTGTCAAAAAAAGATGAAGTATTGCTCACATAGAGGCCTATTATAATAAACAATACAATAAATGAAGTTTTATAAAAATTAAATACCAAAGGAAAAAACCGACGATCTTTCGAACGGTAGAAAATATAAATGAATGATAAGAACGCTCCAAGGCCGAGATATGAACTACGTGAAACCGAAAGCACTATCGTCACAAAGAATAGAGAAGTTATAAACATAAATTTTAGTGTTTTATATTTATATATACCATATATTGATAAACTGAAAGGAATAATCAACCATGGGCCAAAACCATCTCCAATGAACCCTGTCATATAGGCAAAGCCAGGGATAGAGAAAGCACCTGTTCCATATCCAAATGCTTTCATCCCAGATTGTCCCCGGAAGAGTTCTTTCAATGGAGGAAAAATCATTTCATTAAAAAAATAATATCCAATAAGCTGAGTTAATCCCATAACACAATTGAAAATCCCTCCTAGAATAAAAAACTTAATTGCTTTTTCTACATGCTGTCTCGTCTTTAGAAAAAAAATCACGTAGAAAAAGCAAAGCATATTTTCGAGGAAATACCCTCCTGCACCACGTAAAGCATCTATAGGACTATCAGCAACCACAGCTCCGAACATACAAATAAGAAAGAAAATAAAATAAAGAGCCCCTATTATACTAATCTGGGGTACTTGTTGACGAACACAAGCAATCAGAATTACAATGGGTAAAGCAAGGATGACAAGAAGATTAATTGGTGTTAGTCCTACATTCCCAAGTTCAACGGCATAGACACCAAATCCAGAAAGAAAGATTATAAGATAAATAAAGCTAGCTCCAGGATTTATTCGTACTATCGGTAATTTAAAGCTTGCTACTTTTTCCATTGCAACCCCATTTTTCCCCGTAATCCATCAAAGAATCCTAACCAACAGGTCCATCCATAATGAGGATATCCCTGAAAGGTTCTTATAACAAATTTCATTGGTAATTCTAACAACCCCATGTAAAAAACAGAAAAGATATAGTTCATTGTTGTTCCATATTTTCGCGCTAGGTAGAGTCTATTTCTTTGAATTAAGTATCCTTGAAACGTATTAAATTGTTGTGGAAGAGATTTGTGCCGTACACGACACCTGAGATCAACATAGGCTTTTAACCCTGCTGTACGTATTTGAAAACCAAGATCAATCTCTTCCCCATACATAAATAATTTTTCATCTAACCGAATTCCCTTTTGCAAAGCTTTTTGAGAAAAAAGAATCAATGCTCCTTGCACATAATCTACCTCTAATACTTCATTGTCAGGCATATTATACGGAAGAGTTCTTTCCCAATGACCGCGAGCTTTTAAAAATGAAAATCCTTTCCCCCCTATAGTTCGTATTTCTTTTGTTTGATAATTCTCTTCTATAACTCCAACCATTCCACAATTGGGCATCTTTTCGGCTGTTTCAACGAGGTGTTGAAGCATATCAGGGCCACAGATAAGATCATGATTACTAATTAAAACATAATTAAATCCTTCACGAAGTCCACGATCAAAAGCCCAATTATTACCACCTGTATAACCATGATTTTGATTAAGGACAACAACTTCAAGATCAGGAAAGGTATTTTTGATAGTTTCTCCAACAGGATTTGGAGATGCATTATCAACAACTTGAAGATAAAAATTCTGATAACTCTGATTTCGAAAGCACTTTACTGCCTCGAGAGTGTCTTCAACGTTGTTATATGTTAGTATTGATACAAGAACTTTAGGGTCTGTTTTATATTCTCTTTTCATAAGTTTGATATCTTCCCTAGATAATTTATATCAGGACTAATTTCTTACTGAGAAATCTTTTACCTTGGGAAATATTTTCTCGCTGACGAAAAAATCAAAATTCTTGGAATGACGAGATATACATTGAATGAGCTTCTCTTTTAAATTAACATCAATTTTTGATCCGTTTAAATAAATAATGATTCGTTCATAAAATTCACCGCGAGCAATACCATGTCTTTCTTCCTGAAGAATATGTATATTTTCAAGGTTAATCCTTGAAGTAGCACGTTCTCGAGAAGAAGCAAACAATATATATCCGCCTAATCGATCAATTATTTTCAGTTGATAACTATCAAGATATACTAATTCAGCAATAGCATAATCTTTTTTATTTTGTACTCCATCAGCATCAAATAATGAAGAACCATGTCGGAATGAAACATCATTAAGATGATATAAGGATGACAAAGTTGGGAGAAGGTCAATAGATGATTCAAGCAATTCATCGCACTCACCATTCTGAAGAGGAAACTCATTTGAATACAAAAGAAATGGAGTTCTAATTTCTTCATCAGATAAATTATTTCCTAAAGGATGAGTAAATGAATATCCATGATCCGAAGTAAGAATTACGCTTACATTTTCTCTTTTTTCAAGAAGACTGAAGACTTCTCCTAACTCTTGATCAACCTCTCGGAGCTTGTCGCGATAGCAATCATCAAGAAATGCAAAATCTTCAGCGTTTAAGTTGTTTTGAAATGACCTTTTAACGTAATGGTTGATGGTTTCCTGAAAAAGTAAATAGTTTTTTTGTTGTCTTCCCGAACTATGAAGGTAGGGAAAATGTGTATCAAAAATATGAACAAATCCAAAAAAAGGAATATCAGAAAAATTCCTTAAATAGTTTTTTAGTTCCCTTAGCTCTAAATATACATTATTTGGTCCTTTTTCTCCTGGAGAATTATATTTTCCTTCAACAGTTTGGCTAAAACTAAAATGTTCAAACCCTCTATGATGCCCAAGTGCTTGATTACATCGACGATGAGAGACAGAAGCATACGTATAAAATCCCTTATTACGGAAAAGCTCAGCAAGTGTAGGGATAGTTCGAGATAATGGAGAGCTATAACGATCGGGATCTACCACATTGTGATTAGAAGCATAACGAGATAAAGACATAGATGCAAACGTAGGTAAAGTCCAATTACTTTGTGCAAAACTATTTTTATAATAAATTCCTTTTTTAAAAAAATGATCAATTGCGGGAGTTTCAGTTCTCATGGGATTATAAATACCCAGATCGTTGGGTCTAAGAGCATCGAGAATAAAAACCAAGAGCATTTGTGGTATCTGTTTTTTTTTACGAATTATAGGAGATGAAATACAAACGCGGCTATCATTATGATCAACTTTCCAGCTCATTGTAACTGCATCCTCTACATTAAAAGAAGAAGGAAATTTGAATTCAAAAAGATCCCAATGATTTTCAAGAGACGAAATTTTTTTATGAAGTATCATTTGTTTTTGCTCTTTTTGTTCAAGAAATACCTGTAATGACCCCTTCCGAGATGAGAGTTTTTGACAACCAATAAAAAGACGAATTGTTTCAATTTCTGATAGATGAACTGTCATTGGGAGATCGCCTTGTGCGGCATAAGCAGTAGAAAAACTATTCTTAAAAGTATGATCAATAGAATATTTTGCATACATATCAGGTGCTGACGGCAAAAAATCTGGAATCAGTAATATTTCTTCATTAAGAAACGATGAAAAATTTTTTCTCAAAGCCTGAAGTGTATATTTAAAAGTAGCATAACTAAGAAAATATAATGATCTTGTTTTATTAATTTTCACTCGTTCACTGGTTTTTATATCAAAGAAAGAAACCAATTCTCCATCTCCATAGCGAAGAATGCGAATAAACCTTAAGATTTGCTCACGGATTTTTTTTAGTTTTTTTTTCATAAACTTAAGAATAGCATCCAAATAAGTGCTTCATGTTTCTATTCCATCTTAATGAGATACAGGCGATTTTCTGAAATGAAATACTTTGAAATAGTGAATTAGTTTATTCCATCCAAAAGTCCATAAAAACTTAAAGTCCTCCCTTTTTGGGATAAGAAATTCCTTGTATAATCCTGAACTAATTTTTTTATAAATTATAACAGTGATAACAGATGTTACAAGAAATGAAATTGATACTGCTAGTGCTCCTCCAATAATTCTGAAAGGAGGAATTAACATGAAGCAGAGTACTATTTGTAAAATGAGAGGAACTATTTGTATGTACATTGGAATCTCTGGTCTACCAATACCAAGAAAATATTGCCGTAAAAGACTTGAAGGACCAAAAAGAATAAGACCCGGCAAAATTATAAAAAAGGCATCAACACTTGGAAGGAAAGCACGTCCATATAAAATCAAAGTAGCGGGATATATTATCAACGCTAAAAAGATTCCAGCAATAATAAATGTAATAAAAGATAGTCTAAATACACGTTCCGTTATTTTCCGTGAATCGCAATTCATACCATTTAAGTTTGATACGTGAGGAAAAAGAATGGTACCAATTGCATTGCTAATGCGATTGAGATATTCCGCTTTTCCTTTTGCCATTGCAAAAAATCCTAATGCCGCAGGAACGAGTAAAATAGCCGTCACCATGTTCGAAAAATAAATAGTCAAAAAACCAATCGCTTCAGAAAGGTAGATTTTCATACTATATCTCAGTAATTCTGGAAGGCGAGCACAAGACGTTTTCCAACGCCAAGGAATTTTTCTATGTACAACACTTATTCCATAAATCAACGCAATCAAATTGGATACATGAAAAGCAATGGCAACTGACCACAGATTCATATTAAAGACTACAAGAAGAACAATATTGACAATACCCTTACAAGAATCGTGGATAAGCATTAACCGATTATACGACTTTACATCTTCCTGTGAGAGAAAAATATACATATAATTTCTCAAAAGAAAACGAAAAGGTATATAAGCAAAAACAAAACTTATGAAAAATGATGATAAGGTAGTCTTGAAAAAAAATTCTGAAAGTATCTCTTGACCCATAGAGAGTAATAAAAAAATGCCGACCCCAAGACCAAAACCAACGTAATTAATAAGACTCAAAAGCTCTGCTGGATCTATTGTTTTTTTACCTAAAAAATGTACTGCAGCAATCTCTAAACGTGGTCCGCCAAAAACTCGACAGTAATTGATGACAAGCTCAAACATTGCCCATAACCCAAAACCAGAAGGTCCTAGCTTACGCGCAACAATTGCTCCAGTTACAATATGGATACCTGTAAAGAGAAGTTCGCGATTAAAGAGACTAAATGATTTATCTGCAAGTGATGACATATAAAATTATAATAAACCTCCAAGATATTTTATTAAACGTTTCATGAGTCCCGTATAATAATCTTTTCTAAAATTCATTTCACATTTAAAAGCCAATAGCCAATTAAAACGATATGATTCCTCATAGCTTTTGACGTGTTTTCTTGTTACAAGATCAATATATCCTGATTCTCTTTTTTTAAGATACCTAAAATTCTTTATCGTACAATCCCAAGGAGTAGCAAAATACCAAGCATTGGGAGAATATTGAATTGCAAAATGCTTTCTATCTAATTTATGGCAGAGTTCAAAAATACGATTAGTACCGACCGCATCAGCAAGTGCCGACGGAAAAGATTGATTACCAATATACAAATTGCATCCTTTTAATATACATGCGTGTTCATAATTATCATATGGGCGATAATATTCTACCTGTACATCATCAAATTCTTTCCATTCATCTTCAAGACGCGAAACAAACACAATATTTTTCTTTCCAAGAACATCGATAAGTTTTTTCCAATTAAAAAGTGGGTTTGGAATTCTTACTGTTTTCGAAGTTCTGCGATGAATGACTATCTTATCAGAAAATCTATGATCAGCAGGAACATCGATCCATCCATAAACAGGCTCATTCAATGTGAGCCTATGAGATCTACTCATTACATCGAGAAGTGTCGTACGATATAACGATTTACTTTTTCGAAATTGATCAAGATTAACATCAATAGGTTCCCCTTTATGAATATTGAAAGAACTAATATAATTTTGAGAACTCACAAGTTTTCCACATGACTCAAGAACGCTTTCAAGAGGTTCTTCAAATTCGCCCTTAGTCACAAATACGTTACCCCCTCCCATTGCTTTCACGATATAGAGGGTCATAATGAGATCTCCCTTTTTACCGGAAGTGATAAAATTATATTTAGTAGGAAACATATTCTTTTTCTTCAACAAGCTCTGAACCTACCTGATCGTTAATTTTTCTTTTAATGCGAGCTCGTTCATCATTTGAGCGATATTCATCACGAGTTAGCTCAATAAATTCTTTGCCAAATTTTTTTTCAGCTTCTGCGCGACGCATAAAGTCTTCAATATCCCACAATCGTTCATTTATTTTTTTTAATGCTATTTGTTCATTTGGATAAGAGATCTTATGCTCCTTTACAAGACTCATTAATATTTCATATTCATGGCGAACATTATCTTTTTTATTTTTATCTTTCATTCTTTCGAGTTTGATTTCTAAAATTGTAATTTTGTCAATTAATTCACCAACGGAAACAGGAACCTTGATCATAGCTACTCCTTTTTTGATTGATAATCTTCCCAATACCAGGAAACTGTTTTTTTTAAACCATCTATGAGAGAAGTTTTTGGTTTAAAACCAAGTTGTTGCAATTTAAGCGTGTCAGGACATCGACGAGGTGTCGAACCTAAAAGCCGTTCCGAAGTAAGAACTTTTATAGTATACCCACAAACATCTGAAAGTTTTGCAATTAGATCTTTAATAGTAATTTCTTCCATAGTACCTATATGGTATATATCATTTTTGTTGGTACCAAGAGTACTCATAATAATAGCTTGTGCGGCATCTTCTACGAAAATAAATGATCTCGTTTCCTCTCCGTTGCCTTGAATCGTGATTGTTATTTCTTCTGTAGTCATATTGCTGTGATGTGCTTCAACAATTTTTTTTACGAGCTCCGGAATTACATGCTCATATCCCATACACGGACCATAGACATTATGAGGACGAAAGATAACCCAGCGAGTATCTGAATTACGAAGATAGTTAATCGTCAAAAGCTCACTTGCAATTTTACCTCCACCATATGAAAAACGCGGATTTGTTACATCAGGAATTTTCATTTCAACTTCTTCAGTAGTCGGAATATGATCAGCTTTTTGATACACTTCAGAAGAAGATGCCAAAAAGAAATGAGGAACTTTATTCTTAAGACATGCTTTGAGAATATTATGGGTACCTATAATACCAATTTCTAAAATTTTGTCGGGAATAGTATAAAAATACTTTGTACCATTAATATATGCAAGATGATAAATCGCTTCAACACCGCAGGTAATCTCACAAAGACCTTCAAAATCAAGTACATCACCTGTCACTAACTTAATACGCTCATGACCATGAAGCATATCAAGATTACCGCGAGTATTGTTATCAAATGCTAAGACTTCATGTCCTTGTTCTGCTAAACTATACGTTAAGACACGGCCGATGAAGCCTCCTGCTCCTGTAACAAGTAGCTTCACACACGTTCCTTTCTTAATACGACCTGGTTTTTACCAAGGCAATTCCAAATATCAATGACAAGGGCTTCTGGTTTAAGAGCTTTCCAAATGATATTACTGTTACTAAATTCCTTATGATTAACTGCTACAAAAACAATATCCGTTCCTTGCAACGCTTCTGAAATATTTCGGTTAGCATATCGTTCGATCACCTGTGTTTTGAGATTTGGTTCACAAAGAACAATTTCATGAGGAACTTTTCTCTCAATATAGCGAATAAGCTTTGGAACAAGACTATCACGTGTATCGTCTGAATCTCTCTTGAAGGTATACCCAAGAACTGCAACCTTTGCTCCTTTAATCTCAGCATGGCGAGCGGCAAGTTCTATAAGATGATAAGGCATAAATTCATTAATTTTCCATGAAGCAAGTAAAAGATCCGAACCCGGAGAAAGTTCGTTAATCATACCAAAGTCTTTACGAAGACATGTCCCCGCGGTAAGCCCTGGCCGATAAATAAAACCACGAGGATAATCTTCATTTGCAAGTCTTAAAATATCATAAATGTTTTGATCGAACTCATTTGCATAAATCGCAAATTGGTTTGCAACTGCAAATTCAATATACCTCGCAGAATTGTTGAAGAGCTTAACTAATTCAGCAGAAATATAGGTGGTTTTAAACATTTTAACATTAAAGGGAGCGAATATCTCTATTGCTTTTTCATAGCTTAATTCATCTTCACAGCCAATTATTTGAGGAAGCGTTTTCAATTCTGCCAAAGCTTTGTGCTCTGCCAAACGCTCTGGACAAAATGCAAGCGCTATATTTTTTCCTATACGAAATGATGAATGTTCTTCCAAAAAACTTTTCACATATTCAGTTGTACGTGGAGCTACAGTAGAACGTAAAAAAATTGATTGTCCTTTCTGCATGTGAGGAATTAAAGATTTTATGACTGCTTCAACGTTTGAAAGATCAGTTTCAATATGAGGCATTAAAGGAGTTCCCACTGTAATAAAGATATAATCGACATTTTTTATTATACTAATATCATCGGTAAATTGAATCCGTGAATGGGTTAAAAGATCTTGGCAGCCTGGTTCTTCAAAGGGCATAATACGATCTCTTAAAATTTTCAAAAGGGCTATGTCTTTATCAATTCCCGTTACAGAAAATCCCAAGGACTCAAGAAAAAGCCCAAAAGGAAGACCCACCCTCCCCGTTCCAATGATTGCTATTTTTTTCATTTATTCTCCTTAATCTAAGGTATGTAAAGCAACTGACTGAACCATTAAAGTTACAAGTTCATCGAATTTTATTGTATGCTTCCATCCAAGCTTTCTATATGCTTTATCTGCATTACCAATGAGTTGTGCTTGCCCAACAGAGGTGTAACTGGGTTCAAGCCGAATATAATTTTTCCAGCCTGTAATATTGACTGCTTGAAAAGCAAGTCGAAGAAAGTCTTCTACCGTGTGTGTAACTCCTGTTGAAAGAATATAATCATCTGGACTATCTGCTTGTGCCATAAGCCACATACCATAGGCATAATCTTTGGCATATCCCCAATCTTTTTGAGAATCCATATTGCCTAAAACGATTTCCTTTTTTTGTTTTTCTTTTATAAGCACTACTTGTTCTGCTATTTTTTGCGTAACAAATGAAGACCCTCTCCGTGGAGATTCATGATTGTAAAGAATTACTGTTGAAAAATGCATATTTTCTGTGTCTCTATAAAAACGTGCAAGTTCTGCAGCAGCAATCTTTGATAAACCATACAAAGAATTACTTTGATATGGTGTGAGTTCGGTTTGTGGCGACTGAGACGTTCCATCAAACATAAGACATGACCCTGCCAAAACAAGACGAGTTTTTGGAGAGACTTCATTAATTCCATGAATCAAATGAGAAGCAGAACGAATATTATTCTCATATAAGGTACATGCGATTTTTTTCCGTTCTCCTTGTGATGTTGACGATGAATAATGAGTAGCGGCCAGATGGTAACATTCATCGGGTTTTAATTCAGCAAGTAATTTTACAACATCTCTATATTCATTGAGATCAATCTCATGAGTATGAATCTTAATTTCTTTACCAAAAAGATATTGGGCAATCCGTTTGGTATTTTGCGATAAAGGCTTACGAATAATGCCATGTACTTCATAGCCTTTGTTGTAAAGAATCTCTGTAAGATAACTTCCATCTTGACCAAAAATACCAGTTACTACTGCTTTTTTCATTTTATTTCTTTAGTATTGAACTATCGAGACAATGAACTTGAGGCATTGGAACAATAAACTTTCCACCTTCTTTAAGGAATTGAAATTCTCTCTTAATCATTTCATCCATAAAGAAGTATGGCAGAACGAGAAAATAATCAGGTTTCTTCATACGAGCTTCTTCTTCTGAAATAATAGGAATGTTCGAACCAACCGTCCAGCAGCCAGCTTTATGAGAGTTACGATCAGCAGCGTATGGAATATCATGAACGGTTAAACTACAATACTGAAGTATAACATTTCCTTTACTTGAAGCACCATATACAAAAGTTTTTTTACCTTTTTTATTTTCAGTTCTAATAAACGTTGTCAGTTTATCGCGAATTCGTTCCGAATTTTCACGGAATTTTTTATAGGGTTCTTCTTCGTCTAATTTTAGTTTTTTTTCTTCATTAAAAAAAGTATTGAGACGAACGTTTGCTTCCGCTGAAGGTTCAGAGCCCTCTTTTTTACGAAGATAAAATCGGTAGCTACTACCATTTACTGTATTTTTTTCCATATCTACAATTTTTAATCCATGACGTTCAACAAGATAACGAAAAGGTCGGATATGATAGTATTCCAAATGTTCATGAAAAATTTGATCGAACATATTTTGTTCTAGCATCTCAGGAAGGTCAGCCATTTGAACCACCCACACTCCATCGGTATGCAAAATTGAAGCAATATCAGAAACAAAAGTATTCGGATCATCTAAATCATAAAACATTGCGATACTTGTAATAACTTTTGCTTTTTTTGTAGGACACGCCTTTTCAAATGATCTTCTATTAAAAAAATCCACAACTCGTCTGAAATTTTCTTTCTCACCTCGTATATTTTCAACAGGATCAAATCCTATTCGATCGATAAAATTCTGTGTATAACTATTTAAAAGTGTCCCATCGTTACAGCCAATATCAACTACCGTATCACCAGGAATAAGGTCCACAAAATGCCCCGCGCCCTCAATAACATCTTTGAGAGCATCACGCATCGTCTGATTTATACCCGAACGATACCAATATTCTCGGTAGATAAGATCTCCTGGAAACGTATGACGAAGCTGAACAAGCCCACACGCATTCTTATTTTTTGCAGGATTACAGCGAACAACTTCAATTGGCACTGCTTGAGAAGGATAACGATCCTGATTCTCATGACTAACGGTGACTGAGGCTAACAGCTGACTTCCCAAGTTGATTACTGGAGTTAACTCTTTTGATCCGCAAATCCGACACGAATCAATTGCTTTAATATTCATAAACCTCCTTAATAAGTTTTGCTAATCGCACTGATGAACTCACATTTTGTACAAGCCCCGCATGACGGCAATAGAGAACTTGCTTATTTTTCAATTCAGTACGTATATTTTGATCTTCGAGCAATAAACGAATAGTAGGAATAAGTTTTTCTTTCTTTCTTACTGCCATCGCAGCCTCAAGAGTTGCATAATCCACAAGATCCTCTCTGTTTGTCAAATTAATAAAGATTAGAGGTTTCTCAAGTAAAATTGTTTCTAAGCCTGCAGTAGAATGTAACGTAATAACAACATCGGCTGCATTTAAAATTTCTCTTAAAGTTTTCTTTTGATCAATTAATATTTGTTTATTCTGATTAAGAAAGGATTGATGGACAGAATGATCTTCTTCCGGATGAAATCGTACAAACAATTTTATATCCTGTATCTTTTTTGGCACTTCATATACCGCTTGAAGGACATTCAGATATTCTGTATGAGTAATATATGATTCTAAAGAACCAATGCCTTCTGGGGCCAAAGGAATTGACAAAAAAACGACTAATGGAGTTTGATCAGAAAGACCTAGTTCTTGTCGTATTTTTTTGCGTCCTTCTTCATCATCTTGTTTATATTGATCAAAACGTGGATTCCCCGTAACAAAAATTTTATCTTTGGAAATTCCATGCTTTTCGATGATTTCTGCTGACTGCGTGTCAAATGCTGCCACATAATCATGAGCTAGAAACCTCCATTCACTGTCAGCAGCACAAACACTTCCATACTGAAGACACAGAGAAGGAATTCCAAAAGAACGCCCAATGAGCGCAAAACTTTTTGCCTCAAAATCTGCGGGATCTGTTGTCACAATTATTGAAGGCTTTGTTTGGCTCAACATGATATCGGCAAGGAGAAGAGATCGTACACAATGGACTGCTTTTTTTCTAAACCATGCTTCAAAACCTGACCAAATACGTCCATTGAGTTGCAGACGCGCTTTTCGTTTCCAATAACTCATTAACTGCCGTGTTTCTTTTATTAGTCGTTTTATGTAGGTAACATCTCGAAGCGTAGTCCAATCACTATAATAAGCATTCTGATGAAGAACTTGAGCGTCTTTGGGTAAGGCTGCTTTACTTACGATACCGATTTTTAATTTTTCAGATTTCAACAATTCACGGATTACGGGAGCTATACTTTCATGCTGCCGGCTAACGTTACAAACAAAAAGGATGTTAGTCTGTAACGATGAATGCTTATGTTCTATACTTTTAGCTGCTAATGCTACTTCACGAATAAACCACATGAGATTGAACAAAAAATATTTTGAAGACGATTCTACATTCCTACCTAACGCTTCTTCTTTTAATACTTTTCGAAGATAATATATGACGAGAGAAGATGCCCCTGCTTCAAAGACCGTTGTTCCTTGAATATGAGGCGCAACGGTATCATTTTTAATTGTATCAAGAAAAGTAAGCATTACATCCTCTGCTTTTCGAGAAAAATCAAACTCAGAAAGAGCATCTTTTATACTAGTCATTGTAGGCATCTCAATTATTGTTTAGGTAAATACAACTGAAGGCTTTTCATAAAATCACCAGTAGAAATTTCTTCTTTCAATTCATAATTGCGAGTAATTGATTCCATCAAAGTTGGAATATAAGGAGCTATTACTTTTGACATGTTCTTTTGTGCAAAAAACCTTCCTTCTTCAAGAACAATGATGGAATATTTTTTAGCTTCAATATTATTTTTCAAAATTTTTTCGTTTGCCAAATGATGTGTTTCAACAAATGTTTCATCTAAGCTGGGTTTGAACGCATACATCTCCATATTAAGCCGTGGTTCATTAATTATTGTTTCATTTGCTAAAACTGGAGTAAATGAAAGCATAACTCCTCTTTGGTTGTGTGTATATGAATTAATTTTTGCCCCAACTTTTCTAATAATTGCAAGGTCAGATTGAAAATAATTAGTTTTTAAAAACTCTCCTGTTGAAGCAAGAGGCGCTCCTAAAAATAGTAAAAAAAACAATATAAAAACATTTGGCGTCCGTGGTCCGGATTGATCCATTAATTTATTAATTAAAGCTAAACATAAAATCATGATAAATGGGAAAGTATAGAGTTTTGTTGGCGGATAATCAGCTATAGTTTGATAATAAAATGAAAAACTGAGTAAAATCATTATAGAAACATAAGAAAATGCTACGGTATGCTCAGAAGATAATTTTTTTTCGTAATTCTCTTTATTTTTTTTGTCTTTCAGCCAGGAAAAAGCGAGATATCCCATAGAAAAAAAGGCCAAAATATTATAAGGATACAAACTGTCAAACTCTTCGAATCTTAGATTCAAGAAAGTACGTACTATCGATGAAAGGTTCTTGTTATCTATTTTTACTGAAGACTGATCAATATTAAATCGAATAGTATCGAAGAAAATATTTATATCTCCAAAAAAAATTGAATACTTAAAAATATAACAAAGCCCAATAAACGTTGCTGCAAAAATTGCGCCAAGAATGGCAAAATCCTTTCGAAATTTAATACAAAGAATTATAACGAGACCGAGAATAAACATAGTCTGATAATCAACAAGATAACGATTTGAAATAAGGAAAAAATTAATCAGAAGAAACCAAAATACTTTCCAATGTTTTTGCCAGGAGCTGAGAAGAACTAATAATGAAAGAGTTCTCAATAAAGCATTCAAAGAATATGTTGTATTTGTTAAAAAACTATATAATCCCATCGGAATTAAAAATGAAGTATAACTGAGTATAATCGACTGAATATTGCTAAATAATTTATATACAACAAGAGCCTGAATATTGATGAGTAAAATAAAAAATACTAATGAAATAATTCTTCCTGTTAAAAAAGAAGCCCCAAAAATTTTAAATAAAGTTCCATAGAGCTCAATATGTAATGGCAATCGATGATAGAAAAAATCGATATAGGGATACATTCCTTTGGAAAATAGCAATGCTCCATGATAATACCAATTTTCATCGTTCCAAAATCGACAATGATAGATCCAGAAAAAACCAAACAATATAAAAAATAAATTAATCCCTAGAAAAAGAAAAACTTTTGACTGTTTTATCATAGAATAAATTGAATAGAAACGATTTGCGTTTCCAGATATTTTTCGGGCATTTCTTGAAAAATCTCAATGTTTGCAGATTCTTGTAATTCATGCTCAATCTTCTTAATTTCATCTTGTGCTAAATAAAGCAAAAGACGCCCCGTTTTTTTAAGATATTGTGGAGATTGCTTAATAAATAAAAGAATCAATGAAAGCCTTTCTTGTCCAAAGAATAATTTTACAAATGGAATTGCCATTCCCACGAGCAGCGGATGTCTTCTTACAAAACTACCTATATGATTTATAAAGGCATTATTCGGAATTCTTGGTGGATTGAAAACAATAAGATCATAAGTCGCTTTTACATGATCAAAGAGAGAAGAGTAATAGATATTCAAAGCTATACCATTTCTTTGAGCATTCTCTCTTGTATTTTTGAGAGCCTTTTCATTCACATCAACAGCATCTACATCAAAACCAAGCTTTGCAAGATAAATCGCAATATAGCCTGTGCCTGTCCCCATATCAAGAGCTTTCCCACGTGGAAACAGAGAAGCTGTTTTAGCTAACAGAAAAGTATCTTCTGCCGGTTGGCAGACTCCGGGAAATTCTATAATTTTAATTTCATCTTTGATCGACATACATCTTAAATGAGCGTTACATTAAATTTTCGTACAACGTCTAATGTCTCCTTAGCCGTTATAGCGCGAAGTTCTTCCTCTCGCATGTCGGTCCAAAAATCATACTCTTTAAGATCATTATCAACATATCCGGGATGGCAGACTATTTCAGAAACACCTTGAGGGATATTTTTTATATAATGATACAGCGCTTCTTTATAGTATCCCTTAGGAACATAGCCCACACCAAAGACATGCCCCGCGTTATTCAAATTACTCATAGGACGCTGTAATGGAGATGCAATTTTAGAAAGAATCAACTGTTTCACAAATCCAATATATATTCCTTTTCGAAACAGAATTTGTTTTTTATAGAATGATCCTCTCCATAATCCTAAAGAAACACTTCGGATTCTACGGATTCCAAACCGCGAAGAAAGTCCCAAAAGCACTCGTCCAATTGCAGGATGAAAATGAATATGCCGATGTGAATCTATATGTTCTAGATTAATTCCGCTTTCAATCACTCTTTCAATTTGTGCACTGAATTCCTTCTCAACTTCTCTTAATGAAATACGTCCTAAGAAAAGTCGAGACATAAAACGAGAAAGCGAATAAAAAGTATTATTCTTATCAAGAAGGCTTGAGATTTCTCTAGGAGAAGATAGAGAGCTCCCACACGTAATATTTAAATGAAGACCTACCGATAAATCAGGTTCCTTCTTGAGCAGTTGTACACTTTTCTCAAAGCCTGGTATATTAGACATCAATGAAGTACTTCTCACAATTCCATTGCGAAAACATTCAATGATACCTGCGTTAATTCCCTCAGAAATACCAAAATCATCTGCGTTTACAATGAGTTTTTTCATTTATAATAACCCTGATGATCGTTTCGTTTAACTTTCCAAAGATCTCGCAACATTCTGACTGTATCTTGAAAAAAATTCACTGTTGATTTTTCATGAAAATAACGAAATCGTATGGGGACTTGATGAATAATAAATCCTAATTTTTTTGCAACGTACAAAGCTTCAACGTCGAAACTAAATCTCTCCAACGTTTGTTTTGTAAAAATAGCCTGTGCTGCTTCCTTTCGGAAACCTTTCAATCCCGCTTGTGTATCAAGCAATTCGGGTAAAAGCCACAGCCGCACTAATAGATTAAAAAAGCGGCCCATTAAATGTCTTGTATAGAGATAACGAAAGAAAACCGGACTGATTTCATAGCGAGATTCCGGAAGTACACGGCATGCAATGGCAACATCTGCGCCCTTCTCTAACACCTCCAGAATTCTAAAAATTTGATCGGGCTGATATGCTAAATCTGAATCGTTAAAGACAAGATACCGTCCACGAGCTTCTCCAAATCCATGTCGAATTGCATATCCCTTACCACGATTTTTTCTGTTAGAAACAACTTTAATGTTTTGGTACTTCTCTGTAATACGGTTCAATACAGAAAGAGAATTATCATAACTACCATCATCCACGAGAATCAATTCCCATGGATAATGCTGTTTTTCTAACTGTTCCACTAATAAAGCAACATTTCCTTCAATAAACTCTGAAGCATTAAAAACTGGAACTACAACTGATAAGTGTATAGTACTCATACTAATCTATCTAACTCCAATCATGATCATTGTAAAAAGATCGAGAGATAGGCTCTACCTCACGTCGAATTCGGTCTATCTCAGCAGCAGTAAGTCTACTTTTCCAAATATCAACTGTTTTACGACTATCTCTTCTACTATTATCTTTTTTTCCATGAAATTCTACTACATTTAATGGAGAAGTATAAAGATTCATTATCTCTTCTGTTTTCTTTGTAAATGATAGATTGAATTTCTCGTAAAGTTTTCTAAATTCCTCAATAGGTGCAGAGGCTAAATCCTCATGTCTAACAAAAATCCATTCAGGATGTTCCCTTGTAAGAATTTCAACCGTTCCATACAGAGCTTTCCATTGAAGAATTCCCATACCTATAATATCAGGTCTTTGAGGATGATTTTGAATTTCTTTCTCAAATCTAAATAAATATCTTTTCATTAAATTTTTCTGATCAAGAAAATGATTAAAGTTAAATCCCCAATTAAGACGTTTTAAGCTACTTACGAAGGATGCTGGGTGTCTTATAACAACGATAACATGCGTATTAAATTTTTTAGCAAACCATTCGGTAGAAAAAAGACCAATAGGTTCGATAAAAATCTGCGGAAATCTAGAATTAAACTGGCGAAACAGAGATCTAAATTTTCTTTTGGTTACACGTCCAAAATCTCGGAGTGATTCTATTTTGCTCAGGCTTTTAAAAAAATCATACTTCATATCCACACACTTTTGGATATAGGGATAAAATTGCTTCTCGTTTTCCTGAGAGATATAGGTGTACATCCATGGAAAAGGTTGACATCCAATCTCTGAAGCAACATTAAAAATTTCCTCATCTCGCATAAGAAATTCTCCTGAGATAGAAAGCATTCTTCCAACCCAGCTTGAACCAGATCGATGTGATCCTGTAATGTAGATATGTTTTTTTATCATTACAAAAAAGAGCCTTTGCTTATGCTACAAAAATTTCCTCTCCTCTCTCAATTTCCTCTAATAAAAAAGTTGATATCTCTTTTCTCATAAACCAATCAGGAAGCTCTTTTCCTGATTTGAGCATTTCACGCGCTTCACTGCCACTGATTAAACGCATATTTTTTTCATCATGATTACATTTTTCTACATAGCGATTGCACTGCTGACAGTAAGAAATAGTGTCAAAAAATACAGGCGTTATTCCCAAATCCCCCATACTCTTAAATAGTTCTTGAGAAGCATGAGTACCATAGAAATTACCAACGCCTGTATGATCTCTTCCCATAATAAAATGAGTACATCCAAAGTTTTTCCTACAAAGAGCAGTAAAAACAGCCTCACGTGGTCCCGCATATCGTGAATAGGTAGAAAATGCTCCGATCAATACTTTTTCTTTAGGGTAATAAGTATTAAGCAACTTCTCATAACTTTGTATAATAGCATGACTGACAAAATCACCTTTCTTTTTGATACCTATTACTGGATGAACAAAAAGGCCATCGCATGAAGTACGTTCCAGCGCTAGAATTTGTAATGTTTCATGGGCTCTATGAACAACATTTCTTGTATGGAAACCAACAACTCGGCTCCATCCTTTATGTTCAAAAAGGGCCCGCGTTTGCAAAGGAGTGAATTCATATTGTTTGTTCATACGTGGAAGACGTTTTATCAATTCAACTTTTCCACCAATGAAATAATTGTCTTTTCCGAAGAGAGCTGCAACTCCTGGATGCGCTTTATCTTGTGTTCCAAACATCATTTGAGATAATTCCGTGAGGTCATAGGGGTAAATTTCCTCTATCTCAATCGTAGCAACAATATCCTGCGAGGATTGAAGAGCTAAACTCACTATAGTTCCTTCATGAAATTTTGTTGCTTCTTCTTTACTCACTTGCAATAAAATAGGAAGAGGCCATGCAACCCCGTTAGAAAGTTTATAATCATGCAAAACACTCGTAAGTTCTTCTCGATTCATAAAACCTTGTAATGGCGAAAAAGAACCAAGAGCAATTTGCTCTGCATCCATCAGTATTTTTTCGTCAACAATTAAGCGTGGGTACTGATTAAGCAGAGTTTTATCACACTCTTGAGCAATACGATACGTAAGTATTCCTCCATGTGGCTTGATCAAAAATCGAGAATGATCATCCAGAAGTTTTCCAAAGGAAACTTTTCGATTGGAGCTCTCAAATTCATTTATAAGAGAAACAACAACCGCTGCACAATCAACGGGATGTTGACCAATAGCAGTTTCAGCAGCGAGGACTAAACCGTCAGCTCCATCAAGTAAAGTATTGATAACATCGTTAACTTCTGCTCGTGTTGGTTTCCTCTTTTGTGTCATAGACTCTAATAAGTTTGTAGCTACATAAATCGGTTTACCAGCAGAATTTGCTCGTTGAATAAGAAGCTTCTGAAGAAAAGGAATTTTTTCGATGGGAACTTCGCGAGAGAGATCTCCTCTATCGATGAGGAGCGCGTCAGCAAGCGTCACAATAGCATCAACATTTTTTACACCCTGCCTGCTTTCAATTTTTGCAATAATTCTGGCCTGTGCACCAACGAGTTCTCTCATTTCCGAAACAGCTTCTTTACTCGATGCAAAGGAAAGAGCAAAATTGGTTATGCCATATTTTTTGGATAACGTCATGACTTCTTTGTCTTTTTTAGAAAGAACAGGAAGCATAATATCTTGATCAACAGTAACTGCTTTATTACTTCCGACAATACCTCCGCAAAGCACTCGTGCTTTTAATGAACCACCATTTTTTTCAATGACCTGTAAAAAGAGAGAATTAAAATCAACATTAATGAGACTACCTATTTCTATTTTTTCTACTACAAATCCTGGAGTAAGTGAAATAGTATGTTCATCACAAATGATATTTTCACTTACAATATCAACTATATCTCCTTCTTTTAGATAAATTTCTCCGCCTTTTACACTTCTATTCCTAATTTGAGCTCCTTCGGTATCAATACATATTGGTTTTTTCGTGTATTGACCAATGGTCTGCATCATTTTTTCAGCTACATTGATATCAACATGTGAAAGATTAATACGAAAGAGATCTACTCCAAGCGCGTCTAAACGTTGAATAACAATTTTATCCAACGAAGCAGGCCCAATAGTTGCTAATATTTGAAGTTTTTTTATCATATAATACTCCATCCTCCATCTACAACTAAATTATGTCCCGTAACATAGGCTGAGGCATCCGAAGCTAAGAAAATTGCTGCACCTACTATTTCTTCTGCAGATGCCATTCGTTGTAACGGTGTTTTTTTAATATAATTTTTTACGAAACTTTGAGGTTGTGAATCAAAAATTCCACCAGGAGAAATTGCATTTACTCTCACTCCATGGTTACCGTAATATGATGCTAAATATTTTGTAAATTGGATAACACCCCCTTTGATTGCGGCATACGCAGCTGGCATAGTCATATCTGTTCCTTCATAGATTGAAAAATCAGGGGCAACAATTCCATAAATTGAAGCAATATTTATAATAGATCCTTTTTTTGCTTCTTTCATTATTTCGGTAACTTTTTGGCAGCAGAGGCAATACCCATTTAAATGTTTATTGATATTCTCTTGCCACGAATTAAACGGAATTTTTTCAAATGATACTCCCCAATCTTTTGTCCGAGGATATGCATTATTTATCCATACATCAATTCGTCCTTCTTCTTTGAGAATTTGTGTTACTCCGTTAATAACAGATTTTTCATCGGCAATATCTAATAAAAGAAAGCGTGCAGTATAGCCATCTTTTTTTAATTCTTCACAAGCTCTTATCCCCTTTTCTTCATCGATCTCTGCGATGATCACTTGTGCTCCATACGAAGCAAATCCTCGGGCAAATGCTTTTCCCAAAAGGCCTCCCCCTCCAGTTATGACAGTTACCTTATGAGTTAAATCAAATAAATTTTTCATAGAGTTGTGTATCCTTTCTCGATCAAAAATTCGACAAAGTGAAAATCAATCTCACGGTCTATATCAAAACCTGAAACATCCGGCATACAATACACAATTGAATTATCGGTGATGACCGATGTATTTTCTTTGAGAAAAAAATTCCGGGAATAAAAATAAATCGAGGCGTTCATATCATAAACTTTCGGAGCATCTTGCCTTCGATGAGTAGCATGCGTTAATGACTTTGAAAGATGCGCTCGTCCGTTTCGATCAAGTTCTACCATATTAAAATATGGATTTTTATGAGAAGGTACAACGCTAAATAAATTTTCAGGTTTTTCTTTAAGAAATAACTGATAACAATTTTCCAAATCCTTTGTAGTTCTTAAAGGAGACGTAGCATCGAGATCAACGACTATATCGTACTTCTCATTAAATATTTTTTCGGATTCTAATACTGCATGATGAATGACGGCTAATTTATCCGCAGTATCACTTGCCAAATCTTTCGGACGCTCGAAAGGCACTTCTGCTCCAAAATCTTTCGCAACAGCTGCGATATCTTTCGAATCAGTACTGACAATAATGCGCATTGCTCGTTCCCAGCTTTTAGCTTGAGTAATACTATACGCAATAAGCGGTTTACCTAAAAGATTCCGAATATTTTTTCCCGGAACTCCTTTAGAGCCACCGCGAGCACATATAGTCACCAGAATATTCATACTCTAAAAGAAAATAAGACTTACACCAAAAAGAAGAATAAAGAAAGTCATCATATGTTGATATACAGGTTCAGAAGATCTGGTAAAAACTCGTCTACCAATACTATAGTAAACTGCTATAGTTAAGATTGGTAAAATAAGCATACGGGCTTCGATTATTTCGGACTTAAAAATAAGCAAAGGAATTAACTGGCTGAAAGCAAAAAAGAAATAAGCCCCAGCAATCGCAAAGCGAATCTTTTCTTTTCCTGTATAGAGGGTACTTGCAAAAATAGTAAGAAGCCCACCTCCCATATTAGTCAGACCATGAATGAATCCCATAATGCCAAGATAAACATTGCGATATTTTTTTACTCCTTTTTGAAGCCACATATTTAAGAAGGAATTAATTCGGCTCAATGCATTAAAAAGAAGTAGCAACCCAATAGGAACTCGTGCATTATATGAATGCTCTTCTAAAAGTACAAAAAGTAATCCCACAAAAAGAAGTGGTAGAGAAATTAAAAAAAATCTTCGTGTTTCAGGCGGAATCTTTTCTCCTACTCTTCTTCCCTCAAATACTTGAAGAATACTCAAAACAAGCGAGCATGGAAGAAGATACATAAGCGCTTGTAAGAATGGAATACCAAGAAGTAAAAGCAATGGAGTACCAAAGACTAACAGTCCTACCCCAAAAAGAGACTGAATAAAGGAACAAAAAATAACAATAGGGATAACGAAAAAAAATAGGTCATTTGTCATAATATTTTTTCTTTAGATTGCGAAGCTCTTTTCTCTAAATGAAAGTAACTTTCTAAAAAGGTTGCTTGCTTCGCAAAGATTATTCATCATTCGAGTGTCTTTTCTATGATCAATGAAATATTCTAATTGCTCACGATAGAGAATATCTCTGTCTCTTCCATCGAGGAGATTTGCTTCTAAAATTTCTGACTCCGTTTCAATAACAATTTTTCTTTCCGATTCTTTTGAAGCAATATCAATAATAACTTCTGCCTCTCCATGGCGAGTTTCAACCCGTGCTTCAACAAAATCTTCAGCATCGATAGTAACATTACTTCGTTTTTCTAATCGTCCTTCTATTTTTTCAATAGGTCCCATGATATAGGAAACAAGATCAAATTCATGAGATACATCAAGGAGAGCGCCTCCTCCTCGAATACTCGAGGCAGAATACGATTCAAGATGATTCAATTCAGGTCTCCAGTCAGGAAGATATGATCGACACATAAATTTTGCTCTTCGAATCTTTCTACCCCGAACTTTTTCTTTAAGCGATTTCACCTCTGGATGAAATCGCAAGACATACGCAACATAAGTAGGAACGCTATGCTTCTCAACAAGAGAAATGAGTGTGTCTAAGTTCTCAAGCGATGCGCTAATTGGCTTTTCGAGAAAAATGGGAATATTCTGTTCAGCGCAGCGTAGAGCTGTTTCAATATGCTGATCCGTTGGATTTGTGATAAGTGCACTCTCTACTTCCCATGAATCCAATTCATTCCATGAATTAACTTCAGGAATTCCTAACGTATTCTTAAATCCCTTTTTGCCAGAACGAAAAGCAATTACCTCATGGCCCATATCAAGAAGAAGACGCACATGCCTTGTACCAATAGAGCCAAGACCAAAAATCATTGCTTTCATTTTTCGAGTAACTCCCATGACACTAAATCATCAGCTTCAACATCATATTTTAAACGTTTGCCAATAACATCATCAAAAACTTCTGGAGGAAGACCTTTGCCTGGACGCTTAATCACAACGTTGCTTTCTGAAAGAATTGTTCCTGCTTTAAGAGAGGAAGAAAACACAAGACTCCTTTGAGCAACCGTTTTATTTTCAATTTCTCCTTTTTCGAGTTTTTTGACTCCATCGCCCATTGCCTTTTCAATATTGCGAATCGCTTCTACCATCATTTTCAATTCATGAGGTTCCAGAGATGCTTTATGATCGGGACCTTCAAGATTTTTATCTAAAGTACAATGTTTTTCAATGACTGTAGCTCCTAAGGCTGTAGCAGCTATTGAAACTTCAATTCCTGCAGTATGATCTGAATAACCCACAGGAAGATTGAAATGTTTCTGCAATGTTTTTATCGCTCGAAGATTTACTTCTTCATACGGACAAGGATAATTAGTTGTACAATGAAGTAAGGTGATATCCTCACAATATTCTTTGAGCGTCCTAATTGCTTTTTGCACATCATCAAGTGTCGTCATACCTGTAGATACAATTATCGGTTTTCCTTTTTTTGCAACATACGTAAGGAAAGGAAAATTCACACAGTCACCTGAAGAAATTTTGTATCGATCAACAAGAGGCTCTAAAAAATCAACTGAATCCGTATCAAAAGGAGTAGCAAGAAAAATAATTCCTTTTTGGTCAGCATATTTTTTTAAGAAAATGAAATCATCTCGTGATAATTCTAACTTCTTAAGCATCTCATATTGAGAGATATTTGATTCTCGAGTATTGATCTTTTGATAGTGAGCTTTCTCAGCATTAAACGTTACAAGCTTTCGAGCAGTGAAGGCTTGAAATTTTATTGCATCCGCTTGCGCATCTTTTGCAGAATCAATTAATCGGCAGGCAAGATCCCGGTTACCGTTATGATTAACACCCGCTTCTGCTATGATAAAGACTTTAGAGTTTTGTTTGGACACGACAGGGATTTCCAAATGCTTTCGAATGCGCTGGAATATTTTTTATAACAACGCTTCCCGCTCCAATGAAACTTCGTTCGCCAATAACAATATTTTCAATAATAACGCTACCGGTGCCGATATGAGTTCCTGCACCGATGTGTACCCCTCCAGATAAAACTGATCCAGGAGCAATATGTACAAAATCTCCTATTATACAATCATGATCAATGCTTGAGCTCGTGTTAATTATCGCATGATTTCCAATTTTTGCTCCAGGTTGGATAACAGATCCTGCAGTAACTAATACCCCTTCGCCAAATGAAACAGAGGATGCTACACGAGCTGATGAATGTATAATAGAGGGAAACTGAAAACCAATTTCTTTTAATCTTTTAAAAATTTCCTCTCGAATGTGAGATCCTTGAACAGAACCAACGGCAATGAAGGCTTGCTGAATTCCTTTACGAAAAAGCTCTTGTAAGAATTCGTCGCTGCCTATAACAGGAACTCCTTCAAGTGAAGTTCCAATAGACAATTTATTGTCTATTATACCAATAATACTAAACTGTGCCTCTGCACGCACAGTTTCAATAACTACTTTTGCGTGTCCACCGCCGCCAATTAAAATTATATCAGAGGATATTTGATCCGCCATGTATCGTTACTCTTTTCCCAAATGTTATGATTTCTAAATCTCTCTACTGTTTCCCAAAATTCTTTTTCTGTGAGCATATGATAATCTAAAAAATCCTGATAATACTCTTTTGGAAATTGGCCTTGTAATTCGTTTACAATTTTAACTGCTTTCTGTCTCGTCATCCTTCCATTCCAAATTTGATAGCAACACTGATCAGTAGGACGCCAGAACCCAAATTTAATATACTTCATCCAAATATTAATCTCGCATAACTTTTCATCAATATTATCGTAATTAATATAATTTCCTGAAAGTGGACCTTCTTTTCGTCCTTCGAAACCATATTTTTCAGCAAGATCGTAATGTTTTTTTCCATCCCAATTATCATAGTATCCAAGATAAATACTCTTAATTTTTCGTTCTTGTAATAACTCTTCTCTAGGATATTTAAAAAAGAACACATCTTTTTCGGTAATTTCATCATCAAGCCAATCAAATATTGTTTTATCTTTAATGAGATCGTTTTTATTGATATCAAGGGCATCTGCTTTTCGTATCGTTGACCTACCTCCAAATTCAACGGAGATATCTTCTCCCCATACTATGAGGGGAACATCATAAATTACGGCAACATTTACGACAGAAGCAAAGACTGCGCAATGCTCAGCCCAATTGGGCTCACCTTGTTTAACAAAAGCTTTTCTTCGAAGCTTGCGATAGGTACTCGGTTTCAAATTTACTTTAATATTGTCTACCTCTAAATTGGTAATCATGCTGTTGTAATTTGCGATTCCTTCTTCTGTAGGAAGATGTGCGGCTAAACAAACACTTAAAACATTCATCCCCATCTGTTTCATCATCCACACTTGGTATTGACTATCTTTTCCCCCACTCACAGGAACAATACAATCATAACAAGAAGTATTGGTTCGTTTTATTTCTTCACAAATCTGTTCGAGTTCCGTACGGCGTGAATTCCAATCAATCTCTTTTTTTCTTTCAACAGAACGACAAGCGCTACACACGCCATCTGTATCCATTAAGACGCCAGGCTTCGTATCAGGCATTACACATCTGGTACAATATTTCATGTCTCTCCTTTAAACTTAAATTAAGTTTCTGCCTAATTGTGTTCAGATATGAATAATTCATCATCTCTCCATGTATATGGATTTTTAACAATATATTCTCTAATTGCTTCTAAAGATCTTTCATTTCGAATAATGTGCTCATAATAATTACGTTGCCATAATCGTTTATCAAATTGTGGCCATTTATTTTTATGTACGTTCTCAATGTATTCTACCGTTGTAATTGATTTAAATGCACCAATAATATTTCCCAATGTCGGTGTAGGGGCGACCCTTGTGGTCGCCCTCGTTGGAACCGTATGTATTTCTCGATCATGCAATTGGGCAGGCACAAGGCCTGCCCCTACAATAATCCCGTGCATATGATTTGGCATTATTATAAATGCATCTAATTCCATATTAAATCTCTTTTTCAATTCCAACCAAAAATCCTTAATCATCTTTCCGATATCATTTAAGAACATTTCATTATTATTAATTTTACCAAATAAACATTCTCTATTCTGAACACACAACGTAACATAATAAAAACCATACTCTGAATAATCATACTGTTGTAATCGTATTGAACGACGGTGGTGTATATCAGGATTGTAGTTCATAGGTCTCCATTATGTATAATACACACTGAATGAGAGTCATTATTTGAGCAGATAATTAGAAAAATAAATATAGGAAAGAAAGTAAAATTGAAAGATGTTCCATCTTCTATACTATTTGGGTAGAGTTTTTTTCATTTATTTTTTAGCACAGAACTATCGAGACAATATATCAATCAAGCTGGAACGATATTCCTCCAAAAACCCCACTCGGTTCAACGGAAAATACCGGCCGAATCCTATCAATCAAAGAAAACGATTCTTCATGTTGGATAGGAAGTTCCGCTTGTAATTCTCCTAAATAATTGAATCCTCCTATTGCATCCCATATAAGCATTGGGAAGTAAAGAAGTCCTCCTCCTAATGCTACGAGCCCACGTCCCATACTGCAAAATGCTTTATCTAATCCTTCATTATTAGGGTCTCCGGGAGGGCAAGACTTAAAAATACCATAAAAGAAAAAAACTCCTCCGGTTGTCCCGAGTACTGCATTCACTGTCCCTTGAATATATCGACCACTATATAAGAGTGCATCGCCAGGGATTGGGTCCAATATAAAAATAGTTGTAATGATTTCATTCTTTGTATAACCAGAATCATTAGAATAAGCTTGAAGACGTCGTGAATTTAACAATATGCAAAAAATAATTATACTAAGGGTCATATATATTCTTATTCTCATAAAAATTCCTCCTTACTTCATTGCCTTATAATTTCGTTTATCGCAATACGCACGACCTGTTAGAGCATACTCTGCATCAGGATCATCAGGCTCTTTTGATTGAGTAAGAATATAAGGACGATCTTCTATTTTTTCTAACCGAACGGAATCAATATTCTGACCATGAATATGATTCACGATTGAATCTTGAAGAACCCATTCTCCTTGTTTATTTTTTTCCCAAATGCTTTTATGGCGAAAGTGATCAATAGTAGTAAAAAATTCTTTTTCGTTCATTCCGATCCATGACAAGAAAAGATCAAGGTCTTTTGGTCGCTTATTTTGATATTTCTTTACAAATTCTATCCCATCTTCGCGTGTCATCCTTTTTAAACGAATATCACGAGATGCATGATCAGAAGCTTTGCCATAACCGTATTTTAAAAATTTAATATAATCATGTGTTCCAGCGCTGTGATGACAGTGAACGGTTTCATACTTATTAAATGTTCTCTCTTGATCGGCTGTCTCGTAATCATATAATTCAATCATGAGTTCAATTTGTTTTTGTGCATCCCAGCGAATATAATTCCCTAAATAGATTCCGCGAATAGCTGCAGTTTCAAGTTGAGCATCAGTTGGATAAGTAAATGCCTGCATGAGTTTGGGTGTTACACCTGCCTTTTCATCACACATCATCTCTGCATCATGTCCGCGAAGTCCATGTTCTTTACGAACCTTTTTGGTCATTTCAACTAAATCCCAATGTGAAAACATACCAACCTGATCAAGCCAACCATTCACACCCCAAATAATAAAAGGTATTTTAAATTTAGTCGCAACTTGAACCGGAAATGTCTGAGATCCTGCAAGACAATGCCAGTACATGTCTCCAATTTTATGCATCGCAATTCGTGTTATCTTTTTAACTAAGGTTGGATTCACAGTGTACTGGAGATGATCGCAATCAAGTTTTGTTAATAAATTTGCTAAATTTCTGATTCCTCTTTTGGTATTATACTGAATGTTATAGGTAACAAGGAGTGGATTAAGCCCTAATTCTTTTTTCATTATATGCGTTACATAATAACTATCTCCATCTCCCGTTACTGGAATAATACAATCATATTGCGTGAGCGATTTTCCGCGATACTTATTAATCGTATCCTTTAATTCTTGAAATCGTTCTTGCCAATTTAATTCGTCTTTTTCTTCATGAACTCTACATCCGCTACAAACTCCATCATCATCAAAGGTGAGGCCAAGCGGATGATTTTCAGGATAAAGACATCGTGTACAGTACTTCATATAAGTCGTCCTTTTTCATCGATGTTAAAACCTTCATATTTTACTTGTGAAGAAAGGCGAACAGGAATTCCTGCCTTCTTCAAAGCTGATTTAGCAATAATGGTGCTATGCTCAGTATATTGAAAAATATTTGCAGCGGCCACAGCTTGCGCTCCTCCATCGACGATCCCTTGAATAAAATGATCCATGGTACCAACACCTCCGCAGGCAACAACAGGAATTGTAACCGCATCGGTAACCATATGAATCAAATCAAGATCATAGCCTTGTTTCGTGCCATCTCTATCAATCGACGTGAGTAAAATTTCTCCCGCTCCTAATGATTGAACTTTTTGTGCCCATTCCGCTGGATGTAAGCCTGTTGATTCTTTTCCTGAATTAACAAAAACTTCATAATCACCCGATGAATTTTTTTTAGCATCAATTGATACCGTAATACATTGGCAACCGAATGTTTTTGCTCCTTCAGTAATAAAATGAGGACTTCGCACTGCTTCAGTATTAATTGACACCTTATCTGCACCTGCCCGAATTACATTGCGGATATCTGAGAGTGTAGAAATTCCTCCACCAACAGTAAAAGGAACAAAACATTCCTCTGCATACAGGGCAATAAGATCAAGTCGTGGTTTTCTTCCCTTCCTACTTGCATTAATATCAAGAAGGACAATTTCATCAACATCCCAATTAACAAAAAATTCAATCGCTACTTCGGCTTTTCCAATCGGAAGATAGCGTTTAAATTGAATACTCTGAACAATCAGATCATCTTTTAAAATGAGACAGGGAATTAAACGGTATTTTAACATAAACGAAGAAAATTTTGTAGAATTTTCATTCCATTAACGTGACTTTTTTCAGGATGAAATTGAGTTGCAAAAATATTGTCCTTCCGAATTGAAGCAGTTACTTCTCCGCCATATTCGGTTGTTGATTCAATAATGTCTTTATCACAGTTCATGTGAAAACTATGAACAAAATAAAAGTTTTTATCTTCACCTAAATCATTAAAAAGAATTGATCCTTCTTTCACCGTAACATTATTCCACCCAATATGTGGTAAACGAAATGACTGAGGAGCTTTTATCTTTCGCACATTACCCTCTATCCATTTCAATCCATGAAAAAATCCATTTTCTTCTGAAGAATCTGCAATAAGTTGCATTCCTAAACAGATACCTAAAAAGGGAACTTTTTCATGCATTACTTTTTCTGTGAGAATATCAATGAGGTTTAATGCTTGTAAGTTTTGCATTGCTTCACCAAATGCTCCAACACCGGGAAGGATTATAACATCGGCTCTTTTGATGTCCTCAGCTGATGAAGTCAGTGTAACACTTCGGCCAAGATGAACAAATGCATTTTTCACTGAACTCAAATTTCCCATGCCATAATCAACAATAGTAATCGAACGTGTCATGTTTAACAGAGCTCCTTAAGTAAACAAAACGCTTCCGCTTGCTTCATATGAGCGAGCGATCCCCTATATGCTGCCAGAGCTCTCAGTGTTTCAGGACTTCGAGGAAATGGATGTTTCCCAACTTCAGATGTATAGAGCGACATAATTTTTATTTTCTGTTCAAAAAATTCCTCTACATCAACAAATACATTAGGAATAAATGCTTCTTCTCGTGAAGGTGGAACAGCATCGGTTTCTGAAGGAGTTTCATACATTAATACCCTTTTTAAAAATGGATAACGAAACGATTTACTACACGCCATCATCACTTCAAAGGTAATACGATGGTCAGTATGAACATCACTTCTATTGGGAATATACAGCGTATCGGGTTTTACTTCCTGTATAACTTTGGAAACACTACTCACTAAATCTCCACGGGGATACGTATCAAGACGAGTAGGACGAAATGGAAGCTCTAAGGTTTTTTGAAATCCATACATACGTGAAACTTCTTTAATTTCTTGTGTTCGTTTTGTTCGAAATTCTGCAGTAAAATTAGAATCATCAGTAACACTCGTCATTATTAACCAAAAAAGGCGATCGCCATTTTTGTGATGCTTTAAAAGCGTTGCGCCTACTCCCAGTGTTTCATCATCAGGATGTGGAGCCACTACTAAAACTGTTTGAGATTGCTTCTGCATAATTTTTAATACGTAATATCCTTAATTAATAATTTTTCGTCTAACGTAATAGTGGATAAAATTTCAACTATACGCTCTGATGCTTTCCCATCGCCGTATGGGCTCTTACATTGAGATATTTTCTTTTTATACTCCTCATCGAAACAAGCTCTTTTGATATGTTCGATTATAGTCTTTGTGTCATGAGGAACAAATGACACATTGTCAACGTGAAGACGCGCTGTTTGTCGATTGCCGATATTAATGACGGGAAGCTTGAGCGATGGAGCTTCGAGTAATCCTGCTGAAGAATTTCCAACCATACAAGCCGCGTGTCTCATAGTATTTACAAAAGGTATACGCGGAATATTTCTGAATGTGCGTATAAAAGGTACATTTTTGTATTCTTCTATACATTCAATAATTGCTCTGCTACCTGGATCTGAATTAGGATAACTCACAACAGTAGGAAAGTTTAATTCTTTAATTGCTTCAAGTGTAGTTTTCATTTGAGAATATGCATGTTCAATTTCTGTTGAGATTACATGTTGGATTACAAGCAATAAAGGTTTTTGAATCGCTTCCTGCTCAAAACGATAAAAATTCCATAATTCCTCACGATTCATTGTCGGTGTTTGCATAATACGATCAATTCCTGGATTTCCGACATTATAAACGCGGAAAGGTTGCTCTCCCATTTTTATAATTCGTTCTTTACTTTCTTCATTGGTTGTACAATGAAGATGTGCTAATTTTGTTGTTGCGTGTCTCACATGATCATCAACGTTCCCGACAACACGATCTCCTCCAGAAATATGAACAACAGGAATGTTGAGATATGATCCAACTAATGCAACATTAATCGATTCCTCTCGATCCCCAAAGGCAAGCAGAATATCTGGGCGAACGCGATCTATCATTTCAGCAAGCCCTTTTAACTGGATAGCAGCCCCGATGATGCGTGAAGCATCATGATCATCGTCAATAAGATTTTCAACTTCGCCTACAATTGAGAATCCATCATTTCGGATTTGCTCTACAGTGAGACCAAATCTTTTCGAAAGATGTGCTCCTGTTACAATAAGAGAAAGAGAAAGTTTGGGATGAGCTTCTATAGCTTTATACACGGGATACAAAATATCATATTCTGATCGAATTCCCGTCACACTAAGAATTGTTTTTAATTTCTTTTTGTTATCCATGCTTTAGATTGTTTTCCTACATTAAAAAGTAAATCAATAACTGAAAGATCTTTTACAAAACCAGCTTGAGCATAGAGTTGTGGATATTCAAAACTTTTATAGTCTTGGAAAATAACTTCAATATTTGCTTCTCCAAATGATTCAAGATTTAAATAATCTTTTCCACCACTGCCTGATATATACATACTTGCTCCAAGCGATTTACAAATCTCTAAAATTCTTTCACTTCCCTCTAAATTAATATTTAATTGTGATGAGAGAATAATTTCTCCTCTAAATTCCAAATATGAAAGGAGTTCTATAATAATTTCATTGTTTATCTCTACAAGTTTCCCAAAATCTTTATCAAAAATAGGAGTTAAGAGATTCATAATTTCACTATAAAAGGGACTTTTTGAATAATTTAATTCGAGTGTTTTTTTATGCTTTCCAAATACATTTTTATTCGCAATATCTACTTCATTAATTCTTTGTCCAAATGACTGTTTTACGGGAATCGTAAGCCACAAAACTCCTTGTGGAGTTTTGATTTGATTACGATTCTGCACTCCATTTTTCTGAAATTGCACATCATCTAAAAGAACAAAAATATCACTTTGTAAAACCTTATGAAAATAGGGAATCCATGGAAGATATTGAGGTTGATGAATTGTAATAATTTTACGATTCACACGAGATCTCTGACTACATCTTTAAATGAATCAATAACAAAACGAGCATCTTCTTCTGTAATGCACTGATGAATAGGAAGACAAATGAAATGTTTCATTAATTTTTCCGTTTTAGGAAGCATTCCTTCTTTATTCCCGTACAGGCTTTTAAAAAATGGCTGTAAATGGAGAGGAGGATCATAAGCCCAATCAATAGTAATATCTTTTCCGGCTAATGATTTTCTAAGCACTTCTCGATCAATTTTTTCATTCAAACGAACAATATAGCGCCAATAGCTGTGACATGCAGTAGAAGGAACTTTTAAGAGTGTCACATATTCTTTTTGTTCAAATTCGAGCAGTGATTCTGAATAAATTGAAGCAACTTTATTTCGAGCTTTAATAAAACGATCTAAAACGTTGAGTTGGCTGAGACCCAAAATCGCAACCATTTCAGTCATACGATTATTGGTACCTAATCTCGTATAGACTTCTTGAGAAGCATTCATATCACGTCCACGATGACGAAAACTATGTGCAAGGTTATAATAATCCTCGTTTGAGGTTGTAAGCATTCCGCCCTCACCCGTTGTGATTACTTTTGTAGGATAAAATGAAAAACATCCGAAATCGCCAAAACTTCCAGCTCTTTTTCCATCAAGCGATGCTCCAGTGGCATGGGCCGAATCTTCAATTAAAGAAATACCATGAGATCGACAGAGCTCCTGAATTTTATATACCTCAGGAGTTACTAAGCCTGCCATATGAACAAGAATCACTGCTTTTGTTTTTTTTGTAATTCTTTTTGCTACTTCATGAGCTGATAAGCAAAAAGTTTCTGGATCAATATCCGCAAAAACAACACGGCCACCTTCTCGAACAGCACTACTTGCTGTTGCAATAAAAGTCTCTGCAGGAACAATAACTTCATCATCATTTTGTAAACCAATGGTTCGTAAAGAAATTTCAAGTGCTGCTGAACAAGAGTTAGTTCCTACTGCATATTTTATTCCTATGTACTGAGAAAACTTTTTCTCAAATTCTTCAACCTTTTTTCCCATGGAAAGAACTTCTTCTCCGCTAAGAATTTTTCTAAACTTATCTAAAATAGGCTCTATTTCTTCTTTTGGGAAAAATGGATATGCAATTGAATATTTTTTTTCAGACATCTTTGCCTTCCATTTCTTGAATATATCGTTTCAAGCCATCTTCGATCGATAATGGAATAAATCCTAATTCTTTTTTAATTTTGTCGAGACAAAACACCCAATTGATTTCAACTGGGGCATTTTCTTTCGACAAATTAATGTTTGAACGAGATTCAAGATACTCAGCTATATTGTGCGCAATTTCTTTCATAGTTAATGAATTAGCACTACCGAGAAGATAGAGATTAAAACCATGTTTGTGACCAAAATTTTCTATGCCTCTTTCACAAGCCTGTGCAACCTCTTCAACATGCAATAAATTACGTTTGAGTTGTCCTTGTGAAAAAATATCAAAATCAGTATTTTTTTTAGCATACGTATAATAGGTGTGTACAAGTCCTCCTATTTGTGCAGGGCCAAACACAGAAGGCATACGAAAACAAAAACTTGATAATCCATCATGAGCGGTACGAACTTTTAAAATTTGATCTGCTACAAATTTTGAAATTGCGTAATCATTGAGTGGATCAACATAACTCTCTTCAAAGAGAATATCTCCTCCTCTGTCTGCATAAACCGTCGCACTCGAAAATGAAATAATTCGCTTTACCTCTTTTGTTTTCATCCAATCGAGTGTCTCAATAAGAGATCCAATGTTTCCTTGATAATAATCATGAAATGAAAGATGCGACCGAGGCTGCTGAGAAGCACAGTGAATAACATAATCCACTGCTTCTTCTATTCGCCGATGAGAAGAAGTAGTTCCTAATACATGATAACCTTTTTTCAAAAAATGATCTCGCAAATAAGAACCAATAAACCCATTTATCCCAATAATTAAAATCTTTTTCACTTAAATCGCTCCAAAGTTTCTCGATATGCTTCAAGCTCTCCAATATCCATCCAATCTCGTTCAGAAACAGGATAAACACCGATTCTTTTCTCTTCAAGTCTTAGTTTTTCAATTAAATGGGTCATATGAAACACTTGACCCTTAGGAATCATCCTAATTAATTGTGGCTCAACAACATAAAGTCCTGTTAATACAAGGCGATCAAATTCTGGTTTTTCTTCAATACTTTTTAGCAAACCACCATTTGCAATTTCTACAACTCCATAGGGGATAGGAAAATGTTTCATTGAACATACAAGCGTAATAAGATTTTCCTTATCTTTATGAAACTGAACAATCTCAGCATAATTTGCCTCGATTATAATATCAGCATTCGATACTATAAAAGTAGAATGAATGTGATCGGCTAAAAGAGCTACCGATCCGACTGTTCCACTTGGTTCTGTTTCTTCACAATAACGAATATTGTAATCATAAGAACAATCTTGAAAATACGCTTTAATCATGTTGGCTTTATAATTAAGAGAAAGAAAGAAATCTCGAATACCAAAACGATTAAATTTTTCCATAATTACTTCGATTACTGGCTTATCTCCAATGGGAATTAATGGCTTGGGTAAAATCTTAGTAAAAGGCTCCAAGCGAACACCTCGTCCACCTGCCATAATTACAACAGGAATATCTAATTTTTCATATTTTTTACGACTTTCTCCATTTTTGAAAAAATCATCCCAGAAAAAGACTTCTACAACTCTGCATCTGTCGTCTATAATAGGAATACAGTCAATTCTTGTTTCAAGCATTTTTTCTTTAATACGCTCTTTACTCTCATTCTGCTTTGCTACGATAGGATTTCCGCACATTACTTTTTCAATGGCCGATGTAATTGGTTGATCCTCTAAAATCCATCTACGAATGTCTCCATCAGTCACCGAACCAAGGAGAACTCCTTCTTCATTTACTACAAATAAAATTTTGTGCCCATTATCGTTTAATTGACGCCATGCTTGTTTAATGGGAATTTCGCAAGAGGTAATAAGATTTTTAATTTGTTCCATAAAACTCTCTCACTGCATCGATAACGCAAAGAAGATCATCATTTGATAAACTCACACTGGAAGGTAAATTTACGACACTTGATTCATACAAAAAAGC
This sequence comes from Deltaproteobacteria bacterium, assembly GCA_023250585.1. Lineage (GTDB taxonomy): Bacteria > Bdellovibrionota_F > JAHFAK01 > JAHFAK01 > JAHFAK01 > JAHFAK01. The sequence continues at coordinate 78,454 of JAHFAK010000001.1, forward strand.
TTTCTCGATACGATAATTTTGACAATTTTTATAAGGCTTTTGACGATGACATAATTCCCAAACAGCACGAGCTTCGATTCCTTTTTCTTTTAAATGACTAATGAAAAGATTTTTCATCTTTGAGGCCTCTTTCGATTGAAGAATAACTGCATTCAGCCAAAAATTACTGAAGGCATACTCTGGTTCTCCTAATAATACCAGTTCTTCAATATCAAGCAATGCCTCTCGATATTTTTGATAATGCGCTCTTTTTATTTTAATAAATTCATCTAGTTGTTCGAGTTGAGCACATCCAATGGCTGCTGCAATATTTGTCAGACGATAATTAAAACCTATTTCAGAATGTTGATAGTCCTCTGAATCTTTGGCTTGTGTCGTTAAATAGCGTGCTTTTTGTGCTGTTTCCAATCGTGGAGTTAAAATCATCCCTCCTCCACCAGTACTCAATAGTTTATTTCCATTAAAAGAAAGACAAGCAAAATCTCCTACCGTACCAGCATATTTTGAAGATCCATTCCAATCGCGATAATAGGAACCAACAGACTCTGTGGCATCTTCTATCAGTTTTAGTTGATAACGATCTGTCAATTCTCGAATACGTTTTAAATTAGCCGGGTGGCCAAAAATATGAACAGCTACAATTGCTTTGACAATACGACCTGTTTTTTTATTTTTAAGACCTCGAGAGGTTTCTTCACATTCTTTTGCCAAAAAGTCTGCAACTTTTTCATGATCTAAATTCAGATGATCGTCAGAATCTAGAAAAACAGGATAAGCATCCACATACCGAACTGCATTAGCCGTAGCAATAAAGGTTAATGTTGGAACCAAGACTTCATCATCAGCTTGCACTCCACTTAAAATCATTGAAATATGAAGCGCTGCTGTTCCATTTACACAAGCAACGGCATGGGGAGAACCCAACTTTTGCGCCATTTCATTTTCAAAACGATTGACAAAACTTCCGACAGAAGAAATCCATTCTGTTTCAATACATTCTGTTACGTATTTTAATTCATTCCCTTTTAAAGAAGGAACAGAAAGAGGAATAGTTTTATGCTTAGACATTGTAGAGATCAGATTTATAGATGTGTAAATTCTTGCAAATCCATTGAATAGTTTCTTTAAGTCCGGCCTCAAAAGTATATTGAGGCGCCCACGCAGTGAGGCGTTTTAATTTTTCACAACTTCCTAAAAGCCTAAACACTTCACTTTTCTCAGGCCTTAAACGATGAGAATCTTCTATAATTTTTGCTTCAGTATTTACATGCTTCATAATTTGTTGGACTAATTCTCCGATACTTATTTCTTGTTGCATGGCTACATTAATTTCTTCTCCAATCGTTGCATCTGCTCGTGCAATTTCAATAAAGCCATGACATGTATCTTTAACATACGTAAAATCACGAGTTGGTTTGAGCGAACCTAAATGGAGTTCTTTCGCACCCGATAATAATTGAGTAACTATAGTAGGTATAATAGCGCGAGCTGACTGACGAGGGCCATAGGTATTAAAAGGTCGAACAATTGTAATAGGTAACCCAAATGACCGATAGAAAGATTCAGCAAGCCGATCTGCACCAATTTTCGTAGCACTATAAGGAGATTGCCCCTGTAAAGGATGTTTCTCATCAATAGGTACATACTGGGCAGTACCATAAACTTCCGAAGTAGAAGTTACAAGAACTCTTTTTACTTCTTTATCTCGGCATGCCTGTATGATATTAAGAGTTCCTTTAATATTAGTATCTACATATGAATCAGGGGAATGATATGAAAAAGGAATAGCAATTAAAGAAGCGAGATGAAATACAACATCTATTTCATGTACTGCATTGCGCACACCGTAAGGGTCTCGAATATCGCCTACAAAAATTTCTATTTCATTAAGCACATCTCTTGGTAAAGTATCAAGCCAGCCCCAAGAGTTAAAAGAATTATAAAAGACAAATGCTCGAACCGTAGCACCCTGTTCTACTAACATTTCTACAAGATGGCTCCCAATAAAACCATCTGAACCTGTAACAAGTACTTTTTTTCCGTTAAACGAGTTGTTTGTTCTCATTACTATCTTTTTTTATAGCGCCAAAATTTGAGGAGTTCAAGATTAATAGACGTATGATGTCTCACATATTCAAAAATAAAACAAAAGAATATAGAAAAAAATAAGACAAAAATTAGAGCAGTGACTACAATAATTTTTCTATTTGGTCCTGAGGAAAATGCAGGAGGAATAGCTTTATCTATTACGGTAATTTTCGGTAAATTTTTAGTTTCATCAATCTTTGCTAGCTCATATTGTTCCATTATTAGTTCAAAAAGAGATTCCTGAACTTTTAAATTTCTTTTGAGTCTTAAAAAATCTAATCCAATACCAGGAGCCATTTCTAATGCTATGAAATAATCTTCATTTTTATTAATCGTTTGATCAGGGTTTAATCTCAGCTTAGCTATCTTCTCTTGTTGTTTTTTTAATTCAGAAATTTTGGTTTGAAGTTCAAGCAATTCGGGGTCATTAAGAAATCTTGCTTTACTTTTTATTCCTAATTCAGTCTCCGTCTCAATTAATTCTGTATTAATAACGCCTAAAGTATTAACTGTAGAAGAAATTTGAGCCCCTATATCAATTATTTTATATTTTTCTTGAAATTCTTTTAAAATATTCTCTGATTGCATTAAAGAATCTTGAACTTCTTTTAAACGTTGCTCTAAAAATTGTCTTTGTTTTGAAACCCCCTTAATATTTAAAAAGTTTATCATATAATCAATATGAGAAACTGCTTCATTGACAAAAAGAGCTGCTTTTTTAGGGTCAGTGTATTCTACAGAAAACTCAATAAGGTCTTCCCGTGTTTCTCGAACTTGTAACATACCAATAATAATTGCTTGAGCACTACCTCTCTTTCGTACTCCAAACTCTTTCATTAAATCAAACTTATCTATTAAGTAATCAGCTAGCGCTCGAGTCTTTACTAGACCCAAAACTTGGCGATTAGATGTTGAGGCTGAACCAACATTAAAAAATCCTCCGGCCATTCCCTTCAGCATTGAAACATATTGTCCGGCATCGTCCTTACCTATGGTTCCTACAGAAACCAAAGAGGTTGCAGTATAATGATTATGTTTTGTTAAACTTATAATAACCGATAAGAGAAAGGTTATTCCCAAAATAATCATTATAAATTTTCTGTATTGCCAGAGTGTCTGAAGATATTCCATGAAATCCACTTCGATGTCATCATTATTTAAAGGTTGTTGAGGCAAAAGATTTGAGATTTTTGTTTGATTTTGTTCACTCATAATTCCGTCAATCTATATTATTATTGTTAAGGTTATTACTATAGTTGATAGGCTACCGCCATCCAGACTTTTCCTATGAAAAAAAAGATGTTCAGATAGTCCACAAAATAATTATATTTTTTCTAAATAGCATGGGCGTATTTTTACCCGTTTTGGGGATTCTATTGTTCCCAACAATATCTGTACTCGTTCAATTTCCGATAGAGTTTTATCAAAAATCGCTTCAAAATCTCTAAATACTCCTGATTTAACACGTACTTTATCTCCGTTTTTGAAGCGATCATTATACTTCATTTGTATAAATCCATCTTTATTAAGCCGCCCTTTTATTGAATCAATAATTGAAGGACTTACTTCCGCTTGTTTATTTCCAAATGAAACTATATGAGACACTCCACGTGTATACTTAAGCATATTAAACGTTTTTTCTAACTGAGTATTAACAAAAAGATACGTCTTAAAAAGAGAAGTACGAATCTGATGTCCATTAAAAGTGGTATCTATGTATTCTGGATTGAAACATTCAATGCCTGCACGCGTATAATTCTGAAATACTCTAGATTCATTCTTGGGCTTTGTTTTTATGATGTACCACTTCATAAAGATTTTTTGTTTTATATGAAACCTCTGATAATTACAACAAAAAATTTAGACAGAGAATGCTTATGCAATAACAATGCCAACTATCTATAATTAATTCCCTCATTTTATTCTACTTTAGCTTTAAGAAAGTGAAAAAATATTTGTTTTTTTAGGTAAGTATCAGAAATCTGATAAATAAGTTATTGAACTATAAACCAATAATTTAAAAGACTTTCTTTATTATATTTTAAAGGAAGATGAGTTTTAAGATCGATTACTTCACCTCCTGATTCTTTAATAATTGCATGTCCAGCAGCAGTATCCCATTCCATTGAGGGACTATATCGAGGATATATATGAGCTTGTCCTTCGGCAACAAGACAAAACTTTATAGAACTGCCTACTGATATACAATTAACAGATTCATATTGTGCTTTGATTCCTGCAATAAACTCTTCAAATTCTTTGGAAGTATGAGAACGACTGCCTATTACGGTAATATCTGCTGAATTATTACTTATAGATCTCATAGAGAGTTTTACAGATTTTTTGATAATTTTATCTAATGAATCGTACAATATTACATTATCAATTAAAGCTTTACAATTTTCTAATTTATATGCGCCACGCTTATGGAATGCAAAATACATTACATCTAAAACAGGAAGATAAATAACCCCCAATAAGGGTGTATCTTTATCAATCAGTGCTATATTAACCGTAAATTCTCCATTTCGTTTCATGAACTCTTTAGTTCCATCAAGAGGATCAATGAGCCAAAAATGGCTCCAATTTTTCCGCTCTTTAAATGGAATAACTGATCCTTCTTCACTTAGAATAGGTATGGGATCTCCATTGATTTTAATATTTGTCTCTTTTAAGTAGTTAGTCACTATTATATGTGAACGTTTATCTGCTAATGTAACCGGAGATTTATCTTCTTTATAGTAAATTGCAAAATCTGAGTTATATACATTCAATATAGCATCTCCTGCATTTTTTGCAGATATAATTGCCGAAGTTAAAAGTTGTAGGATTGTAGTTGCCTGCATATGAAATTAGGACTTTTATAAATATATCCTCTCGCGAAATCAATAAATTCTATGCTTTTACTCATAATAGGGCTGAAATAAATTATATTGCACATCACCTGTAAGAAATATTTCGCGATTATCAGAAAGACGAGTATATCCTTCTAATTCTGACTGCAGGAGAATGCAATTTGTTTTAAAAACTGCAGAAGCCAAGCCCGAATTTTCTTGAATAGCTACTTTCAAATTAATTGTAGTTAATTTCCATCCTTTCCATAATTTGATATTTTGTACAAGAATTAAAATTTGCTCATTATTATCCCAATAAATATCTTGAACAAAGCGTGATATTGGAAATCTATATATTATAACGCCTGCATCATCAACATTCTCCGCTTCCTTTAAAGTAAAAGGATCCATAAGTAATATTTCATTTTGATGGTCACTAGGGTCATACTCAGCAGAAGCAATATACCATTTCTCCAAGTAAAAAACATATTCCGGTCTGGTGGTTCTGGTCCCTGCATTAATTTTTTTTTGAATTGCTCGAGTCAAATTGCGATCGGTATAAAAAAGATTCCAGTCTATAGAGTAAATAGCTCCCTGCGATCCTATGAATGTAGGATAACTGGGATGGTATGCTAACCCAGTTGGATGAGGAATCACATCTTCATCATTCACTAGTAATAAGCCTTGCCATCCGGTTTTTTGTAATTGCATATCAAGTTCTTGAACGGTTCCTACCTTACTGTCTCCATATAGATAAATAAAATTATCAATAACTTGTATACCTTGCCCACTACCAATCTCGGAAAAACTATAAGCATAGAGAAGAGGCGAATCATACTCAACATTTACCATACCTTCACAGGTAAGTGTTTCACACGAAACATTAAAAATTAGTAAGAAAAAAATAACAACCCTACCAAAATTCTTGTAAGGCAATGGGACATTAAAAATTTTATTATTTTTTCCATTCAGTCGAGTAGATAATTTTACCATCACTTCTAACCATCGTAAACCGAAGACTCTTATTGTTAACTTTAAACCAACCAAAACCATGAGTTGATTCCGAACTAATAACCCTTGTATCAATGGAATCAATAGTATGAAGCTCAGCTCCTCCAGTCCCAATAATAATCTGGTCGATAGAACAATCATCTATAGTATCTCGTAAGTAAGAAAAAATATGATCATGCCCAGACAGAACAATATCAATAGAATTACAAATCATTGGGAGCAAAGAACTCTTAATGCTCAGCTCATCATCCCCATGAATTCCATTACTTATTATAGGTACATGCTTAGCCAGGATCTTCCATTGTGCTTTACTCAAAGCAATAGCGTTCCGAAGCCATTCTTGAGCTGTAGCATCGAATTGATAATCAGTGAAGAGAAAAATTTCAAGTAATGGTTGATCCCGCGAATCGGATCTTTTAACAGAATAATACTCCCCTTCCATTCTCCAAGATGGGTCAACCGCCGAGTAATCAATCTGAGCTTGAAAGTTTCCGTCAAGGTCATGATTTCCTAAAAGAGGATAAAAAGGAATATTCATTTCACCATAGATTTCAGTATATTTTTTTCTCCATTGAGGATCATCTATACTCGTAACTCCATATTCGTAAAAATTATCTCCTAAAGCAACCAAAAAATCACATCTATTTTGTATACAATAAGTTTTCATCGCTTGAGCTACTTTTTTCTGATTTTTGGTACCACTCCCCCAATCACCAAATGAAAGAAAATCTACTTCATCTTTTTCATCTAATTGATCTTCATAATCGATATTATCATTAGTTTGTATTCCTGTTCTCCAATGCCACTCTAAAGATTCAACCGGTGTTCCATCTATACATCTAAGTCCTTCAACATGAGCTGTATAAATTGTATCTGCTGCAAACAGTTTATTGTCGTGTACACAGCTGATATCTGTTTGAGTCGCACCGATTTGTGAGAAACGAAAAGCACATTGAATAGGCTCAGACGAATTAACTCGAAAAGTCTTATTGGTTACACTTGTAGAATCTATCGCACATCCCACTCGAATACGGACTTTTTTTGATAGAAGAACTACTTCTTTAGCAATATATGTTTCCTTATTGTTTATGGGTCTGACTGCAAAGACTCGCGCATAATCTGATTTAACATCTTGACACTGTGAATCTTCATCTTGATCATCAGGAAATGAATCTAAATCACAATCAGGTTCTTCCTGATCAAGAATTCCATCTCCATCGTCATCCATATCATCTAAATCTGCAATTCCATCTCCATCTCGATCTATTGTTTTTAGAGGATTAATAGATGGCAATCCAATATTTCCTGAAATTGTAACTTCTCCAAGATTAATAGTTTTTTGATTCTCCTTTATAAAAAAGATTGATGTTGAAAACTCACTGATTCCCGAAATAAATGAAAGTCTAGCAAGTTTTTCACCATGTAATAAAAAATTAAGAATGTAAGATTTATGTGCCTCAAGTGTAATCGTAAAAAAACAATCATTTTGCATATCCCCAAGCAAAATATCTCCTTTTGAATCAATAGCTTGTATTTGATCTGCTCTACATACAGAACTTTTATCTATTCCAAGGAAAGAAGGATTAAATTCTCCAAGATATCCCACCACACTCTGGCGACTGTTTTGGAAACGATCAATTCTCTCTACTGTACAGTTAACAACGCCAATAACCACAAAACAAAAAAATATTCTGACTGGATACTTCTTCATTGCAACGATTTTTTCTTAATGGATACTCCCCTAGTAGAGCAAGCATCCTATCTTATGGATACAATGCTTTCAAGTTCTATCATAACACCAATTTTTTTAATAATTCTTGCTGCCTTGACTCTTAAAGTTTAATCTTTAATAATAAAACAATAAAAGTTATTACCCAGTATATAAATAAAAGAAAAAAATTTTATCTCTATGAATCGTTTGTTATTTTATCTACTTTATCGTTTTTTAATATCTTTCTTTCCTATACTCCTTTTTGCTTCACCCAATGTTTTCATATCTGATGACGTGTATTTTTATCTTAATAAACTCGAAAGCTATGGACTTATTCACACGACGGTTAAAAGTTTTCCTCAACTTACACGAAAAGAAATTGCTCGCCAAATACTTGAAGCCCAGAAGAATAAAATAAAGCTCACTGATTCAGAAGAACTCTTTGCTGTCGAAAAAATATTGAATACACTAAAAAAAGACTTTGCGTATGAGATACAAGATACGAGATACGAGAAATTACATTATAAACCTATCGCTCGAGCCCGTATTGATTTTGATTTTCTTAAAGCAAAAAAACATCTAATTGTTCAAAATAATGGAGTTGGATCAATAGATGCAAAAGTCCAAAGTTTTACTGAAAATCAAGAAGGACGCAATTTTGAAGATGGATTAAATACTCATGTTGAAACAAATCATTATGCAGAATTGTTTAATCATGCGTCAGTATATTTTGAACCAATTTATTATCTGACTTTCTCTGATGATACCTCGGACACAAGTCGCATTGAAATACATAAGCTCTATGCAAAAACCTATTTCTATAATATCGAATTAGAGGTGGGGAGAGATTCTATTGTATGGGGAAATAGTTATAAAAATTACGCTCTTCTTGGACCAAATGCTTTTCCTTTTGACTTAATTAAATTGTCTTTTCCTCATCCAATTATCCTTCCCTATCTTGGTCCATTTAAATTTGAATTATTCCATGCGCGACTCTCATTCAATACATTCAGGCATCCCTATCTTACCGGTTCACAGTTTGGTTTTAGACCTGCTTCATTTTTTGAATTCAGTGCAAGCCAAGCATTGATGTGGGGAGGCGACGGCGCTACTGAATTTGGATTTTGGGAAGGTTTTAAGGAATGGTTTTTTAAAAGAACTGATTTACATAATAGAGATATTTCCAATAGAATAGTTTCATTTAATTTTAGATTCTATCTTGAACATTTAAACAATACCCAAATATATCTCGATACTGCTCTCGAAGATAAAAGATTTTTGCACTCTCTTGAAAATCAATTGGTAGATATGGATACTTACATTTTAGGTTTCTATTTCCCTCGATTAACCAATACCCCTGAATATGATCTTCGATTAGAATTGATGAGAACTCCTCCTATTGCTTATAGACATGCATCGTACACTGGAGGTTGGACAGATAGAAGTAATCTCCTTGCAAATGCACTTGGCCCAGATGGAGATAGCATTGATGTAACATTTAATTATCATTACCAGATGAAACACACTTTTACTTTTAACGGAGGGTTCGAATCGAGAGAAAGTGATATTTATACTACAATATATGATCCTCAATCTCCTCAAGATGGATATGATGAAGTTTTAATAGAAGAAAGAATACATGAATCTAAATTGATTGGACAAATTGGTTATAAAACTTCTCTGTCCGAAAACCTTGTGGCTACCATGAAACTTGGTTATGCAAAAGTATTTAACTTTAATTATGTACGCGATGATAATAAAAGTAATGTGCTTTTTAATCTAGGGATTGAATATACTTTTTAATGCCAACACTCATAAAAATAAAATATATACTTATAGCTCTTCTTTATTTCTTCGTAACCCCTTTGTTATTGCTGTTTTTATTTCATACTCATTGGTTAATGTCTGTATTCATAATCTTTATCATCTACTCTATAGGAGGCCTAATTTTTTATA